>CAYUYL010000008.1:7115-26755 GCA_964449195.1 uncultured Filomicrobium sp.
ATTTTAGGCGCTCCTTGATTTCCTTGAGAATGCGCGTTGCAATTTCAGACTGTTTTTTGGAAAATGCTTGAGGGAGCTCCTCAAACCAGGTGCCGGCCCGGCGGATTGATAGATCTGAGATTTCGCCAATATGCTTGTCGCCCACTTTCACGCATAATGCCTGCGGTTTTAGACGATGACCATTGCATGTTTTGCAGGGATGGTGCCCCTGGTAGCGGGCCAGTTCGTCGCGCACCCACTGGCTTTCGGTTTCACGCCAACGCCGCTCTATGTTGCGGATGACACCTTCAAACGGTTTCTTGGTTTGATATTTTCGGACACCATCTTCATAGACGAACGTTATCTCGTTTGCTCCGGTGCCAAACAGGATGGCTTGTTGCGCGTCAGCCGGTAATTTGCTCCAAGGCGTTGTCATTTTGACTTTGAAATGCCGGGCCAGGGCTTTGAGGGTCTGCTCGTAATATGGCGAGGTGGTGCCCGTCTTGGCCCAGGGCTGAATGGCCCCATCTTGCAAAGACAGATCGCTATTGGGAATGACAAGGTCTGGTTCGAATTGCAACTCTGTGCCGAGGCCGTCGCAGTCTGGACAGGCGCCGGCTGGTGAGTTGAACGAGAAAAGGCGCGGTTCAACTTCATCGATCGTAAAGCCGGATGCAGGGCAGGCAAAGCGTGATGAAAAAACGATGCGCTCGTGTGTGTCGTTTTTTGATTTGTTGGCGCCTTTTGTTGCGGATGCCGGTAGGAGCTTGTCGGCAAGCTCGGCGACTGCAATGCCGTCGGCAAGCTCCAAAGCCGTTTCAATCGAGCCTGCAAGGCGCGTGGCGATGTCTTCTCGTACGACGAGCCGGTCGATCACGACATCAATGTCATGTTTGAATTTTTTGTTGAGCTTGGGCGCGTCAGAAATTTCGTGAAATTCACCGTTGATTTTAACGCGTTGAAAGCCCTTGCGCATCAATTCAGCGAGGTCTTTACGAAATTCGCCCTTGCGGCCTTTGACAATCGGCGCCAGCAGATAAAGCCGCGTTCCTTCGTCCAGCTCCATGATCCGGTCAACCATTTGGGTAACAGTCTGACTCTCGATCGGCAGGCCTGTGGCTGGTGAATAAGGGACGCCGACACGTGCAAAAAGCAGACGTAAATAATCGTAAATCTCAGTAACTGTGCCGACAGTTGAGCGCGGATTGCGGCTCGTTGTTTTTTGCTCGATTGAAATGGCGGGAGAAAGCCCCTCGATGTGATCGACATCTGGCTTTTGCATCATTTCAAGAAACTGACGCGCATAGGCCGATAGGCTTTCAACATATCTGCGCTGGCCTTCGGCATAGATTGTATCGAACGCCAGAGATGATTTGCCAGATCCGGATAGCCCCGTAAACACGATAAGAGCATCGCGTGGGATCGTTAGGTCAACATTTTTGAGATTATGTTCACGGGCACCGCGGACCTGTATGAGCTTTTTGTCATCCTGCCGGATGCGTGTACCTGTGTCAGATTTTTTCGCCATTCTGAAAACTTACAGGACGTCTGCTGCAAGGGCAATGCATGCGAAGCGTTCGCGGTTCTTTGAAGCTTTATTAATTCTAACAAAAAAGGCGGCTTGAAAGCCGCCTTTGACAGGTTTTGTATAGACCCACAAATCGATTAGACAGAGTAGTACATGTCGAATTCAACAGGGTGTGGTGTCATGTCTGTGCGCTCAACATCTTCCATTTTCAGTTCGATGTAGGCGTCGATGAGGTCGTCAGTGAACACGTTACCTGCTTTCAGGAACGCACGGTCTGCATCAAGGTTCTGCAGAGCTTCACGCAGTGAGCCTGCAACGGTTGGGATCTCTGCGAGTTCTGCTGGCGGCAGATCGTAGAGGTTCTTATCCATTGGGTCGCCTGGGTGGATTTTGTTTTGGATGCCGTCAAGACCAGCCATCAGCATCGCAGCGAAAGCGAGATATGGGTTGGCTGTCGGATCTGGGAAGCGAACTTCAATACGCTTCGCTTTTGGTGACATTGTGTATGGGATACGGCAGGATGCTGAACGGTTACGGGCTGAGTAAGCCAGTAGGACCGGAGCTTCATAACCTGGTACCAGGCGCTTGTAGGAGTTGGTAGATGCGTTTGTGAAAGCGTTGATGGCTTTCGCATGCTTCAGAATACCGCCGATGTAGTACAGGCATGTTTCAGACAGGTCAGCATACTGGTTACCAGCAAAGACAGGCTCGCCGTTATTCCAGATTGACTGGTGGCAGTGCATACCAGAACCGTTGTCACCGAAGACAGGCTTTGGCATGAACGTTGCTGTCTTGCCATAAGCCTGGGCAACGTTGTGGATGGCATACTTGTAGATTTGCAGGTGGTCAGCAATGGTGACCATAGTATCAAACTTGATGCCAAGTTCATGCTGTGCTGCGCCCACTTCGTGATGCTGCTTTTCTGTTGCAACGCCCATTTCAGACATGACTGAAAGCATTTCAGAACGGATGTCCTGGCAGCTATCGATTGGAGGAGCAGGGAAGTAACCGCCTTTTGTGCGTGGGCGGTGGCCCATGTTGCCCATTTCATAGTCTTTGTCAGAATTTGTAGGCAGTTCGGTTGAATCAAGCTTGAAGCCTGTATTGTAAGGATCCGCGCGGAACTTTACATCGTCGAACAGAAAGAATTCAGCTTCAGGGCCAAAGAAGACGGTGTCGCCGATACCGGTGAATTTGACGTAGGCTTCAGCTTTTTTTGCTGTGCCGCGTGGGTCACGTGAATAAAGTTCGCCTGTTGTGGGCTCAACCACATCACAGAAAACGGCCATTGTCTTCTGTGCAAAGAATGGATCGATGTGCGCAGAACTCGGTTCTACCATCAAAAGCATGTCCGATGCTTCGATGCCTTTCCAGCCGGCAATAGAAGAGCCGTCAAATGCATAGCCTTCTGCGAACATTTCCTCATCTACAACGGCGGAGTCAGATGTGACGTGCTGCATTTTACCGCGCGTATCAGTGAAGCGGAAATCAACGAACTTGATGTCGTTTTCCTTAATGGATTTAACCAGATCGGCAGGTGTCGTCATGATAACTCCGTTGTTTTACCGTTGCGATTGATAAAATTTGCCAAATGGCAGAAAAAGGCGACATGAACGAGAGCGATCATGTCGCCAAACTTGCGTCTTGCGGCTTATATCGCCACTGCGGCTGGTTAAACCGCGTCAGATCCAGTCTCACCCGTGCGGATACGAATGGCATCTTCTACATTAGAAACGAACATCTTGCCGTCGCCAATGCGGCCTGTTTTAGCGGCTTTCTGTATCGCTTCAACAGCTTTGCTGACCTGGTCATCTGTAACGACGATCTCTACCTTCACCTTCGGTAGAAAATCAACGACGTATTCAGCTCCGCGGTAAAGCTCAGTATGGCCCTTCTGGCGGCCAAATCCCTTCGCTTCGACGACTGTGATGCCCTGCAGCCCAATCTCTTGCAGCGCTTCCTTCACTTCGTCGAGCTTGAACGGCTTTATGATCGCTTCGATCTTTTTCATCAAGTTATCCTCCGTTTCTTACAACCCACTATGGACAAGGGCACTTTAGCACAAGGATTATGCGCTGACACCACCCGTGTACGAAAGCATGCGCCGTGCCAAAAATTAATAAAAAATGTAAATACATGATTTAGTTGGACTATATATATTGACCTTTGTGGATGCTGTTATGACTTTGGTATGCAAGTCATTATTTTTTGTGCAATCTGCATAAAATTTCAGCAACGACTCTCGCATGCAAGGCAAAAATGTCGCATCAAGCTGTCTTTGGCGGAGAAATTAAGGAGAATTGGAGTTTTAAAGCTTGTTGCAACAAACCTAAATATCATGAAGTCTACTGTCTATTTTATGTGCTTATAGTTAAGGTAGAGCAGCATCTTCGATAGCAAAAACGATCATTTTGAGGATGTAGTATTTTAAAATGATATCCGTCCGCGACTTTGGACTGTGCAAGGAGCTGCTGACAACAGAACAAATGTCAGCCACAGACAGGCTTGCTGTCAAGGCGGGCGTGTGTGGCATGACGTTAATGGAGGCGGCTGGAAAGGCTGTGGCCCGGACAGCAATAAAAATGCTTGGGCAACATAAGCAGGATTGCCGCATTATTATTCTTTGCGGGCCGGGAAATAATGGCGGCGATGGGTTTGCTGCCGCCAGGTTACTTTATGATCGCGGTTATAAGGTTGAGGTGTTCCTCGCTGGAGAAGCGGAAAAACTTTCTGGTGATGCCGCACATATGGCTGCTGCCTGGGCAGCACGGGGAGCAATTGGCCCAATTGAGCAGTCTGGGCAATATATTGCAGATGGCTGTCTGGTGATTGACGCACTATTCGGGGCTGGTTTGTCGCGGCCCCTCTCCGGCAGCGCGGCGGATATCGTGGAATTGCTGAATACCAATACCAATACCAATACGCTGGTGTTGGCGGTTGACGTTCCAAGCGGCCTTGATGGAAATACCGGCCAGCCGATCGGGCATCTGGCTGTAAAGGCTATGAAAACAGTCACATTTTTTCGTCTCAAGCCGGGGCATGTGCTGTATCCTGGCAGGCAGGTGTGTGGCCAAATCGTCCTTGAGGATATTGGCATACCGGGCAGTGTACTGCGCGGGCCGCAGAATGATGCTGGCAGCGCCGTCCCGTTAATTGCAGAAGATTGTGTTTTATCCAGTGACACGCCAAGCTTGAATCTGATAACCGCGCACGACGCTGTTCGGCATTGCTCTGAACACCACATGCATAAGTATGACAATGGTCATGTTGTAGTTGTTTCCGGCCGTTTTTATCAGACCGGTGCAGCGCGGTTGGCAGCGCGGGCCGCATTGAGAGCCGGGTCAGGTCTGGTAACCGTTGCAAGCCCAAAGAGCGCTATCGCAGCCCATGCAGCGCATCTGACAGCAATTATGATTGCGCCTTTCGATGGTGCGCCGGGATTGGCCGCAATTCTCAGAGATGACCGCATCAATGCATTGGTTCTTGGCCCGGCAGCTGGTGTCGGGACTGCGACGCAAGAGATGGTTGAGATCGCGCTCAAGACTGTTTCCAACCGCCGTCTAAGAATATTGCTTGATGCGGATGCGCTGATGTCTTTTGCAGATGACCCGGTCCAGCTTTTCAAGCTTATTAAGATGCAGAGCCGGACTTCAATTGAAGAGCATAAGCGTGCTCCGCGCATGGTTTTAACACCCCATGAGGGAGAGTTTGCACGTTTATTTCCGGACATCAATGGGGATAAACTTCAACGTACACGTACCGCTGCGGAAAAATCCGGCGCTGTCGTTGTTCTCAAAGGGCCTGATACGGTCATCGCCGCACCCGAAGGCTCGGCCGCAATTGCGGCCAATGCACCGCCATGGCTTGCAACGGCTGGCAGTGGAGACGTGCTGGCAGGTATGATTGCTGGTGAAATGGCAAGGGGGCGCAGTGTATTCTCAGCTGCATGCGCCGGGGTGTGGTTGCACGGCGAATGCGCTCGTGAATTTGGTCCGGGCCTGATTGCTGAGGATTTGCCGGAGATGCTTCCTGTGGTGTTGCGCAGGGATGCGTATGCCGGCTGGTCGTAACGCGTTCACGACAATGCCAGTCAAGGGCGGAGCCAGTTATGCGCGGGCGCGTATCTTCTTGTGTGCAGATATTGTTCTATCTCTACCGTGAAAGTCGGCCGTGCCGGAAATCACCGGCGTGTTGTTCAGCTTCGTCTTCGTATTGATTGATGATACCGGGATCATGATACTCATCGTCCGGGTTGAGGCCGGCCTTAATGCGTCCGTCATCTGCGGTGATCTGATTGTTTTTTATGTGTTTTGATCCCGGCGCGATTAGAAGGCGTGAGAGCTTCCATTCCAGGCCATAGCGTTGGAGGCTGACAACCAATTTTCGATTATGTAGCTCACGGATTGAAAATCCAAATTCGAGCTTGTTCAGAGTTTTGAGTTGGACGTGAGTTAAACGCCTTGAAAGCGTGAATATGGTTTGTTTTTCTAACGTCGCATGCGTGTTTGCGTTGGCCCGCGTGAGGCGTCTTGCCTGACGTCTTCCGCGATAAAGCAACGGCAGCCCTTCGGCAGTGATATAGCGGTTCATGAAGTGGTCTAGCATATTGTTGCCAACCACATGTCTAATGCGTTGCCAAAGCGTGGGCTGGATGAAATCATTGGTTGCTGAGGTGGTTGGCAACAAGTCCGAATGATTGACGATGGATTGACGCAGCGATGTGCGCACACTTGGCCAGTCTATTTTCGCCTGGAGTGTTGCGGTATCGTTATTTTTGATCGCAGTATGAATTTGCCAGGCCGTCCAGAATGGTGCGGCCAGATAAAGAAGGGCAATGCTGCTCAAAACGATTGTAATAATAATAGTGCGTCTAGCTTTGCCCATTCGCGACCCCTTGTTTCTCCAAAGCATGACGCATGGTTTGGATTTTTACATCCTTAGAGCCTGTCCGTAAAAATGTTGAGTCATCAGAATCACTTATGATTCAGATCCTTGAGTGAGCGAGGTCCGTAAATATGAAATTTACCCCCTTAGTTGTGCTTCTCTCTTTATGCCGACTATCCCACAATCAATAATGCAGAGCATTGAGAGGCGTTGATTTTACTGGCTAATTTTAAGGACGGACTCTTACACATAACGAGTAATATGAGTTTTTTTGAATTCGTTACATTGTATAACAATAAAAATGTCAGTTCGGTGTCGCCTCTTGAGCAGGCTTGCCGCAGCTTATAGGTCTGAAGAACAGATTGCTTTCAATGCGCGCCATTCATCAGGCATCAAGGCTGGAGTTGATGGATAAGTTTTTGAATTACGGACGGTACGTGCGCGTTCAGCTGGATAAGGGTGCGTGCGCAGCAGGCTGAACGTGCTTTCCAGCGTCAAAGATTTATCTTTTGAGGCAGCAGTTCGACGAGAGCCACCTTTATTTCTTTGGCTAAGACGCTGGAAGAACTCAGCCAGACCACTCTGAGAAATGCGTGCCTGTTTAAGAAGTTGCAGGGCGTGCATATCTGCTGATCGTTCATCCTGGCGTGCGTAGCTGTTTTGCAGAAAGACTGTTCCCAGGCTGGATAAAGTTCCCGAAGATCCTCCGGTAAAGAGTTCGACAATAGCAGACAGGCCCAGCGCATGTACCATGCCCGCTTCCGGATGCAATGCAATGCCGTGTCCGATTTCATGTGCCAGCACGCCTGCGACTTCTTCCGGTGAACGGGCCGAGCGGATCAGGCCGCTTGTGATGATCATCTGCCCGCCTGGCGCGGCGAATGCGTTCACCAGATTCCAGTCCACGACTGTAATCTCAAAATAGCCGGTTTTTGCCACGCCTTCCAGAAGACGCGCCATCAGGCCGTTGAGGGCTTCCCTTCCTGCGGGTGATCGGCAAACCTTGCGATTTGCTGTAAAGCTTTTGATAACGCTGCGGCCGACCGATTGACGTGCATCTACGGGAATGAAACCAGCCATTGTCTTTGCTGGTTTGAGATTAAAGCTCCACACAAGACCAATGGCTATCATAAGTAGTAATGATGCAACGAGAAGCGGTTTGATCCACCGCCAACGGTGTGACGCAAGCGTTAGCTGCGGTGAGTATTGAACGAGCTTGGTGACAAAATCAGAATGCGCAACGAAAAGCTGTGCATTCGGCATATATTTATATGCCACCAATGCTTCCGTACTATGACGGGTTAATGGGGTTGGTGTTTGCAATGCGCCGTATGGCCATATGAGGTCTTTCTCACCGCCGCCGCGGATAATGATGATGCCGCGGCCATCCAGCGTAACACGGGATGGCCAGGCTCGTGCTGATTGGCCGTCCGAAAATTTAGCGCCCCAGCTTTTTTTGCTTAAGTCAGAAGGCGTCAATGTCAAAAGCCTCCGCCAAACCTTCTCCGTATTTCAGATCCGCGCCAGTTGATTGCACAATCTCTGCGATAGGTGCTGTTCCCGAGGTCTCAAGATGCTTGATAATGTATCCCGCGGTGCGCGCCTGTACAATCGGGTAAAACAATGAAAAGCCCATAAGAAGTACAAGCGGAGCAAGGCCGCCCAGCACCTGTGCGGCGGCGCGCCCTTCCGGCAGGCGCAAGCTGTCCATTTCAACGAACAGAGATATCAGTGCGAATGCTAGGCCGGCCAAAATTGCTGCGCCGACCAAGAGAATGAGAAAGTTTGAAAATGACAGCCATACAAGACCGAGGGCATTGAGATTGCCATTAAAAGCGGCACTCTCAAAATGCGTGTGTGATGCGAAATGATTGATTGTTCGCGCTTGATACCATGAGCTTACAAGCGCAAATACAAATCCTGCCAGAACAATCGACGTCAATACAATCATAATATCTTCCAGTCCCGGCATAAAGGGATCGCCGTAACGTTGTGAGGCTTGTATGGCATCGCTAAACCATTCCGCCAGGAAACTGAACAGTGTGGCATAGATGATGATCGCACCAACCCATAGCAAAGCGAAAGGACCATAAAGACGTCCGGAGGTTGCCGTAAATCGTAATGGCCGGTCGCCAAATTTTGTGTGATTTGTAATGATGCTCTGCAGCTTTGCGGTTCGCCAGGGAATAATCCAGCCAAGAGTAAATGGTATGAGAATGAGTGTCCAAAAGTAGGTCCAGGCATAAGCTGCGGGACTGCCATCTAAAGCGGTGCGAATGCCTCTCCAGCGCGTGCGGGCAAGCCGATAGCGTTGCGCTCTGTAGATCGCAATGCCCATAAGATATGCAAAGCCGATATAAAGCAGAGCCATGACAAGATTTAGGGCTGAATGCCTTGGGTCTAATGTTAGCGTCAGTCCAAAAATCAATAGAAAAACAGGTAGTATGACCACTAGAAACGCGATTAGAAAGCCCAGAAATAGTTCTTTCCCTTTGCCGGTGTAGCTTAGCGGTTCGCCGTTAAGCCTTATGGCTGACCATATCCGTTTCCGCACTTCTGTTTTAGCCCAGAAATGATAGACGCCCAATGTAAGAATGCGCAGAAACAAAGTCGTAAAGGAAAGGCTTATGAGGCCTCTGGGAGGCTGCCATGATAGCTCTAATTGCTCTTGTCCGGCTGCTTGTTTCTCAGGTTCCATGTTCACGAATCCTTCAAGAAGGCAGGCTTTAGTTACTTTATTCAGCAGGATATATCAGATTCTGGCTACATACCTGTAAAAGCATAGCGCTGTACTCGCGGATATACTTTTTATTTTGGCCGTTTGCCACTTGTTGCGCCGTTGTATTTCCGCTTTCTGGCCCAAACTACGCCTTGAGGCATGACTAACCTTGCATTTCGATACCGGCACCACTGTTATTTCTGGCGGAGGAAAAGGCTTTAATTGATTGCAGAAGTGAGGATGTAAAATCACGTTGCATCTTTGCGTTGCAATTTTGCAACTGCGTTTGATGTCTATGCCTCTTTTGAGCCACAAACTGCAGTAATAGACGGTATTGTCGAACGTGGCAACCAAGATATGAGAAATAGAAATTTGGCTGTCGCGTTTTAATAAATATGCTGTTTAAATATTATTTCGGCTCCAAATAGATAATGAGCTTTTGCCGAGTTTAGTGCTTATTACGTTCTATAGTACAAATCATACTGTTTGTTTAGGGAAAGACCTTAGGCTTCAATGGAAAGGCAGTTTGCTCGAGAAATGCGCAGCAAAAGCAAATTATTGGATGGAAAAGTGTTCGGTATGCTGGCTGCTATGCTTGCGCTTGCTGTCACATCTCCGGCCAACTTAAGGGCAGAAATAAATTTTAAAACGCCTCACGCTGCTATGCAGCAAGGGGTGTCGGCATATCGTTCTGGCGACTTTCAAATCGCCATTCCTGCTTTTGAACATGCAATTAAATATAACATTTTTCCCGCACGTTATTATTTGGCTCGCATTTATTCTAATAACTTAAGTGCTGTAACAGATCATGCGAAAGCATTTCGTCTGTTGCACGAATTCATTCAGGCCTATGCTGATACCGATCCAGCAGACTATCGTAGGGCTCCAACTGTAGCGCGTGCCATGACGCGGTTCGCACGCTATATTCGTGATGGACTGCCGGAGATTGGTGTGCGCGCGGATGTTATACGTGCCGTTGAATATTTTCACCATTCCGCCACGTTCTTTAACGATGAAGATGCCCAGTTCGAACTCGCTAAGCTGCAACTCACAGGGGATGGTGTGCGCCAGTCGAAACGTTCTGCCTTACATTGGCTGAGTGTCTTATCCCGGAAGGGGCATGCTGGCGCCCAGGCTTTCCTGGCTGATCTTAACTGGAGAGGGCAATATACAAAACGCAACCCGACGCGGGCTCTCATTCTAATTGAATTAGCGCTTCAAAATGCACCGCAAGAAGACCGGTTGTGGATCGAAGATATCTACCAAAATATATTTTGTGGAGCCAGCGAGGAAACGAAAAACAAAGTCACCGGTATGGTGGCGAGTTGGCGGGCAAAATTTGGCCGGGCCGTCTCACGTGAACGTTTCGATATTCTTAATGCTTTGAATTTTGAACCGCAACGCGCTTGTGCTGACGGTCGTCCCGTGCGCCGCCTTATGCCTGGAAATGAGATCATGGCGAGTAAGACTGAAGAAAAAGGTGCACGTGTTGTTGGTGAGACGGATGTTCAACTCAAATTTGAAACAATGGAGAGTGGATACCGCAATACGGGCGCTGCAAAGGCTTTAGATAAGTAAATTGAAATTGCTGGCTTAATCAGAAAAATCTGAAATAATAAGCAAGCCTGAATTCGGCATTATAGAATTATTCTTTCATCCGAATAGCTAGTCTCCCTACGCAAATTCTGCATAGACAGGCACGTGGTCTGATGGCTTTTCCTGGCCACGCATATACTTATCAACTCCGGAAGAAGTCAGACGGTCAGCAGCCTGCGGTGACAGCATCAGATGATCGATACGGATACCATTGTTCTTTTGCCAAGCGCCCGCTTGATAGTCCCAGAATGTGTAAACTTTGTGATTGGGGTTGCAGGATCTCAGGGCGTCTGTAAAACCCAGATTTTTTAACGTTCTGAAGGCAACCCGGCTTTCGGATTGGAACAATGCATCATCCAGCCAGGCCTCTGGTTCATAACAATCAAGGGGTTCTGGAATAATATTGAAATCACCGGCCAGAACCGTACACTCCTCTGCCTCCAGGAGCCTCTTGGCGTGGTGTTCCAGCCTTTCCATCCACCCGAGTTTATACAAAAATTTATCGGTTTTAAGTGGATTGCCATTTGGCAGATAGATTGAGGCGATGCGAAATGGGGTGCCGGGCCCCATAACGAGCGCTTCTATATAACGTGATTGCTGATCGTCATCGCCGCCAGGCAATCCCCGGCGGATATCGGACAGCGGAAATTTAGACATCAGGGCAACTCCGTTAAATCCTTTCTGTCCGTGTATTTGAACGTTATAGCCAGCGTCTTCGAAAACATCTATCGGGAACGTTTCATCGGTGCTTTTGATTTCCTGAAGACACGCCACATCGGGTTGTGTCTGCGTCAGCCATTGCAGAGCGGTGTTCAGGCGCGCTTTAATGCCGTTCACATTCCAAGTTGCTATTTTCATCATCTGCGGCGGTGTCACAGGCTGAAGCTGGTGCCACAACCGCAAGCCGCTGTGGCATTAGGATTTTGAACTTGGAACATTGAGCCAATGAGTTCGTCTACGAAGTCAATGTGAGAGCCTGCAAGTAAAGGTAAAGAAACGGAATCTATAATTACCTTTGCACCTTTGTGTTCTATAACGGTGTCGTCGTCTTTCGGTTCCGGGGCCAAGGCAAAGCTATATTGAAATCCCGAGCAGCCTCCGCCTAGAACACTCAGGCGGAGCATTTTATTGAACGGCTCATCGGCTGTAATTTCATGAATGCGGCGTGCAGCACTATCAGATACCGTTATGCCGCCCGAAGCTGTTTCTGTTGTATTGTCCATGGTATTCCACATTCGTGCTTGTCTTACAAAAATACCGGCCGAATCGCTTTATGATGACAATAAATTGGCATCTTGTCGGTGTGAGTATTCATTCCTTCGTGCCCACTTTAACACTTGAGAGTATGACACTTAGATTGGACGTTATATCATGAAGTCAATGGGTTGATGCGGTGGTTCGTTTCTCAATGTAGATTAGGCTCTAAAATGAGATGATAAATGACCAGGTATTCGCAGAGCAATAGCTTTTAAGGCATAAAAAAAATTATGCTGGCTGGCTGCCTGTTTGCATGTTACGCGCCTACATATTCGAGAACACCTTTCAAAAGGTATCACTTCGTTAGTGGTTGCCTGCAACGTAAACGAGAATAGCGTGATATGGAGGAAACTCCTGCGGTTCGCTGTTCTGCGGCTTGGACTTGACACCGAATGAATATTTTCAGTCAAATTACTGATAAAGTGATTGCTGTGTTGCACATGCTTAAAGCTGAAGGTGATCTGCCGGCTGATCTGGATGTCACGGGTATCGAAGTTCAAGAACCACGCGACTCCAGGCATGGTGATCTTGCCTGTAATGCTGCCATGGCACTTGCTAAGAGTGCGGGCTGCAAACCACGTGATCTTGCAGGGAAGATCGCCGCCCGGCTCGCTGAAGATGATGCCATCGCCCAAGTTGATATTGCCGGTCCTGGGTTCATCAATCTTACGCTCTCGGATGAAACTTGGCAGAGGCTGATTTCTATAATTCTGACAGAGAAAAGCGCTTACGGCCGGAGCACTCTGGGGAATGACCGGTGTATCCAGGTCGAATATGTCTCGGCTAATCCGACTGGCCCGATGCACGTCGGTCATTGCCGTGGTGCAGTGTTTGGAGACACGCTGTGTAATCTGTTGTCATTCGTTGGTTACGGTGTCAGCCGCGAGTATTACGTTAATGATGCCGGAGCCCAGGTTGATAAGCTCGGACAAACAGCGTTATTGCGCTACTTTGAGGCCTTGGGGGATAACATTGGCGAAATTCCTTCAGGTCTTTATCCGGGCGACTATATGAAGCCGATTGGCCAGGCCCTGGCTAAAACGCACGGCAATAAACTGCGTGAGCTTGATGAAGCCGAAGCTCTGAAAGTTGCCCGTCAGACAGCAATTGATATGCTGCTTAATGACATTAAAGATGACCTTGCTGCTCTCAATGTTCATCACGATATATTCTTTTCGGAACAATCTCTTACGAGTGATGGCCGCGATCAGGTTGCCGAAGTCATAGAGGAGCTGCGTAAGGCGGGGCTTATTTATGAGGGCCAACTGCCGAAGCCACTCGGGCATGATGATGAAGAGTGGGAAGAGCGCGAGCAGACACTGTTCAAATCAACAGAGTTCGGTGATGATATGGACCGGGCTTTGATGAAATCTGACGGTGGGTATACATACTTTGCTCACGATGCCGCTTACCACCGCAATAAAATCAAACGGGACTTTGATGAATATCTGAATGTGCTTGGGGCTGACCATATCGGTTATATCCCGCGCATTACGGCTGTCATGCGCGCGCTGTCTAAGTCAGGTGTGATCTTTGAGACGCCCGTAATGCAGCTCGTTCGCGTGATGAGAGATGGTGAGCCTGTGCGGATGTCAAAACGGGCAGGCACGTTTGTCGCGCTTCGCGATGTGGTGGATGAAGTGGGGTGCGATCCCGTGCGCTTTACGATGATGATGCGTAAGCACGATACGGCGCTCGACTTTGACTTGACAAAGGTTGTTGAGCAATCAAAAGATAATCCTGTTTTTTATGTGCAATATGCACATGCGCGTGCGGCATCCATTTTTCGTAAGGCTGCGGAATTCTTTCCGCAGCTCAAACCGGACAGTGATGAGGTGCTCGAAGCGGATCTTACGTTGCTGAGTGAGTCCTGTGAACGTGTGCTGGTTCGGGAACTGGCAAAGTTTCCGCGTATGATTGAGGGGGCGGCCCGGGATCGCGAGCCCCATCGTATTCCATTTTACCTTTATGATCTGGCTTCCGTATTCCACCAACACCATGCGCGAGGCAATGATTTGCCACAATTGCGCTTTATCCAACCCAGCAATGTAAGGCTTACAGCTGCCAGACTTGCCCTAGTGGCTGCAACCCAGCAGGTTCTTGCTTCTGGATTGGGAATTCTAGGCGTATCTGCACCTGCGGAGATGCAATAACTCTCACTTCGTGGGAGACGGGACAAGAGGAATAGCTTATGACGCGGTCGAGCAGCTCATCTGACCAGCATCGGGATAGGCAGCAGAAAAATGATGCCGGTGGAGAGATGCATGGATCTCAAGCGCCGTCAGGCTGGCATCAACAGCAGCCTGGGCAACAGCCTGCTTTGGGGGGGCAAGCCCATCAGGAACAGCAGTTGCCCGGTCCATCATTTTCCCAGCCTGCGGCTGCAACCAACAGTGTGACGCCTGCCAGTTCTCAGTCCTATTCGGAGCATGGGCAGACTTATCAGCCTGCCCAGCCGCAGGGGCATCAGTATCCGGCGGGAGCTCAGCAGTTTGACGGCTATGGAAGCGCTGCTCCTACTGGTTATCATGAGCAGCAGCCTGTAAGCAGCGGGTATGCGGCTGCGCCTCAAAATCAATACCCTGCGGAACATCAGCCGCCGCACTACCCTGATTATAACTCTGCCCAACCACCTGTGCAGCCGGTCAGCGGACCTGAACAGCCCACGACTTTTGATCCTCATACCCAGCCGCCGTTTCAAGCTGGGCCGGCCTATGACCAACAGCAACCTCACATGGAAGCGGGTTGGGCAGGAAGCCCTCAGGGGGGGGACGCTTTCCAGCAGCCTTATGAGCAGATGGCTGCGCCCGATCATAATTATGATCTCGCGAATTACGGGGCTGCTGCGCATTCTCAACAGCCATCTTTTGCCGAGACGGGCTACGCGCCAGCAGAAAACTGGAACCATATACCACCGCAGCAGCCTTCACACGAGGGCTATGCGCCAGCCGGGCAGCCAGGTTTTGATCATAAACATGCGCATAACAATGGCACTATCGCTCGCCAAGATGGCGATTATCATGACCAAACCGAAGATGATGAGTACGATGATTATGAAAGTCAGAGTAACACAACGCGCTATGTTATAATCGCTGCGGCGGTCATGAGCATGATTGTCGTAGGCGCTGGTTTCACTTATGGATACCAAATACTATTCTCAAAACCTTCAGATGAAACCGGAACGCCTGTTATCAGCGCAAGCAATATTCCAGCAAAGGTGCAGCCGGCTGATCCTGGTGGCCGTAAGTTTGAAAATACCGATAGTCAGCTTATGGACCGCATTGGTAATCGCGGTCAGGCTGCTCGCTCTGATATTGACGATGAAAATTCAAATCGCGTTCGCAGCGTGTCAACTTTGGTTGTTGGGCGTGATGGACGCTTGATTGAAAGCAATCTCCGTTCAGGCTCTCAGCTATCTTCGACCACCTCACCTTCTCGCCCAGATGCTTCCTCTGCACCAGCGTCAGCAGAATCTTCGAGCGGTATTCCGGGCATGATTATAGAAGGTGGCGTAGAGCAACCTGCTGCGCCGCCTCCAAAACGCGATGCAGTTGTCCAGCCTTCACAGCAGGTTGTTTCGGTTCCTCCTGCTGCAACGCCCTATGTTGAGCAGAGTACACCTCCTCAGGTTGCGTCTGTTCAACCGCAGCAAGCTAATCCGTCTGGGCGCCGCCGTAACTCTAAATTCCCGCCTTTGCCAGAACTGTCGGGGCTTAGTAAGCCTGGTGTCGATCTGGGCCCGGAAACACCGGTTCCAGCGAACAATGCATCCGACACCGTTTTGGGACCGGCGCAGCCTGGTGTTGATGGTGCAAATGTTCGCCAGGTGGTTGCGCAGCCCCCTGGGCAGGCTGTTACCGGAAATGCAGGGGCCGCCGCTGCTCCAAATGGGTATGTTGCGGTTTTGTCGACCAAACGTAGCCGCATTGATGCGCTTACGAGTTTTGCCGATTTACAGCAGCGTTATCCCGATATTCTCGGATCAAAAGTTCCTGATGTCCGCCGCGCAGATCTTACGGAGCGCGGCCTTGGTGTGATGTATCGTGCTGTTGTTGGGCCACCGGGCTCGCGCCCAGCTGCAACACAATTATGCGCCCGGCTGAAAAACGTTGGCTACACCAACTGCTGGATATCACCTTATTAACCTTGTCCTGTCTCAAGCTTATGGCATTACATTTTGCAGTATCGCGCGTATGCGCATGCTGCTTGTTGTTGCCCTGGCTTTGCCAGTGTGTTTATTCATGCTGGCATGTGGATTTTAGAGTTTATGGTAAGGCGAAGCCGATGCAACTCAAGGGCCGAAAAGGTTGGATTATTACAGACGGCAAGGCTGGCATGGTTGTTCAGGCTCGTGGTGTGGCTGATACGCTGGGACTGGATTACGAATTAAAAACTGTTGCGCCTAAAGGTTTGAACCGCATTCTTTCACCCTGGGGGCCAGTCAGTTCCCGTGAGCGTTTTGGGCAGACAGGTAGCTATTTTTCTCCGCCCTGGCCATCGATTGCGATCGCGACAGGACGTGCAAGCATTCCATACATCAGGGCTTTGCGCCGCTCTGCAGGAAAGGATTGCTACACTGTTGTGTTGCAAGATCCTAAAACGGGTCCCGGCATCGCTGATTTAATATGGGTGCCGCAGCATGACCGCCGGCGCGGTGAAAATGTTATCACAACGCTTACGTCGCCGCATAGTTTTTCAGCCCGCCGTCTTTCTGAGTTGAGAGCTGTCATGCCGGACGAGATCGCTGAGCTGCCGGGGCCGCGCGTTGCGGTGGTACTCGGTGGCAAAAATGCAGCTTATAAGTTCCAGGAACAGGATGATGCGCGTCTCGAGGCTGGTCTTGCGTCAATAGGGCGGCTTGGTGCAAGCTTTATGATTACTACGTCCCGGAGAACACACCAACGGCTGCTTCAGGCTGTTGAGCGGGCAACTTCAGGATCTCCGCGCATTTTATGGGCGGGTATCGGTGATAATCCATATACGGCTTTTCTTGCGCATGCGGATTGGCTGGTGGTGACGGCGGATTCGGTGAATATGACTGGGGAAGCATGTGCATCTGGGCGCCCTGTATATATCTTTAAGCCTTCCGGCGGAACTGCGAAATTCAATCGCTTCCACGGTGCTCTGAAAGCTTACGGTGCAACCCGGGATTTGCCTGAGGCACTTGATGCGCTAGCGGAGTGGTCTTACGAACCGCTGGATGCAGCACAGCTGATTGCCACTGAGATTGAAAAGAGATGGCAGCGTCACTGCGAAATTTTGCCTGATACTGAGGCCATGTGATTTCTGGCATGCTCAAGGACGATATGTGACGTCCTGGTACGGTAATGCTCAAGGGCGCTTAAAGCATAAACCAGTTTGATTTCGCCCAGGCTCCACTACGACTGGGCGGGGACCATGGCTTTAATTATGTCGTCTAACTTACCCTCGGGGACAAATATGGCTCATCTTAATCTTGATGTACTCCGTCAAGCCAGGCGTGAAACAGAACCGTTTGAATACTGTATCGTGCCTGGTTTTCTTAATCTTGGCAGTTTGCGTACGATTAACGAAACATATCCGGTTATCGACAAAGGTGGCTCCTTTCCCCTGGAAAGCCTTGAATCAGGTATGACGATCAAGGAAGTCATAGATGAGTTGAACGGCCCGGAATTTGAGCGGGCGATTGCAGAAAAGTTCAATGTCAGTCTCGACGGCCGGCCAAAGATGTATTCCTTGCGAGGTTATACGCGGGCTAAAGACGGCCGCATCCATACGGACTCGAAAGATAAGATTATCACCGTTTTGTTGTATTTGAATGAGGACTGGCCCCATAATGGCGGTCGTCTGCGATTGTTGCGCAACGGGCATGACGTTGACGATTTTGCTACTGAAGTGCCGCCGGATAACGGAACGTTGCTGGTCTTTAAGCGGTCAGAGAAGTCCTGGCATGGCCACCACCCTTTCGAGGGGCAACGGCGCTCATTACAAATGAACTGGATGACCAGCGAGAGTTCAAAAGGCTTTCATAAGCTGCGTCATACTGTTTCCGCGACATTCAAGAAAATGCGGCCAACGGGCTAGCCCGCCGCATGCTTCGTTCTCCAATTGAAATATCGCGGTAAGAGCATCGTATCCGGCATATTTTGGGAATGCCAGAACGAATGAGTCGGGGATGAATTCATTTACTATCACATGCTGATGAGCGACAGTTAATAATCAAAAATTAACGGCGAATAGTTTGGGAGTTTATACGTACGCATAGGCATGGTCCTGCTGATATGACATCAAACGGTAGAGGTCTAACCGGCTTCGACAATGCTCTCAGCTGCTGTCAGATCTACAGAGACGAGCTGGCTGACACCCTGCTCGATCATCGTCACGCCAAACAGACGTTCCATACGCGCCATTGTCATGGGATGATGCGTAATCACCTGAAAGCGTGTGTTCGTTTCTGCTGCCATCTTTTCCATAAGTGTGCAAAAGCGGTCGACATTCGCGTCATCAAGCGGTGCGTCCACTTCATCGAGAACACAGATCGGTGATGGATTGGTCAGAAAAACGGCAAAAATCAAGGAGAGCGCCGTTAATGTTTGCTCGCCGCCTGACAGGAGCGACAGCGTTGTTGGCTTTTTGCCCGGGGGGCGTGCAATAATCTCCAGACCTCCGGCCAAAGGATCTTCGCTGTCTTCAATCATTTCCAACTTTTCCTGTCCGCCGCCAAAGAGTGTGGCGAAGAGCGTCTGAAAATGGCTATCGACGATATCAAATGATTCTTTAAGACGCCGGCGGCCTTCGCGATTGAGGTTGGCAATGCCTGCGCGTAATTTTGCAATCGCCTCTTCAATATCGCCGTGCTCTGTCTTAAGTGTTTGGTATTGCTCTTCTAAAGAGGTAAGCTCTTCGCCGACTTGGAGATTAACACCACCAAGACGGTCACGATCTGCTCTGAGGCGTGTCAGCCGGCTTTCAGCCTCCTCAAAGGTTGGCAATTTATCATCGTGGCTGTAACCGGAAAGCTCCAGCGTTTGCTCTGGCGTTGCCGCAAATTTTTCTTCGATGGTTTTGACGAGTTCAGCCCTTCGTTCACGCGCATTCTCCAGCCGCACCTCTGCGCGGGCGCGGCCCTCTCGCTGCTCACTTACAGCCGCCTGCGCGGCGCGCAAAATTTGAGATGCCTCTTTGGCTGCTACCTCTGTTTCTTCAAGTTTATCAGCTGCTGCGCACCGTTGTTCTTCCGCCTGTGTTAATTCGCTCAGAAGTTTCTGTCTTTGTGCTTCAAGCTGGCCTGGGTGGGTTTCGCTCTCCTTGAGCTCTGCACGGGTTTGCTCGATGCGCTGGTCAAGAGCTGCAATCTGCGTCTCACCGGTTTTAACGCGTGTCTGCCAGCGTTCTGCATCTGCCGTTAAACGCTTAATTTGCTCAAGCTGGCGTTCATGTTCACGCTGCATTGTGGCCAATTGGGATTTATGGGCAGCAACGACATCACGTTCGGCAATTGGCAGCCTCGCGCGCGGCTTGCAACTTGGCATCAAGGCTATTTTTCGGCGGCAATGCTGCAATTTCTGCTTCTGCCTCAGAAATCATAGTTTCCAAATGCAACAGCGCATCATCTGCGTGCTTTTTGCGGTCGCGCAATGTTGATAGCCGGGTTTCGCTTTCATGTGCGGCCTTTTCCATCACTTCCAGTTGTTTGCG
>CAYUYL010000009.1:0-24843 GCA_964449195.1 uncultured Filomicrobium sp.
ACCCAGTCCGCCGAATGGCGGACCAATCCGGCTTTTAGCCGGTGGTCGTTCACTGGTATGACCGGCAACGATACCATTGAGATATTGGCCCATTCCGATGTAGCCAAAATAGGACCCTACATTCTTGGGATGTTTGTCGGCTGACCATAAACCCGCCGCGTGCTGAAAGCGAACTTTTGGATATTTCGGTGCGACTTTTAAAATATGAGGATCAAAATATCCGAATGATGTCGGAAACAGCAGTGTTGCGCCATCAAAGTTGATCATGGATTCCATTGATTTTTGTACATCAACGGTTTCCGCAACATTTTCTTCTTCGATAACCTTGACCTTATCGAGCGCTTTCACGGCTGCGGCGCCCTCAGCGTGCGCCTGATTATATCCGAAGTCATCCTTGGGACCCACATAAATAAAGCCGACAGTCAAACTGGTTGCAGCCAAAGCGCTGCCTATAGGCAGAGAAGTATTGAGCGCCGCCATCCCTCCAAGTGCAGCAGTCGTTTTCAAAAATCTGCGGCGGCTCGTTTTGTATGTGGCACTCATAGATAATACTCCTATGATTTCATGCGTTTTCGCGAATTTGCAGACTGAAACTTAGTTCCTGTGGCACCCTTTATCCACGTTGATTATCTAAATATTGGACATATATAACGAGATTGTATCCTGTTATATTTGCTGCACCCTGTTGCAATTTTTTCACCAGTCAGCTTATTGCGAGAAGACGATGACGTTTGCCGTTTGGATATCAACCACCCAAGCCCCGTCAGGCATCTTATGTTCTACCCCATCAGAAACACATAAGTTGTTTTGAGTCTTTTCGTATCAGCCTTTCCGTTCCCCTGCCCGGCCATCCAAAGCCACGATCTCATGAGCGTCATGTTATGCTATGGGTGGAGGAGTGGGCTGGCGAGGCATGCAGCTTGAACCGAAAATATCCTTATCCTGGGCCCAGATGGGAGTGGTGTGTCGAGACATGGTGCCATTCGGCACACCCTTATTTCATCACATTAAACAAAAGAACTAGCAATAATCGCTTAAAAACCGCTGCCATCGCACTGACGAATACAATGTGCCGGTTAGAATAATCAGCTCGTTACGGTTTCCTGTATCATGCCTTAAGGCGTGGCTTATGGAGTGCCCCAAAGAAACAATTAAATTAATCATCATGGCCCGTTAGCACGATCCAAGTGCAGCGCCGCTGGACAGAGACGCATGTCATTCGTATCAGTACAATGGTATAAACAGCTGCTACCGCTGTTCTGGTTAGCATTCTGTACTTTGCAAGCGGGGAAAATAACATGCGTGTTCTCGGATTGGCAATTATTCTTATTGCCTTCTGTATGCCTGTCGTTTGGTTTTACGGGCTTGTTCAGCAGCATGACGCGATTGCCCTTTTCAGCCAATATCTTGGAGTTTGCGCTCTGATTGCCATGGGATTTTCGCAGGTTTTTGCCACGCGTATCGCGGGCCTTAAGATGATTTTCGGCGGTATGGACCGCATTTATGTGTTACATAAATGGCTTGGGGTCGGCGCCATTGTTCTGGTGCTGCTTCACGATACCATCGATGCTGAGATGGCTGGTATTGGCCGTGAAACAGTGCTTTCAGAAACTGCAGAAACGCTCGGTGAAATAAGCCTTTACGGACTTCTCATTCTCGTGACACTTAGTATTGCAACGTTTGTTCCCTACCATCTTTGGAAATACACTCATAAACTGATGGGGGCATTCTTCGCGACCTCGGCGCTGCATTTCATGTTCATTCAGAAGCCGTTCGCGAATTTCGATCCGCTTGGTCTCTACGTCAACGCGTTTTGCCTGGCTGGGATCTTGGCCTACATCTGGACCCTGATGCCCGTTGGTATTATCAAGGGATGGCGCCGTTATACCGTGAGTGAACTGGAGCGCACCGGCGATGCCATTGCCGTTACGCTGGCGCCTGGCGGGCGCGGCCATCGCCATCATGCAGGGCAGTTTGCATTTGTGCGTTTGGAAAAAACCTGGTTTTCAGGAAGTTCATCCCTTTACAATCAGCCAAGCCCCCGGCGCAGACAGAACGCTGCGCTTCACCATCAAAAATCTGGGCGATTATACGGGAGCCGTGGATCAGGAACTTGAGCAGGGCTTGCGCGTTCGAGTTTCCCGCCCCTTTGGGCATTTTCGCCTGCCTCGCAAAACCGGTGAGCAGGTATGGATCGCATCTGGAGTGGGGATTACGCCATTTGTTGCTTGGGCGCAGGCACTGTCTGATGATGCAGGCCCCGTACATTTGTTCTACAGCGCACGCACACGTAAATTGGCATCACATCTCCCAGAACTTGAGGATCTCGCGGCCAGCAAGCCAAACCTCAACCTCCATATGGTTGAGACCCAATCGGCCGGGCGTTTGACGCCTGAGCAGATTATGCCACACCTGCAAGGTGATGTTCGTAAGGCGAGTGTTGCGTTCTGCGGGCCGAAGGAGATGCGTGAAGCATTCCGGCACGGGCTGATCAAGCAGGGCCTGTCGGCGCGCCGGTTTCAGTACGAGGAGTTTGAAATACGTTCAGGTATCGGATTATGGGCGTTGATTTCCGCTATCATTTCAAGAGTTGGGCATCATCCCACATAGTGGGAGAATTGTCCGTTGACACGAAAGCGCTCAAGATAATCTGGTACGATGGCAATAGATGCCTGAGGCTGCATCACTCCAAGAGCGCCGAGCGTGCGGCCTTCGGATATGGCATCCTCACTGACAATATTATCCACCTGAAGCATTCGGGCTTGATCAAGTGTTATGGGGCGAATGCTATTCGGCAGTGGCAAAGTGAGCAGCGCTTGTAATTTTGCAAGCCAAAGAGGCATCGGCAAATACATGCGCTGCCGCCCTGTCCAGAGCTGTACATGATCAAGAATTTGCCGGAAGCTCAAAATTTCCGGCCCGCCAATCTCATATATTGTGCCGTTTTGCGTCTTGCCCTCACCGGCAGCCACAACTGCATCAGCCAAGTCGCCAACATAAACAGGTTGGAATTTCGTCCGCCCTCCCGCTATGAGCGGAAGAAAAGGCGAATATTGCGCCAAACTTGCGAACCTGTTGTAAAAGGCATCCTCAGGGCCAAAGACGATGGACGGACGCAAAATAACGGCGTCTGGAAACTCATCAAGAACGGCCTCTTCCCCGAGGGCACGCGTACGCCCATAGCCGGACGGCGAATTGTGGTCTGCTCCAAGCGCTGAGATATGCACAAACTGATTTACACCGGCCTGTTTTGCAGCTTTTGCGACCGCCCGCGCACCGTCGATATGAACAGAACTGTAGGTTTGCCGGCCGCTGGCTGCCAGAATGGCCACAAAATTAATGACGAGGTCAGAGCCTGTAACAGCAGCCTCAATGGATTGCGGGTAACGCACATTAGCCTGCACCGCATGGATCTGACCAACGGCTCCCATCGGCTGTAAATGGCCAGCAAGATCAGGGCGCCTTACCGCCGCTCGAACGCGCCATCCATTTTTGGCGAGCGCACGTACAGCATAGCGTCCGACAAAGCCTGAACCACCAAAGACTGTTGCCAAGGAGCCTTTTAAAAGTCGTGACGTCATTACGTGCCTCACTTTCCAAAGAACGCAGAGCTAATGTTAAAACTATTTGCGCGTTCATACGTCAAATTTACACCAGGATCTCAGGTCATGTGAAGATGCCGACGCGTCGCGAAAACGTTTTTTTCAGGAGAATGATGCGGCATCAGTTAATTTTAAAGCATTATAGCGTTGACAAGCTCTCTCCGCAGCACTAAGTGACGCATCTCATGCCCAGATGGCGGAATTGGTAGACGCGCTGGCTTCAGGTGCCAGTGGCCGCAAGGCCGTGAAGGTTCGAGTCCTTTTCTGGGCACCAAATTTATGCCCAAGCTATAAGCCTTGCTGGGCAGAGGGCCCTAGGAATGGCTGTATAATGTCCAAACCTGATATTTTTGTTCACCAAGGCGACTTGCCGAGTGGCCTGGATTTTGGCGGCTCAATCGCCGTTGACAGTGAAACGCTGGGCCTTAATCCCCACCGTGATAGATTATGCGTTGTACAGCTCTCTGCCGGAGATAATACTGCGCACCTTATACAGTTTGCAGATCAGAATTATGAGGCTTCCAACCTTAAATCTATTCTCGCGGATCCGCAAACCGAGAAAATTTTTCACTTCGCCCGATTTGATGTCGCTGTCTTCAAAAAGTATTTGGCTGTTGAAACAACTCCTGTTTTCTGTACTAAAATTGCTTCAAAATTGGCGCGTACTTACACCAATCGCCATGGTTTAAAAGATCTCACTTCTGAGTTGCTCGGAATTGAATTATCGAAAAAACAGCAAAGCTCAGATTGGGCCGCCGCTGAATTAAGTAAGGAGCAGAAACTTTATGCTGCGGCCGATGTTCTTTATCTGCACGCGCTGAGAGACAGACTGGCTGAGATGTTAGATCGTGAACAGCGTACACATTACGCTCAGGCTGCATTCCGCTTTCTGCCAACCCAAGCGGATCTGGACCTTGCCGGATTTAGTGATATGGACCTCTTCTCGCACGCGTAAGCCAGTGATCGCGATACCGCCACAAATTACCCAATTATTTCAGTCAAGATAAAATGATTGTACTCATTTCTTATATTTAGTGGAAGAACGTATCCAGGCGAGTTTGCAGCCTTAACGGATGCGCCACTGTTCTGTGTGCAAGAGTTATGCAAATCATAATTTTGCGGGATGATAAATTCTGGGGATTGGTCAACGAATGTCTTCTCTTGCAAATTCAGGTGGACCAATGCCTACTCGCGGCATCGTTCTCTCAAACCCCGCCCAGCGCGCTCGTGCGATACGTTCTGCACGCTGGCACTCCCGCGTGGTGGCAACCCTGCGTGTGATGCTGCCGGTTATGATTTTAGTCTTGGCTTCAGGCTATATTATCTCTTTGCAGACAAGCACTAAAATAGAAGACGATAAGAATCGCGGCACATTCAATATCAGTTCCATTGATTTGCTTGCAACCAGGCCGACAATGCGAAACCCATCTTATACCGGTTTCAATAAAAAAGACGGTACAGAATATACAATCCGCGCAGACCGGGCTGTGACGGATCTGGATGAAAATAAACCAATTGACCTTTTCGGTATCCAGGCTGATGTGACAAGGCAGAACGGCGAAACTCTAAAGCTGACGTCGGCGGAGGGGCAATTTGACCGTAAGCAGGATCGTCTCGAACTCATGAAAGATATCGTTGTCGCTTCCTCAACTGATATGACAGCGCGCCTGTCTCGAGCTTCGGTCTTTCCCAAGCAGGGTGTCATTATATCCAATGAACCCGTTGCCATAAAGTTTTCCGCCGGTACTCTTGACGGCAACAAGCTTCGTGTTGAACAGAAAAAGAACGAGTTTCATTTGCTGGATGGCGTGATCATGCGCTTGCAGCCAGGCAAAGGAGCAAAACAGGCCAATGACAATGCGGCATCCGGGCTGGCGGGATTAACGTCCCAATCGGATCAGCCGGTCGATATCAAGGCCAATAAGTTGCTGGTTCAGGCAGATAAACAATTCGCGAAATTTGAAGGCAATACTATTGCCACCCAAGGAGATGTCAGACTTACTGCGCGTGCCATAGACGTAGACTATGCCGCGACAGGGGAGGCGGGTGATGCCTCAGAAATCAAGAAAATTATCGCCAAAGACAAAGTGGTTATAACCCGTGATGCAGAGCGCATTACAACACAGCTTGCAACATTTGATGCCAAGCGTAACGTTACTGAATTGAACGGAAATGTGGTTATAACGCGCGGCGCAGAGCGTATCACAACGCGGTTTGCAACATTTGATACTGAACGTAATGTTGCTGAATTGATCGGAGATGTGACTATATCCTCCGGTGACGATGGAATAATTACAGGGGATAAGGCCTTTTTAAATGATGCCGGTAATACCTTTGTACTGACCGGCAAAGTGATTGCGAAGCATGGCGATAACGTCATGCGTGGAACACGGCTGGACTATGATCAAAAACGCGGCCGGCTGTCGCTTACAAACCCTACGCAAAAAAATGGTCGTATAAGTGCGAAGTTTTTGCGCCAGGAAAAGTCCGGGCTTAAGAAAGTTGACGCTCAAAAAGATAAGAAGGTTACAAAGGCTGATACTGCAAAAGCCATTGCTTTTTCCAACCAGACATTCCAGGCCAACCCGGATGCTCCAGTAGAAATAGAGGCGTTGCGTTTAGATATTGATGAAGTGCGGCAACGGGCAACATTTCGAAAAAATGTTATTATTACACAAGGATTATTTAAAATTGAAACCGCCGTTGTGCATGCAGACTATGCCGGTAAACTCGGTCTTACCCCCAATGATAATGCAGCAACTCAATCGCCACGGACTAATCGTATGCTAGGCACGCCTGCCAGACTGAAATCCATACTTGCGCCACAGAGTGTTGTCGTTACGTCGCAGAATGGACAGTATGCATCCGGGCAATCAGGTCAATTTGACGTTGGCCGTAATCTTATAACTCTTAGCGGCAATGTTGTACTTAAACAAGGACGGCAGCTTGTACGCGGCGAACGCCTGGTCATTGACCTCACGTCTGGTTTGAGCCGGATAGAGAGGGGGAAAAAAGCCGGTTGGAAATCCAAAACAGCATCGCCTAGCCCTCCTCCCGCCAGAACCTCAAGGCGGTCTGCGAAACCTTCTGATATTCCTAATACTGATAACCTCAAGGCATGTGGCGAGCGCATGTGCGCGATGTTTTTCCCTGGAGATATTTTACAAAAGAAGCCTCGCCAACCAGCACCGAAGGCTGCTACAACTGACGCAAAGAAATCCAGTACAGCGAAAAGGCCAGCTGATATCGGTACCGGCTGGTATTCTTCAACCTCTTCAACACCGCCTCTTCCGCAACCTGGCCCTTGGTGAAACAAGATGAAAATTGGGACACAAGGCGCTTAATTCAAATATCACACAGTAAAACCGAGACGATATAAAGGTGAGAATACTTTCATTCGGGAAACAATCTCAAACGCAGAACGTCAGCGCGGACACTCAACCGCAGCAGGGCATGCAGGAGTTTGGGATTAACGAAAATATAAATGGAGCTTCAGCGCCTGAACAGTTTCGCCAGGAAGGCTGGCTGGCTATCGAACAGGTTAAGAAGAGCTATAAACGCCGCATGGTTGTCAAGGGGGTGAGCCTCGCTCTTAAGCGCGGCGAGTCTGTCGGCTTGCTTGGGCCGAACGGTGCTGGTAAAACGACCGTCTTTTATATGATTACAGGTCTGGTTGCCGCTGATGAAGGTCATGTCTTCATTGATGGATATGACGTTACAAAGCTTCCCATGTATCAGCGCGCGCGACTTGGTATCGGCTATCTGCCGCAGGAAGCTTCAATCTTTCGCGGCTTGAGCGTCGAGAAGAATATTATGGCCATCCTTGAATTGGTTGAGCCAAACCGCCGGGCCCGTCGCGAACAACTGGACAGCTTGCTTGAAGAGTTTAATATAACATGGCTGCGAAAATCGCCATCGATTGCGTTATCGGGTGGTGAGCGGAGACGTTGTGAAATTGCGCGTGCTCTCGCCTCCCGTCCTTCATTTATGTTGCTTGATGAACCGTTCGCGGGTATTGACCCCATCGCTGTCGGTGATATCCAGGAACTTGTCCGGCATTTGACCAAAAGGGGTATCGGTGTGCTGATAACGGATCACAACTGGCGTGAAACATTGGATCTTATTGATCGTGGCTATATCATATACGATGGTACTGTGCTAACGCAGGGCAGACCGCAAGACATTATTAATAATAAAGATGTACAGCGCGTCTATTTGGGGGATTTGCCAGAATAAGTAGCCATACGTAAACTTTAAACCGGCAGTCTTCGATTAGGGAAGGCAACGGGAAGGCAAAATGGCGCTGTCAGCTAAAATTGAAATGCGGCAAGGCCAGCAGCTGGTCATGACACCTCAGCTGCAGCAGGCGATCAAGTTGTTGCAATTTTCAAATATGGAATTAACTGCGTTCGTTGAAGCGGAATTGGAACGTAATCCATTATTGGAACGTGATGAGGAGGACGCTGAAACAGCCGCGAATGGACAATCGGATGACAAGAAATCCCAATCCGAAAACGAGGAAAATGATGAAGCTTGGATTGATCTAAATCATATAGAGACATCATCCAGCGACCTCGACACGGATGATGACAGTGCTTATTCAGGTAGCGCACGCGCAGATATTCATGCGGGCGCGCTTTCACAGCTCACAAACTCCCGCAAGCTTAATAATTTTGATGACAGTGACGCAAATATTGAAGCTTATGTCTCAAGTGACATTTCTTTGCGTGATCATCTCAACAATCATATGCAGCTGTGCATCACTGATCCGGGCGACATTATCATAGCGCGCTATATCATAGATATGGTTGATGAAGCCGGATATATCATCGGTGATTTGCCGGAAACAGCGGCAAAGCTTGGTGTGTGCAATGAGCGTATTGAGCGCATTATTCAAGAACTCCAAACAACAGACCCTGCTGGTATTCCAGCCCGCAACCTGGCGGAGTGCCTGCGTTTGCAACTTCAGGAACGCAATCGTTTCGATCCGCTGATTGGAGCGCTGCTTGAAAATTTGCCGCTACTTGCAACGCATAAACTTGCAGAACTCCGTCGCGTTGTTAATGTCAGCATGGAAGAACTAACGGAGATGGTTGCCGAGCTGAAATCATTGGACCCAAAGCCCGGTCTACGCTTTGGCTCAACACCGGTTCAACCCATCGTGCCTGATGTTATTGTACGTCCGGCCGCAGCCAGCAGCTGGATCGTAGAACTAAATAGTGAAACCTTGCCAAGGGTTCTTGTCGACCGGACTTACTACACAACAGTATCGCGTTGTGCGAAATCAAACGGCGACAAGGACTACCTGCAGGACTGTCTTCAGACGGCGAACTGGCTTGTCAAAAGCCTCGATCAAAGGGCACGCACGATTCTACGCGTTTCACAGGAAATCGTACGTCAGCAGGATGGCTTCTTTACACATGGTGTTCAACATCTGCGCCCGCTGAATCTGAAGACCGTGGCCGAGGCAATCTCAATGCATGAATCTACGATCAGCCGTGTTACGAGCAATAAGTACATGTCCACGCCGCGCGGGATATTTGAGCTGAAGTATTTCTTCTCGTCCGCTATAGCCTCTGCAGACGATGATGGTGATGCCTATTCATCAGAAGCAGTGCGTTACCGGATCAAGACAATGATCGATAGCGAATCGCACAATGCCATTTTGTCTGACGACAAAATTGTTGAACGCCTCAAGCAAGACGGCATCGACATTGCCCGGCGCACAGTGGCCAAGTACCGTGAATTGATGCGTATTCCATCATCCGTTCAAAGACGCCGCGAGAAGCGGATGCGTCTGCAAGTGTAGATTTTTAGCGATAACATCATCAAGCAAGTCTGATGTCCTCAAGACGGCATTCTCAAGATTGGGCGCCCATCTTGTATGTATTCTTCATACCCGTTAGTATTTTATCCAACGGTTGCGCTTTAGAGTTTTTCGCATCAAGCGTGCATTGCATTACCGGGCCTCCTAAGCGATCACATGGCACATGAGATTATGCCGTTGGGTGCCTGGGCAGAGGATGGTCAAGCTGTAGCGAAAACACCTTAGAACCGGAAAATTCAAATCGAACCTGCGGAAGTTCGCATATAATGGCTAAAACGCTCTACGAAAAAATTTTCGATGATCACATTGTCGACTGCCAGGACGATGGCACCTGTCTGATCTATATTGATCGCCATTTGGTGCACGAGGTGACAAGCCCACAGGCTTTTGAAGGTTTGCGTATGGCGGGTCGTAAGGTGCGGGCACCCGCAAGAACTCTGGCCGTCGTTGACCATTGCGTTCCGACATCAAACCGGTCTAAGGGTATCGACGATCCGGAAGCCAAGATTCAGGTTGATGCGCTGGCCAAAAACGTCGCTGATTTCGGTATCGAATATTATAATGAAACGGACCAGCGCCAGGGCATTGTGCATGTTATAGGTCCGGAACAGGGGTTTACGCTACCTGGCACCACAATCGTATGCGGTGACAGCCACACTTCAACACACGGTGCATTCGGCGCCCTGGCTCACGGTATCGGTACGAGTGAGGTGGAACATGTGTTGGCCACCCAGACGCTGATTCAGACTAAAGCCAAGAACATGCGCATCACGGTAGATGGCAAAATACCTCAAGGTGTTACTGCGAAAGACATCATTCTTACGATCATCGGTAAAATAGGCACGGCCGGTGGCACGGGGCACGTGATTGAGTATGATGGCGAGGCCATACAAGGGTTAAGCATGGAAGGCCGGATGACGGTCTGCAACATGTCGATCGAAGCAGGGGCGCGTGCTGGCATGGTGGCTCCCGATGATAAGACGTACGATTATCTCGAAGGCCGTCCGAAAGTGCCAAAAGCTGGTGCCTGGGACATGGCCATGCGCCATTGGGAAACCCTGCATTCCGATGATGGTGCCCATTTTGATCAACATGTCAGATTGGATGCGTCCAATCTGCCGCCTATCGTGACGTGGGGAACCAGCCCGGAGATGGTCGCAACGATCGACGGTCATGTTCCTGACCCAGGCGATGTTCAGGACGAGGCCAAGCGAGCTGCTGTTGTGCGTGCTCTTGACTATATGGGGCTTGAGGCGAAAACCAGGATGACGGATATCGGCCTGGATGTCGTCTGGATTGGGTCATGCACCAACGGCCGCATCGAGGATCTCCGCGAGGTGGCGCGCATTGTCGAAGGTAAGAAAATTTCCGGCCGCCTGGCCTATGCTCACGTCGTGCCAGGTTCCGGTTTAGTCAAGGCGCAGGCCGAGGCTGAAGGCCTTGACGAGATTATTAAAAGTGCCGGCTTTGATTGGCGTGAGCCCGGATGCTCCATGTGTCTGGGTATGAATCCTGATCAATTGAAACCTGGCCAGCGCTGTGCGGCAACATCGAACCGGAATTTTGAAGGCCGCCAAGGCTACCGCGGCCGCACGCATCTGGTGTCGCCGGCGATGGCGGCGGCGGCAGCAATTTCAGGCCACTTTGTAGACGTACGCACATTGAATTGATTGCTTGCAGCCGCTTATAAGGCGAGACAGTCTCGCCTTATAATTGCAAGATGAATAAATTTTTTTGTGCTTCAGAAGCTGCGCCTCCTGTCGGACACAGCGGAGTTTCAAAATTCTAAAACCCACCTGTACGTCACACAACTTTCAAGCCAACGTGATGAGATGTTCATTGTATCATGAGGCCTGTGCGTGTCATATCACGCTTAGCAGACGGCTGACGTCTGCACCAATTTGTAAAAGGAGCCAACTCATGAGCAAGAAACTCACAACCGCTGCTTTCGTCGCCGGTGCCGTTGCAGTTGCAGCCAGCGGCATGCAAACAACTGCTGCTTCTGCTGCTGACATGGAAAAATGCTATGGTATTTCACTTGCCGGCAAGAACGATTGTAAAGCCGGGCCAGGCACGACTTGCGCAGGCTCTTCCAAAATCGATTATCAGGGTAACGCCTGGACACTGGTTCCAAAGGGCTCGTGCGAAAAGCTGGCTTGGGAAAAGGTTTTGCCGGGTGATCGTAAAGGTAGTTTGAAAGAACTGGACCGCGATAACCCTAAGGCTTAGTCGGGTAAAGCAGTAAATGTAACAGGGCCGCCATGACACAATGCCAGGATATGACCTTCGTAGAGCGTGAGCAAAGCGCAAAACTTCCAAATCGCGCCGGTGTCGGGCTGAAAGCTGAGCACTACGCCGATATTCTGGAAGAGCAGCCGGATATCGGTTGGTTCGAAGTTCATCCTGAAAACTATATGGGCTTGGGCGGCCCGCCTCATCGCTATCTTACTGAGATCGCAAGCCGATACCCATTGTCTCTGCACGGTGTCGGCTTATCGATCGGTGGGGCAGGGAAACTTGATAATGTGCATCTCAATAGGCTGAAGGCCCTGATTGACCGCTATCAGCCTGCGAGCTTTTCCGAGCATCTGGCCTGGTCTACCCACGATGAAGGGTTTCTTAACGACCTTTTGCCGTTACCCTATACCCGTGAGACTCTTGATATTGTGTGTGAACATATTGATCGAGTGCAATCACATCTTAGCCGGCGCATGTTGCTGGAAAACCCTGCGACTTATGTGGTTTTCGAAGAAAGCAGCTACGAGGAAATTGATTTTCTTCGTACAGTTGTAAAGCGTACTGGCTGCGGTCTACTGCTCGATGTGAATAATGTCTATGTCTCATGCACAAATCACAGACGCTCTCCTGAAGCCTATATAGATGAGTTCCCAATGGATCACGTTGAAGAGATTCATCTGGCCGGACATGCGGAAGATACAGATGACGTCGGAGAACGCTTGTTAATAGATGCCCATGACCGCGCTGTTATAAAAGATGTTTGGCAGCTTTACCGGCGCGCAATCCTTTTGTCAGGGGCAAAGCCGACGCTGATCGAGTGGGATAATAATATACCGCCCTGGCCTGTTCTTATGGCTGAAGCTCAGAAGGCGGATGGTATTTTGGCTAAGACCTGTGCTAAAATCAATGCGGACTCTAATGTTGAGGCTATAAATGATGCTGTGGCGTGATATACAGCATGAATTTGCCGCTGCTCTCTGTGACCCCAGCGCGGCCCCACCTGCTGCAGTTGAAGCCACGACAGAACGCCCTGCGGTTCGGCGATTTAATGTCTACCGCAATAATGTAATGGTCAGCCTTATCGAAGCGTTAGGTGCAGGCTATCCAGTGGTCAAAGAGCTTGTAGGCGAAGAGTTCTTCAAAGGTATGGCCCGTGCTTATGTGGCCTCCCACAAACCTCACTCGCCGGTTATGTTACACTATGGCGATGATTTTCCCGCTTTTATTGCCGCATTTAAACCGGCTGAGGCATTACCGTTTCTGTCCGATGTTGCTCGTGTCGAGTTGGGTTGGAATCAAGCTTATCACGCGGCAGATTGCGATGCGGTTACAATTGACAATTTGCAGACTGTCACGCCGGAACATCTTGAGACTGTAAAATTTCGTCTCCACCCTTCACTGCATTTGCTGTACTCTCAATGGCCTGCGGTTTCGATCTGGCAAATCCACCAAACCAGTGATAATCCGGCTGAAGCTATGCAACAGCTTTCGCCAGAACCTGAGCATATGCTCATCGTGCGCCCACGCTGGGATGTAGATGTACGATTGTTGCCAGAAGCGACGTGGACCTTTTTCAAGGCCTTACATGCAGGCTCATGCCTAGGTGCGGCAGCAGAGACGCTCGTTGAGGCAGAAATGGCTGAAATGGGACAGATGCTTCAACTGTTGTTCAAGGCCGGTTTGGTTATTGGGATTTCGCCCGCGCCGCAGTCGTATTAATTGCGCTTTGGACGCAAAATTCAAAGGTCAGGGGAGAGATTGATGATACGTATGATAAATTTATTTAAAAGTATCCATGATGGTGTGTTCACAAGCTTGGAGCGGAGCACAGAAAACTGGTTCCTTGGGCTATTTGCAAGGTTTGTGTTTGGGAGCGTCCTTCTCATTTATTTCCTGAATTCAGCCCAGCTCAAAGTGGGCAGCGGTTTTCCGGGGGCCCTCATTCTGACTGCAAATGGCTATGTGCAAATTTTGTCAGAAAAGGTGTTTGAAACCTATAGCTTCAACATCAATAATGCGCCCTTGTTTCCAGACACCCTGATTGTTTATGCCGGCACGTACGCTGAATTTATTCTTCCGGTTCTCGTTGTGATTGGCCTTTTTACCCGCCTTGCGAGCCTGGGTATGCTCGGGTTTATTATGGTTATGACATATGTCGATATTGCGCTTCACAACATCGATGCGGCAACAATCGGCCACTTCTTCGACCGTATTCAGGATTCGGCGATTTCTGATCAGCGCCTGCTGTGGATTTTGCCGCTGATTTATCTGGTTCTCAAAGGGCCGGGTCTTATTTCCATTGATACCCTTATAGGTCGTTTATTTAAAAAGGATGATATCGACGCAACCGGCTAGCCTCGATATCTCACCACAGATCTGATCTTGGCCAGCTTTGTCGCAAGATATAGGGGCTTTGGCAGAACAGCCGACACAAAGCGTACCCGTCCGATCAGGGCGGGTTTAGCAGACTCTCATCGCTGTTTCTGTGTTGGTTGGCCTTGAGTGTTTTTGCCGACGTGCGATTCGCTATCAGATCAGGCAGGCATTGCTTGAGAGATTTTTGCGTTCGACTATTTTAACGATATATGCTTGGCAAGGATGGAGTGATTGCAGGCTTCAAGCTTTCGATCTGGTTTTGCGTAAGTGTAGCCAATATGAAAGCAAAACATAGATTTGGCCAACCAGAAACCAAAATATCAATGCTATAATAGCCGATACGACGCACATAATTGAAAGTTTCAAGGCCTGGCGCACTGAACGAAAGCGAAGTTCCTTGAATCTATTCCAATCTCGTATTTTCTCTTCCGGCGCATCAAATGCGGAGAAGGATAGCTGATCTTGCTGTGATTGACCGTAGCGCCTTTCATATTCGACAGCAATTTCGTTACGAAATTCCAAATAGTTACTTCCGGCAAATAAAAGGCATATGACGGATAGACCGATAAACGCCAGAGAAACTGAGATGCCGATGCGATTAAAGCCCTGCTGAATGCCCATCGTTGTTATTCTTTCGAACGACCCGAAAAATTGAATCAGAAGAACTCATAATGAAGTTTCTTCGCATTAATGCATGTGTAAGCGTATATGTCATCAGCCACACAAGATAATTATACCAAATGAAATAGAGCTCAACTCATTTTGTTTGGGATTTCCAAATCACAGATAATACGATTCCCTCACCGCTAGAGTCTTTTCGTATCAGCCTGACCTTCCCACTCTCCCGCCTTGCCACTCAAAGCCACGATCTCATGGGCGGCCGGTCGGGGGAGTGGGCTGGCAGTGAATGCAACTTGAACCGAAAATATCCTAACTATTGAGCGGGAGGAATAAACCATGCGGTGGGCTATTGCAATCACGCGTGAAGACGAGACGATTGAAGACCTAATACATACCGTACATGAGGTTGCTGCTCCCCGGAGAGAGGTGAGATCCTTTCGCTGGAAACGAATGGAGAGCAGCAATGAAGTTTTTCGCAGGAGTGGACGTTGGTGGCAAATTCACAGCGGTTTGTATAGCATGTTGGGACTGGGTCGTTTCGCTCGAGCAGATCGTTTCTTCAAGTGCTATGCACGCGGTTCAGCAATGCGGCCACCACTGAGTGGTTCGCGAACGCCGGTTGTGCCCGGATACGTGAGTGGCAGTCCTTTGCGCGTGCGCACTGCCAGATAAGCCCAGGCTTCGGCTTCAACAACATCGCCGTCAAAGCCCAGTGCCTCGGCCGGCACAACCGCGTTCTCAACTTCCGCTGCGAGCATGGACATCAGTGTTTTGTTGCGTCTGCCCCCGCCACATACAACCCATAACGTCGGTTCTTCTGGAAAATGAAAGCGGGACTTGGCAATCGCCAGGGCACTGAAAGCGGTGAGCGTGGCTGCGCCGTCAGCCAGGTTCAGCTCATCTATGGCGGTTAAGTCGAAGGCGTTGCGGTCCAGTGACTTGGGTGGCCGTTTTGCGAAATAGGGGTTGCTAAGAAAATCATCAAGCTGTTCCTGGTTTACGGTACCGCCAGATGCTGTGGTACCGTTTTCATCTTGTGCGGTCCCAGTGTGCCTTAGCATCCAGTCATCGATGGCACTGTTGCCAGGCCCGGTATCAAATGCGAGCAACGTACCGTCACGCCCGATCCACGTCACATTTGCAACCCCGCCGATATTGACGGTGGCAACCGGCCGGTCCGGCATCTTCTGTACCATTGCAAGATGATAGGCCGGTGCTAACGGAGCCCCCTGGCCGCCGGCTGCGATGTCCGCAGCGCGCAAATCATAAGCAACCGGCATGCCTATTTCATTTGCCAGCTGCTGGCCGTCGCCAAGTTGCACCGTAAGGCGGTGTTCCGGCCGGTGCAGGATCGTTTGCCCATGAAAGCCGGCAATCGCAAAGTCCGATGCGCGCCAATTATGAGTTGCCAAAAAGTCTTTCAGTGCAATGACGTGAAGATGCGTGAGTTGCGCCTCGGTTTCACTAAGGCAACCCGGCCTTGCTGTGCGCTCATGAAGACTTGCCGCTTCAGTCATAGCCTGGCGTAGAAGCGTGCGGAAAGCCTCTGAGAATGGGACAAAGGTGTGCGCAAGCCGCTTGAGCTCATATTCACCATCTGTTTCGATCGCAGCAATGTCAATGCCATCCATCGAGGTGCCGCTCATCAATCCAATTGCACGCTGCATCATGCCCATGTCCCAGATTCCCATTTATTTTAGATTTATAACACTGCGCCACCTTGCCAATAGGTTGTGGACGCGCGATGGATACGCAAGAGCTGGTTGCGAACCGGCGCGTTTAAACATTGACGACAGGCTAACACAAATTTCAGATTTTCAACGGTGCTTTATGGCAGACACAGATTTTGAACCGAAGTCCGACTTTCTCAAGATTATGCAGGAGCGTGGCTATGTTCACCAATGTTCTGATTTCGCAGGGCTTGATGAGCTGGCTGTGAAGAAGGAGATTGTCTGCTACGTGGGTTATGATTGCACGGCACCATCATTGCACGTGGGCTCATTGATTTCGATCATGATGTTGCACTGGCTGCAAGCCACCGGCAACAAGCCCATTGTGTTGATGGGCGGTGGGACAACACGCGTTGGTGATCCCTCCGGCAAGGATGAATCCCGCCAGATGCTGACTTTGGAGACAATTGAGAGCAATAAAGAGGGCATTAAGAGCGTCTTTGCGAAATTACTGGCCTTTGGTGAGGGCAAGACTGATGCTGTCATGGTCGATAATGCTGAGTGGCTGACGGCACTCAACTACATCGAGATGTTGCGGGATGTGGGCAAACATTTTTCCGTTAACCGCATGATGTCGATGGATTCGGTTCGCATGCGTCTGGAACGGGAGCAGGAACTCTCGTTTATCGAATTCAATTACATGATTCTGCAAGCGTACGATTTTGTCGAATTGGCACGGCGCTACGGCTGTAATTTGCAAATGGGCGGTTCGGACCAGTGGGGAAATATTGTCAACGGTATTGATCTCGGCCGCCGCATGGGAACCGATCAGCTTTATGCACTCACCTGCCCACTGTTGACGACGGCTTCCGGCGCCAAAATGGGGAAAACCGCATCAGGTGCGGTCTGGCTGAATGCTGGCATGCTGTCAGCCTATGATTACTGGCAATTCTGGCGCAATACGGAAGATGCGGATGTTGAGCGCTTTTTGAAGTTATTTACAATTCTGCCGCTTGCTGAAATCGATAAACTCAAGAGGCTTAAGGGCGCGGAAATTAACCAAGCTAAAAAAGTTCTGGCTACAGAGGCAACAGCCTTGCTGCACGGCAGGCTGGCTTCTGAAGAGGCAGCAGGGACGGCGCATAAAACGTTTGAGCAGGGGACGCTTGCCGAAGGGTTACCATCGTTTGAAGTGCCTCGCTCAGATCTTGAACGCGGGATTGGTGTGCTGGCCGCATTCGTATCTGCTGAATTGACCAAATCCAACGGTGAATCGCGGCGCCAGCTGAAAGGCGGTGGTCTACGCGTTAATGATCAGGTGATCAAAGATGAAAAAGCTATATTAACGCCCGACGACCTGACGGATGATGGGGTGATCAAGCTGTCACTTGGTAAAAAGCGCCATGTGCTGTTGCGCCTGATTTGAAGCTTGTTTGCTTGCTGCAACTGTATCAGCATCAGCCCAACGCCTATCCATGATGATTTTAAGCAATGGATGGATGCGTGTGCGTATTAATCGCCTTTATACCTTATCCAGCCGTTAGGGCCCAGATGTTCTTGCGGCAGAAACTTGGTTTTGTAATTCATCTTGCGTGAGCCGGAAATCCAGTAGCCGAGGTAGAGAAACGGCATGCCGAGTTGTTGTGCGTATCTAGCATGTTCAAGGATCATATATGTACCGAGGCTGCGATCAGCCTGCTCTACGTTATAAAAGCTATACACCATGGAAATGCCATCAGAGAGATAATCACACAGTGCGGTTGCCAGAAGTGGTTCGTCTTCATGAAGATCTGTGCCCGCTGTTGCGGCACGGTATTCGGTCATTCCTGTATCGATGATGGAATCACTGACCATTACCGTGTAGTCGTGGACACTCATGTCCGCCATGCCACCATCGCCATGGCGGGATTGTACGTAGTTTCGAAACAGCTCATACTGCTCTGAGGTTGGCGCGGGAGACACCCGCTCAGCCACAATATCCTGGTTGCGCTTTATAATTCGCCGCTGGCTTTTGGAAAGCTCTAATTCATCAACCGGGACCCGGACAGACACACAAGCCTGACAGCCTTCACAGTACGGTATGTAAGCAATATTCTGGCTGCGCCGGAAGCCGTTTTTGAGAAGGTTGTCGATAAGAGCAGCAGGTTTATCGTGTGTCAGATGAGTAAAAAGTTTGCGCTCCATTCGGTCCGTGAGATACGGACATGTCTGTGCGGAGGTTATATAAAATTCTGGAAAATCTTTTTGCTGCTCGGTCATGGCGAAGATCGCTGTGTCATAGCCCTCTGCTTATTGCACAAATCAATCGACGCTTTTGAATACAAAGCATTGATGTAAGTGGCATTTCCGGGTCATATTCATACTTGGTTGCTTGACTTAAGCAGCCTTGCCGCAGTTGGTGCAAAATAAGTTAAGATACCGCTGCAACCTGCGCGCTTGAACGCAAGCAGGCTTTCAAGCATGGCGCTTTCACTGTTGAGCCAGCCGTTCTGAGCTGCAGCCTGCAGCATGGCGTATTCTCCTGATACCTGGTAAGCAAACGTTGGTACGCCGAAGGCTTCCTTGGCCTGACGGATAATGTCAAGATATGGCATGCCGGGTTTGATCATGATCATATCAGCGCCTTCCTCGATATCCAATGCGATTTCACGAAGCGCTTCCTGCGCATTGGCCGGATCCATCTGATACGTGCGTTTGTCACCCTTGAGCACACCGGAAGATCCGATGGCATCCCGAAAGGGGCCATAAAAAGCAGACGCGTATTTTGCGGAATAGGCCATAATTTGCGTTGCGCTGTGACCAGCATCTTCGAGGGCAGCACGTATGGCACCGACGCGGCCGTCCATCATATCCGAAGGGGCTATGACATGACAACCAGCCTCGGCCTGCACAAGAGCCTGGCGCACAAGGATGCCAAGTGTTTCGTCGTTGAGAATTTGGTGCTCTCGCAGGAGCCCGTCATGTCCGTGACTGGTATAGGGGTCTAAGGCAACATCGCAGATAATGCCGAGATCAAGATTAAGCGCACGAACTGCACGCGTTGCACGGCAAATAAGGTTTTCCGGATTATATGCCTCTGCTCCGTCCGGGGAGCGGTTGCCGGGGTTCGTATATGGAAAAAGTGCGATTGCAGGAATACCGAGACTTGCGGCTTCCTCAGCTGCTTCACAAACTAAGTCTATTGACAGCCGTTCAACCCCGGGCATGGATGGCACCGGTTCACGAGTGTTGGTGCCGTCGATCACGAACAATGGCCAGATCAGATCTGTCGCCGTCAGCTCGTTTTCCGCATTCAGACGGCGTGACCAATGAGCTTGCCTGTTGCGGCGCAGGCGGGTTGCCGGGTAAGACCCATAATTTGCAGTCATTATGCCCATAGCCTGTTAATATTCACCGCAGCCATATTTTGCAGGTCTAAGTATATGATAGTCCTCGTGCATATCGCTATCTGGTTGGGTTTTGTGTTTTATCCTGACGATCATAATACTGTTATTATCAATCGCAAGGTGTAAACAGGAGGGGCTTATTTTTCGCTATGCTCGTCTAATCGACGCTACCCCGAATAAATGGCGTTACTTTGAATTCACCATCCTATGCAGCACGATTGTGTCCTAACGGCAGTAATTCTTGTGGCGGCGCGGGGCAAGATCGACATGAAAATGATTGCGGTGGGCATCATTGGCTTCTGGTCCAAGCACGGTACCAAAGATGCGGCATGCCGTTCGGTGTGCACCGCGAAGAAAAGCAGCGCGATTGGTAAGCGGCTTTTCAGATTCGGCTGTCTGACCTGCATTTTTATCGACACTTTTTGACTTTGGCGGCTTCGGACCTCCGAGATTTTTGCGTAACGACAGAAAATCATTGAATTTGTCGCGATGTTGCTGGCGTTGTTTTTGTGATTGAAGCTGAACTCGCTTTTTATTTTTTGCTTTTGACCACTCATGACGCTTGCGTAAGCTGGGGCGACGTTCCGGTAATGGCAGAGAAACTGGTTGGATTAGCGGTATTTGTGTGCGAGCCTCCAATTCCATTCGCTCGTTTGGAGATGTGGGGGATGGTGAGGCCTTGTTGACTGATTGATTATACGGGCTTGCAGGAGCTGGCTGCTTTAACTCTCCAGCCCTCAAGGCTGGGGAACTGGAAACGCTGGATGCTGATTTCGATGCCTCAATTTCCGCCTGTTTAGAGGCAGCTATAATATCACGCTGTGTTGGTCCCCAGTGGCTGAGGAGATCGGTCCGGGCACCGTTCGAGATATAAAATCCTCCAATATCCAGGGCGTTGGCTTTACCATGTTCGCTTAACCGGCCTTTCTTTTTGTTATATCTGTTGCGGCAGGAATAAGAACTCATGACCGATATGGTTGTAATTGGCGCACCCAGGTGCTTTTGGGCCAGCGGTTGAAGCCCACGCCGCACCCAGGTATCGAGTGCGAGCACCATTTGGCAGTTGATCGTTGCAGCGGGACGAAACCGCACTGTATGCTCGCCATGAAGCGCGCTCAATTTCACCGGTGCAGCATCGCCGCAAGGCCCTTTCTTGATTGGGGTGACAGGCTCAACGACGGCGTTGATACGTGAAAGAATTTTACGGCAGGCCTTTTGTGCTGATGCAACCTTGCTTTCGCTCCAAATATCTGGCTGGGGTGACTTCTTTTCCTGGGGTTGCGCATCATTGGCAGTAACTGCAGTGGCCGGTGCGGCAACAACAGGAGATTGTGAAATCTTGGGCTTTGGAAGTTTAGGTGCCGGTATTTGGGGCTGTGATATTTTGGCCTTTGCTGATGCGATGTTGTTTCGGGAGGAGTAAGGGCTTTTGGTCGCAACGCGTCCTGGATGGGGTGTTGGCGGTGGCGGCACAGGCGCAGCTGAAATTCTTGTCGGCTTCGATTTTTTATTCCGCCGCAAAGGCTTAGAGGTTAATATCTTCTGCGCATCGCGCATAGCTTGATTAAACGCTGCAACCGCATCGTTGATTTGAGCATTCGCTGGGTTGGAAAAGCAGGCTAATAGGATTGCCAACATACCGATATCGCGGCAAAAAACGACTATGGCACGTTGCCATGATGTCATATAAATTTCACTCACTCCAGCGTCTCCATATCCCAAGCATCTTTCAAGACGATGCACACACTCTCTTCTTAACATTCGTCATGTAAAAGGAAAAATAACGGCCATCCACGACATATTTGCTTTTTATGTGACGAAACCTGGAAATCGAAGGCATGGATAAATTGTGTGAACCTGCACTTGAAGCGGAAGTTTTGATTGAGCGCGATCGTGCTGTCATTCAAATGTTGTTCAACCGGCCGCAGGCTCTGAACGCGCTGAACGATGCCATGAGAGCGATCATGGCTGATATATTTACAGGGTTTGCGCGAGATCCAGAGCTTTACGCGCTTGTGATCAGATCAACGGATTTGCAAAGTTTTTGTAGCGGCACGGACTTTATCGAGCTTTCACAACTGGCACGCCATTCTCTTGATGATGGCCGGGCGTCACTGGCCAAAATCTATAAGCTGAGCTGGCTTGCTGAGTGCTTTTCAAAGCCCACGGCTGTGTTGATTGAAGGGGCGATCATTGGAGCCGGGGCCGGATTGATGCAGTCCTGCACACACCGTGTCGCCGCCGAAACATATGAATTTTCCATGCCGGAAACCTCTCTTGGAATGTTTCCAGATGCCGGTATGGCACGTGTTCTGGCCGGTTTGCCACATCAGGTTGGCTTTTATCTTGCCTTGACTGGGCGAACAATCGGCCGGGCTGATGCTTATGCACTGGGACTTGTGACGCATTGCATCGCAGGTGCAGAATTTGAAAACATTATTCTTGAACTCGCAGATGCCCAGCCGATTGATCCATTGCTGGACAGCCGTCATGAGGTTCTCCAAACAGGTGAGCTCGAAGCGCATTATGCGTGCATCTCAGACGTTTTTGCAGCGCCGACGGTATCAGAAGTCATGTCGCGCCTTCAGGATCAAAAAGCAGGTTATCATGCGCCGGAATGGATTGATGGCGTCATCCGTGATCTTAGTCTGCGGTCGCCAACAGCCCTTGCTATCACGCACCGCCATCTCCAATTCTGCCGAGGGCTAGGCCTCAGGGAAAACTTGATTCGGGATTACGCGCTCAGCTGCCAGCTTCTGGAGCATAAAGACTTTTATGCTGGCATAGATGCCAGGCGCACTGGTGAGAATTACGAGCCTGATTGTGAGCCTGCGAGCTTGCCGGAGATCGAAGACGAAGTTCTTGCGCGTTTTTTTTCCAGAACCCACAATGCGGAGCTGGAATTGGCTGGCAGAGCTGACATGCAACCCGCATCGGGGTAACATTGCCATCAGACAACTGTCTCTAGAGAGGCTGATTGGTCTTATAAAAATGGATTTTCAGCCAATTAAAAAGATAAAACTACATTGCGTATAGCTGCTCGCAGAATTCTGTTTGGCTCGCATGCCGGGACCTGGCACACACATATATATATGGATCAAACGCCGTCATCATCTGTTAGCAACAGGTGGCTGTAGATTGCAATGTCGGCGTACTTAATCATATTGGTGATTGAAAATGATATGTGATCAAGCCTGAGTACCGCTGGCAACGGATTTCTATATGACATCGCCCTCAATTATAGAGCGCAGCCGCATCGCTCAATTAAAACTGGATCACATTGCGCGCGGCCTCCTTGCGCGTTTTCTGCTCGCTCCGCCTATACGTTGGTACAACTCCGCACCAGAAGCTGAACAGCTACTTTTGGTGCCGCAAGAGTTACGCACCAGTGACGTGAGTTTCGTCAGTGAAATAGAGCAAGGTATGTTTGGACTTGGCGGTACGGTTGCCTCTATGGGCGCCGGCTCGGTCTTTGATATCAAGCCGCCCAGCCCTATATGGGCCCGTGATTTGCACGGTTTCAGCTGGCTGAGACATTTATCTGCGGTTGGCTCGCAAGAAGCGGTTAGCCAGGCACGCCGCTCAATAGCCGAGTGGCTCGGACGGCACGTCCGGTGGCGAGGTGTTGCCTGGCAGCCGGATGTGGTAGGACGGCGTGTTTTCTCCTGGATTGCCAATGCGGATTTGCTGTTGGAGGATTGCGCACCGGAGTTCTATGATCAATTTCTGAACAGCCTTGTTGCACAACTGAAATTTCTTACTGCAAGCTGGTATAGTGCTACTGCTGGCCGGCCACGGCTTACGGCCCTCATAGGGCTGACCATTGGCGATTTCTGTATCGCCGGGCGTGAGGCATTTCTTGAGCGTTCAGAACATCAGCTGGCAATGGAAATCGAACGCCAGTTTTATGCTGATGGTGGCCATATCAGCCGTAATCCGCATGTCGTGGTTGATGTTTTGCTTGATCTCATTCCTCTGCGCAGCTGTTACCAATCATGTGATCGCGAGTTGCCGGAAAATATTGCAACCGCTATTCCCAGGATGCTTCATTTTCTGCAATTCATGCGTCTGGGTGATGGCAGCCTCGCCCACTTTCATGGTGCTGGCACGCCGCCCTTCCATGCACTCGCGACTCTGGCTACCTATGCGGACGCAGACGGCACAGACTTTGACGCTGTACTGCCTGATGATGCCCTCCAATCAGGCTATGTCCGCCTGACGGGCGGTGATGTTATTTTGCTGATTGATGGCGGCAAGCCGCCGCCGCTGCAATTTGCTTCACATGCGGCAGCATCTTGTCTTGCCTTTGAGTTCTCCGTTGGCGCGCACGCGATGTTCGTCAACGGTGGCACACCCGGTGTGGCTGATAAGGAATGGCTGACCAGGTCGCGTTCAACATCCAGCCATAATACGCTTGTTCTTGGGGCGCAATCCTCATCTGAAATCATCGACCAGGAGCAATTTGCAAAGCTGATTGGAGGGCCCCCGATCAGGCTGCCCGAGAAGACTTCAATCAATTTGGACCGGGATGCACAGTCCACAATCGTCGAAGCGCAACATGACGGCTATCACAATCGTTTCGGGCTCTTGCATCGCCGCCGTTTGCGGCTTGACAGAAACGGATTTTGGATCGAGGGGAGAGATCAGATTGTTTCAAGCACACAAACAATACGGCTGCCGCGCGACATTCCGTTCTCGATACACTTTCATCTGCATCCAGAGGCTGTCTGTTTGCCGGAGACTTCTTCAGTGATGCTCGAGATTAAATTGCCGGACGGCTCTGTCTGGCAATTTACCGCCAAGGGGGCAACGCTTTCAATTGAAGAAAGCATTTATTATGCCGGCCTCATGGGGCCGGCGCATGCTCAGCAAATTGTGCTGCGCGGATCATGCTTTGGCGATCAAACTGTGCAATGGCGTGTTGAAAAAGCCTGATAATGATTGCGGAATGCCCGCTGCTGTTATTGTTACGAGAGTTATGCCAGTTGTTTCATTCGTTTGTTTTATTAATGAATATCCAGGTATGTGCATTGTCCGGTATATTGTTTCCTTGATAAAATCAATATTGTCTCAGAGTCCGTCCTTAAAATTAGCCAGTAAAATCAACGCCTCTCAATGCTCTG
>CAYUYL010000010.1:0-23624 GCA_964449195.1 uncultured Filomicrobium sp.
CGCATACCAGGCAGCTTGAGGAGGCTGAACGGCGCGACCATCGTAAACTGGGCCGTGAGATGGATCTGTTTCATTTCCAGGAGGAAGGGCCGGGCGCCGTGTTCTGGCATCCTCATGGGTGGGAGCTGTTTCAGCGGCTGACTAACTATATGCGCAGGCGTCAGAACGCGGCGGGCTACCGGGAGGTTAACGCGCCGCAAATTCTTGATCGCGCGCTTTGGGAGACATCTGGACACTGGGAGTGGTATCATGAAAATATGTTTACCACGACGACCGAGGACGAACGCCAGTTTGCGATCAAACCGATGAACTGCCCCGGCCACGTGCAGATCTTTAAACACGGTCTGCGGTCGTATCGAGAACTTCCCTACCGCATTTGTGAATTTGGCTGTGTGCACCGCTATGAACCGTCAGGTGCTTTGCATGGGCTGATGCGTGTGCGCGGTTTTACACAGGATGACGCCCACGTCTTCTGTACGGAAGATCAACTGGAAGATGAATGCCTTGCCATCAATGATCTCATTCTGTCTATCTACCGCGATTTCGGCTTCGAGGAATTTGTTGTCAAGTTATCGACACGTCCTGAAAAGCGCGTCGGCTCAGATGAGGAGTGGGATCGTGCTGAAAGTGTCATGGCAGATGTTCTGAAGCGCATTGAAGCTGAGGCGGACGGTAAGATCAAAACATCGATTAATCCGGGCGAGGGCGCTTTCTATGGGCCCAAGTTTGAATATGTGCTGCGCGATGCGATTGGGCGGGAATGGCAGTGCGGTACAAACCAGGTGGATTTTAATCTGCCGGAGCGGTTCGATGCCTTTTATATCGGTGCCGATAGTGAAAAGCGGCGGCCGGTGATGTTGCACCGCGCCATCCTTGGTTCGATGGAGCGTTTTCTTGGAGTGCTTATCGAAAGCTATGCAGGCCATTTTCCATTGTGGCTGTCCCCCTTGCAGGTGGTGATCTGCACCATTATTTCCGATGCCGACGATTATGCGGATAAGGTGAAGCAGGCGTGTCTGGAGGCCGGCTTGACGGCCGAAACAGATAAGCGCAATGAAAAAATCAATTATAAGGTGCGTGAGCATTCGCTGGCCAAGGTGCCGGTCCTGCTGGTTGTTGGCAAGCGTGAGGCTGAAGAGGGTATGGTATCTATTCGCAGGCTTGGCAGTAAAAATCAAACTGTCGTAGATTTGGTAGGCGCAGTTGCAAGTCTTTCGCAGGAGGCTATGCCGCCTGATTTAAAGCGTGAAGCGGCAGGCGCGGGGGCATAGTATCTTTTCCTCAGAGGATATGATTGCCGTCTCATTAGAAAACAGGCGCACGCGTGCCTGTGGGTTGCAGCGCTTGAGGCCGTGGGATGAAGTTTCCGGAACTGACATACGCGGCGGACAATGATCCTGCGTTCAAACGCTTTCTGATCCAGTCTATCGAACGCCTGGCCGGGCGTGATTATTTCGTTCCCATTTATGAGACGTGGCGGCGTGATTATATCGGTAAAGATGTGCCTTTCATCCGCCCTGTGCTTGATCTGCTCGGTTCTGAGCTGCAAATATCCTCCGGTTCCTGGCCGGCAAAGATTGATGCGGATGCGCCATTGATTATCGTCGCCAATCATCCTTTTGGAATCATGGATGGTCTCGGTGCGCTGGCACTGGCTGAGGACCTTGGCAGGCCGTTCCGGGTGTTGATCCATAAAGACTTGATGAAGGTGCCCGAAATCCGGCCATGCTCGCTGCCAATCGACTTTTCTGAAACGCGGGAGGCGCAAAGGATCAACCTGGCCACGCGCAAAAAGGCATTGCAGCTGTTAGGCAAGGGCGAAACCATTGTTGTCTTTCCGGCCGGTGGGGTGGCGACAGCGCCAACGACGTTTGGACGTGCCGTTGAACTACCATGGAAGCTGTTCACCGCGCGTATGGTGCAGATGGCAAAAGCACAGGTTCTGCCGGTTTATTTTGAGGGGCAGTGTTCCCCGCTCTTCCATTTTATCAGCAAATTCTCTCCCACGCTGCGGATATCCATGCTCATCAGCGAGTTCCGCCGCCACGCCGGCAAGCCTCTTAAAGCCCACATCGGGCCGATCATCCCGTACGATGCCCTCCAGGCTCAGGGGGACCGCAAAGCGCTGATGGATTTTCTATTCGCGCGTGTCCATGCCATGGCAGACTTGCCGCTGGAGGCGATGCAAGAACATGCTGAACATCTGCCGGATTGGCTGAAGAGCTAATAACCGAGTCTGATTATTCAGCCCGCTTTAAACCAATGCTCCAATTTTAAGTTTCATTTCTGTTATAGCTGGTCCTAAAGATGGTCGAAGATCACCAGATGAATGCATGGACCACATAATGAGTGTTACCCCAGACAAGTCAGTTGGAATTTTTGGCTGGTTTGATTGTGGCGATACCAGCATTACACGGTCGGGACCAAGAACACCCATAAAAAGCCCTATTTCAAAAATGACATTATCTCGAGGCTGAAAAATTGAGCTTTCACGATACGCTGATCCCAACGATGCGAATATCCTCGGAAACTACGCGCAGATGCTTCTTGCTGTCGGGAGAGAGAGCGAAGGCCAAGAGATGTTGGCCAAGGCGTTTGAAGCTGCAAGCGAAGCTTCTTTATTGTGTTATTATAAATACACGAATGGGCCCGAGCCGGGTGACGCACTCAGCCGGTTAAAACGCCTGATGCAGGATGGCGCGCGTTCAACAGGTTGGGATTTTTCAGAAAACATCGCGCGGGCCCGCCAGGACGGTCATGGCAATATCGCGTTGCTTGAGGATCTGGCAGACGTGATCGCGGAAGACGCTGATATTTCAATTTTGGACCAGCATCAGGATTGGCTTGCAGCCTAATCCGCTATTGTCTTGCACATGGCTGATACAAGGCAAATGTTTCCGGTTTTGTAGAGCGCGCATGCATCATGCCCCGCGCATTGCTGCGTAGGCATGGGCGAGGCGGGCGAAACCAGCAACGTCGACGTCTTCAGCGCGCAGATTTGGGGCGATGCCGGCATGCTTGAGCAGGTGTTCCGGCTGTGCTGTTAATTGTTTCAGGCTGACGCGCAGCATTTTACGGCGCTGACCGAACGCTGCGCTGGTGATTTTCTCCAGATCTGCCACCGTACACGCTGGCGAACGTGTGTGACGTGGCACGAAGGTGACGACGGCAGATGCAACTTTTGGCGGCGGTGTAAACGCCGCGGCGGGGAGTGTGAGGGCGATCCGTGTTTCGCAGCACCATTGGCTGATGACCGACAACCGGCCATACGTTTTGCTGCCCGGTTCGGCGACGATGCGTTCGGCGACCTCTTTCTGAAACATCAGCCCCATGCCGGCGTACCAGGGTGGCCAGGGCTTCGTCATAAGCCAACCGATGAGCAGAGGCGTTGCAATGCCGTAAGGCAGGTTCGCGATGATAAAAATGTCGTTCCTGGTATCATCTGTAGCACGATCTTTTTCTTGGGGAGCAGTCTTGAAAGAGCCCTGGTTTGTTACAAGTTGCGGCCAATGGACATTCAGCGCATCATCCATTTCGACATGTAGCTGACCTGGCCAGCGTACCCGAACTTCTTCAAGCGCCTGTCTGCAGCGGTCGTCCCGCTCAACCGCGATGACCCGCTGTGCGCCACCAGAAAGCAACGCACGTGTCAGGCCGCCGGGGCCTGGGCCAACTTCAACGACTGTTTTGCCGGTGAGCGGACTGCATACCGAGGCAATCTTGGCAGTCAGGTTGAGATCAAGAATAAAATTCTGCCCAAGACTTTTGCGCGCGTTGATGCCGTATGTGCGGATGACATTACGCAGTGGCGGCAAACCATCCGGGGCAGTTGTTGTGCCTGGCGCATCGCGGTTAGATGTCATGCCTGCCTGTGCTAGGGTGTTTTCGGTTCAAGTTGCATTCATCGCCAGCCCAATTCCCCACCCGGCCGCCCCATGAGATATAGCTTTGGGTGGCCGTGCGGGAGAGTGGGGAAGGTCAGGCTGATACGAAAAGACGCTAGCGATATTCGATGTGCGCATCCCGGTTCAGATCTGCCAGATGACGGCGCCCCATTACATCGAATTCCCGGCGCTGCAACGCCGATTTTGCCTTGGCCTTGGCCGATGTGGTGTTGCGCCCGCACATCGCGTAAATAACAACGCCTTCTTTTTGGGTTAAGGGGGGCAGCATCTCGCCATCCTTGGCCTGAATCATAAGGCTGCGAGTTGGCTCTGGAATTTTATTTGCAGAAATTTGTCCTAAATCCCTGAAAACCGCACTCTTGACGTTCCGTGTCAGAACTTTGGTTGAGCGGCAATTCGTAAATTTGGATTGCAGGCGTTCACCTTCCCTAAGCCGTGCGGCTATGGCTCTCTGGTTCAATGCAGACGGCAATTTGAGCGTTATTTTTTGCACACGGAGTTTGATATCTCTTGTGCCACCGGCTTTGGCAACGTGATTATCAACCTCGGCCATAGTGACAGATATTGTTCGGCCAAATTTACGGCGAAGCACACTGTTCCATGAGATTTGAGCCCGGACCCGATCTTTGAATGTCTCAGCCCCAATGCCGTTTTTGCGCAGATTGGTTAGAAACTTTTGAGATGATATCTTATTGCGCTTGGCAATATTGGCTATTGCGCGGTCTACATCAGCAAGGCTGGCCAGCACATTCAGGCGCTTTGCCTCCTGCATTTTCAGTCGTTCTTCAATCAGTTTCTGACGTGATCGTTTGCGTTGCCCGGGCGCGAGACTTGCCCGCGCGGATGACAGAGCCTGGCGCTGCAATTGCCTGGCAAACGCTTTTTTTCGCTTTTCAAATATAGCAAGGATCTGATCGCGTGATTTGCCTGGATTGGCCTCGATCACTTGCTTAAGCACGGCTCGTAATCTCTGTGTCGTTTCCTTTTGCTTGATTAGGGCTTTAAACCTGGCTTGGGCTTTTGCTGCCAAATTGCGCGAATTCATACCTAGTAAGCGCGCGCGCTGATCAATTTCATGGTGTGTAATAGGTTCGTCGTTTACGAGTACCGCCACACGATGCTTCTTACGCGCGCGTATTTGTTTTTTGCGGCGTGGGCGTGCATTAGAGGCTGATTTACGTTTTTTTTGCACTTTTGGCTTCGAAGGAGGCGCTGTTGGTGTGCTGACCGACAGACCCGGGGGCAGAGCGGAGGGTTGAGAAGCCGTATTACTTGACCCAGATGGTGGAAAACTGACGATTAAACCGGGAATACCGCCATCTTGCGCATATGATGGTGCAAAACCCCAGCAGATGCACGCAATCATAATCACTAGTTTGTGCTGTATCCGCATTCTCAGACTTAGAGCCCTGTTTTTATGAATTAACGTGAAATGATTTGCCGGTGTGAACATCATAATCAGTTTTGCCTTTAACAGCGCAATGGTGTGTTTTATGAGCATAACTTTATAGACTTGTGATTCGGAAAAAAATAAGTCGCAAGCGAGATGGTCTCCTCTTGCTGACAATGTAGTCATATCGTTTCTTTTTCAGTTAGAAAACCGTTGTTGCACCCAAATCAAACAAGGCCGCAGAGATATAGACCCATACCCTATTAGATAACTCTTGTTTGATCAAAGTGGTGCGTGCATTTTGAAAAGTCAGCCAATACGCGCTCGCATATCAGGTGCTGTACTCTATATTCAAAACATTCGTCAATCGGAGCTGATAAGTTGTGTTGCTTATACTTGGCTCTGGCAAGTATCCAAGAATTGGCCTGGCACAATTAAAGCTGCCTCGAGAAACGAAAGAGCAGGGCATAAATCAGCAATTTTTGAGTACCAATAACAACATTGATACGGGGCGGTTGTGGCAATCCTTCTGGTACGAAATAAACTTTTTCTCCAGTAATGCTACACTTATTTTATGGAGTTCAGCTCTAGCAGTACGAACAACAGTCCTTTGCCGAGTAGGAAACCGAGGTTACAGCTTTCGCATGATAAGCTCTGATGAGCACCTCCGCTGTGTACTTTCGAAACAAGCTATTCGAAAGAAGTTGCGCCACATCTTGCCTTCCTCTTCTCACTCATCGATGCGATGATGAGGTGATGTGTGGTGTGGCCAGCGGGGAGCAGGAGTATGGCTACAGTGAGCGTGAAACGAAAGCGTTATAAGGCTGATACGCTGAGATATCAGATGTAGGGATCAAACCCATTTGTAAAAAAGAACTCACGTAATGTAACGCAAAACCTTCTTGTTTAAGAGTAAAAGTTTCATTGATTTTGGTTGTCAACCATTAAGTGATCCAGGGCATCTGCTCTATAGTTAAACTCACCCAGGTGTTTCAAGGCAAAGTGGAGCATAATTGAACGGTCGGATGTTATGTCTGCGTTGTCGGTATTGGTTTCTGCATAGGTCGTCGTCAATACGAAGCAGTCATCCGAATATTGAAGTGCGACAGAATGAGAACGGAATGAGGCTTCATCGATATCATACCGAAGCGAACCAATAAAACGCCAGTGATCAGCAAGCTGTAGACTTAATGTTCCAAGAACTTCTTGCTGATCCTCTGTTGACAAATCCAGAGGATCGCTTGCTGCATATGTATACGTACTTGCGAAAACTGCGGGCCCATATACGGCCTGAGCCGTCACATCAGCCCGGCGGAGAGATAATTCTTCATTATCAAACCTTGCCTGGCCAATGATTGAAAATGTCTGAGACGGAGCCAAATAGGCACCAAGCACATAATCCGAAGTACCTTCTTCAAGACCGTTGTTTTCAGTAATAATACTTGCTGCGTCTGTTGTGTTGACAGATGGCTCTCTGCCAGAATTCTGGCCGTAGATGTTTTCACCGGACAAGTGAAAGCTTTGACCGGCTAACAATCGTGCATAGCCGCCATTATTGGACTGGAATGTGTATTGAAGACCTAAATTTGCCCGAGTACCAGTTTCTATACGGTCAAAACCGGATGTTTTATTCAGCTCGAATAAATTTGTATCATCAAAAATCACGCTTCGCGCATCCTCATTGGGCAGATTTCGCTGGTCCACCTTTGCCGTTCTCCCAATGATTTGACCCATTGGTTCAATAATATGAGACGCTGATGATGTTCGTGCTAACCATGGGTAGGATGCAAGGATACCAGCACTTGCAACACCGCGGGCCAAATTGTCACGATCGATTAAAGTGTTTGAAACCGGATCAACGGCATTGTCATAGGTTAGGAGATCGCCCCGCAGATTTGCAAATGGAGTATAGGTAATGCCAAGGGAGTCGATGAAACGACGGCGCCATTTCACCTCACCAGCAATTCTCTGGGAATTTGTGCTGGTATCAAGTGTCTGATTATTCGCATCTTGAAAGGTGAAATCTCTTGAAAAACTTACTGCATTAACCGTCCAGCTCAGTTCGCCACCAAATACAGGCGTACCTACAATGTAATTCCAATCAACAACAGGGTGAACGCGGCTTTCATCATTTGCACCATCAGATAGCAACAAGCCGCCAAAGTGATAGCCTTTAACTTGAAAGAAGTTGCGCTCGCTCATTCCAGTAAGATGGGCCGAATTAACTCTGTCGGTCTGAAGAACACTATCAAGTTTATAGAATCGACGGAAGGTATCGTCACTCTCGACAACAACATCCCAACCAAAGCGCCACCAAGATGAAAGTGAGAAATCGCCACGGCTTTCTACACCGCCGCGCCAACCATCAAGATTAGCATCATTATTGGGGAGATCTTCAAATCTCTGATCTATGCCTGCAAGCTTAATATCGTAATTGCCGCGGATATTGCCAAATGCCAGTTTGTGCCGCCATGTTCCCTTCCATAGCATCCCCTGACGTGCCGTGTAGAGAGGGTGGAATGTAAAATCATAGCTGGGTGAGAGGGCAAAGTAGTATGGAACTTCACTGCTGAAGCCCAAATCTTCGGAACTTCCGAAACGTGGCATTAAAAAACCTGAGCGCCGTTTCACAGATGGATCAGGGTGCTGAAAAAACGGAAAATAAGCAATAGGCATACCTAGAACATTAAAGGAGCCATCCAGGTATGTGATGGTTGCTGCATCAGCATCATGAATCACACGCTCTGCAGAAATACACCAAAGTGGCGGATGACCTGATTTCTGTCCGCACGGCGTAAATTTACCCTGTTCAAACTCTGTAGCTCGACCATCCCGACGAACAGCACGACGAGCCGTTATGCGTGACTGATCCTTACCAACAATACTCAGAGATTGAATGAAGCCGTCTCGAAAATCATCCGTCAAAGTCATCCGCTCTGTGCGTGTCACACCGCCGGTCGGGTCCCGTAAAATTACGTTTCCAGATGCGGACAAAGTATTTGCAGACTGGTCGTAGATCACCTGATCTGCAGTCAAAATGTAATTATTATATGTAATTTCAACATTTCCACGCGCCGTAACCTTCTCACCTCGGGAATCATAAATAAGTTCATCACCCTGCAAGTAGAGCGGCTGCGTTTTGTCAATACCTGCAGAGGTTCCGAATGAAGGAGAGCCATTTGAGCTAAATGAACTTTGCGCATTTACTGAATTAATTGCTCCGCCTAAAGTCGCGGCAACGGCAAAAACGAGCGCAAATATCATCATTCTCATCTCAGTAACCACGCTTCCGTTATGGGAACGACAATTTTGCTGCCTGCAAAACGTGTTTATGAACCGCGCTCTACGCATGAACTCAACCATCCTCCTGATGGAGCAGAACAACTAACGTCGCAAGATAGGCTAGTGAAAGCGGAACCCACACTGCAATCCAGGGTGCAATAAGACCCGCAACACCAACTTGCCGAGAAACCTCTGCTAACAGGAAGAAGCCAATACCCCCGACCATTCCCGTAATTACCATACTCTGAATCCCCCCGGAGCGGAATGACTTTAACGACACAGTTGCTGCTAAAAGCACCATCGTAGCCAGGAGCAATGGGCGTGCCAACAAGAGCTGATATTGAACGTGATAAGCTGTTGCCGATAATCCTGCTTTCTCAACGACCTCGATCAGCGTTGGGAGTTCCCAAAAAGATAGTGAGATGATCGACCCAAGAGCATCGCGCACTCTTGCTGGTGAAAGATAGCTCCCAACCGTGTAAGTCTGGAATGACGTCGGAGGGCTGCCCGGTCGCATAATCAGTCCATTTTCCAAAAGCCAATATCCATCGAAAAGACTTGCACTTTGGGCGTTTATAGAGCTGATGAACTCGTGAGTTTCGTTATACTGATAGACACTCACATTCAGGAGACGTAAGCCCTTTTCTGACACAGCTTCTGCCGAGATAATTGATGGGCCGTCGATGCTATCCTGGCGCAACCATGGCAAGCCGCTCGTCTGTTTCAGGAAATCCGATGATTTTCCAAAGGCGATGGCATATTTTTCCTCGGCAAGCGCGCGCGCGCTTGCCGCGACCGGATTGTAGACTGTTGTCGAAAATATACCAATCATGAACGCAGCAAACACGCATGGCGCCAAAAAACCCCATACGCTAATGCCACCTGCACGCATGACGGCCAACTCGCTCTTGCGGGCAAGCATTAATAGAGAGGTGATGCTGCCAACCAGCACCGCGAAGGTCAGAAAAATTTCTGTATAGGCCGGCAGACGCAGGAGCGCCAGTTGCACCAGCACGAGCAGACCAACATTGCCGCCTTTTCCGGCGATCCTTAACAATTCTACAAAATCAATCATGAATATCAAACCGCAACACATTAAAAATGTGACTGCAATCATCAGGCAAAATTTTCGCGCGATATAGAGTTTGATAATCATGCGTTGTTCCTATTCGCCCGCCTGCACAGAAGACTCGCTGTCCGAGCGGCGGAAGGAATGCAGTCGGGTTTTGACGCCATTCAAAATATCCCCAAAGAAAATCTCGATCCGGTCAGAGTTTGAAAGTCCCGGTCTTTGCCGTGCATTGGTCGCAATCATCCAAAGCGCCATAACGATACCTGCAACAGGCAGCAGATACATCAATGGGAAAAGTTTGGGATTGAGCACGACGGCATTATTAACAGCCAGCCCACCACCACGAAATGCGATTGCTACAACAAATGCCATCGCCACGGCCTGATTGCGATTTTGCCTGGTTGATTGGGTCTGTCCCACAAAAGCTATGGCAATAAAGACAAATAAAAATGGATACAGAATGTTTGAAAAACGCTCATTTAACTCAGCAACAAAATGCCCTTCACGGTACCCTCCTTTACGCGCGGTTTCGTCAACCGTCAGCAACTCTTGTAAATACCGTTCCTGCGGTTTCCAGATATGTTGGCCTTGCTTGCGTTCGAAGAGCTCAAGATCAATTGCGTAATTATCAAACTTCAGTATTTCTTGCGGATTTACACCGACAAGGCCGCGGACAATGTGCCCATTTTCCATGACAAGATAAGCTGATTCACCGGTTTTTACGACGCGTGCTTTTTCTGCTAGATAAGAAATTTCAGTACTTTTGCGCTTGTCATGCATCAGCAGCCCGTAGAGCGTCCCGTCAAGCCCTCTGCTGCGGATATGAACAATCACATTTGCTTCCGGGGAGGAGAACTTTCCAGGCTGAAGTACTTGTGTGAGCAGGTCTGTTCTGACTTCGGTGATTTTCTGACGCAACTCTCTTAAAGACCACGGCATTACAAAGTGGTTCACCAGCAAGGCAAGCAGCGCTACTAGTAAGCCTAAGATCAGAAGCGGGCGTGCCACAGTCCAGATCGAACCTCCAGAGGCTGTGACCGTAATAAGTTCACTGTCGCTGTTTAGGCGGTTCAGAACTTGAACGACCGCAATCAATAAGGCTATCGGAGCAATAACAGCCAGCAATTTGGGAATGGCAAGCGTTGTCATGGCAACCAGTGTTGCGGCATCCTGTCCGTTAGAGGTTACAAGCTTTAATTGCTTCAGAGCAAGCCCGATCCAGACGACGCCAATAAGCGAAAATAGAATCAGCGTAAGAGTGCTGAATGCTTGCCGGAAAAGATATAGTCCAAATGTCGACACTGTTGTTTCGCTTTCGCTTTGCAGGCTGGACGTGAAATTATCGTTCGCTGACGTTCCATATCAGCATGGCTGAATTTCGGCTTTCAAACTGCCGTGCAAAGACGCTGGCTTTGCGTTGCAAAACCATCATAGGCTGAAAGGGGCTCTACGTCGTCAGAACGTCTTTGTAATATTTTTTTGTTTAGAGTCAGGTTGTTGCATGAATGTCTTTAAAAGTTATATTCAGTTTGGCCGCTTAGTGTTAAACTTTTGTCTTGTCCGCCACCCATATGCCATAACGAGTCAGGATTGCCGATGCCCATCGATCTTACGATTACATTTGTAGACAGTAACGCCGAGCTGGCCAAGACCTCAGCGCTTATTATAGACAATAGCGCCAAGCTCGGTCCAATCGGCAAAGCGCTCAATACCAAAGCTTCAAATCAGTTAACCCAAGCGATAAAGGCGGCACGGTTTAAAGGTAAAGCCCGCACGAGCATGACGGTTTATGCCATTCAAGAGGCATCTGTCGATCAACTCCTCATCTTTGGCGCGGGGGATGCGAAAGATAAAGCTGAAGACGAACAACACTGGGCAATGCTTGGCGGTTATGCCTATACCCAACTGGCGCGTGCCGGCACGTCCGCAGCCAGTGTTGCCCTGGACATTGGCGGTTTTGCTGAAGCAAAGGCATCACGCGCGCTTGCGGCTTTTGCTATGGGAGCGCTTTTGCGGAGTTATAAATTTGGCATTTATAAATCCAAAGCATCTGCAAACGGGGAGGGCGAGCCGGCACAAGATGCGGCGCTGCAAAAGCTTACAATTCTCTGCAGTAAGCCGGAAGCTGCGGAAGATGCATTCGCGCGGACACACGCGATAGCACAAGGTGTCGCGCTTGCTCGTGATCTGGTCAATCAGCCCGCGAATGCTCTCGGCCCAGCCGAATTTGCCGTCGAATGCGCGCAGTTGTCTGACGTCGGTGTTGAGGTTGATATTCTCGAGGCAGATCAATTGCAAGACATTGGTATGCATGCACTGCTTGCCGTTGCCCAGGGCAGTGAACGTCCAGCGCGTGTCGCGGTTATGAAGTGGCATGGGGGCGCGTCGAAGAAAACCAAGCCACTTTGCTTTATTGGCAAAGGCGTCTGCTTCGACACAGGCGGTATTTCCATCAAGCCATCAGCGGGCATGGAGCAGATGAAGGGTGACATGGCCGGCGCCGCCTGCGTGACCGGGCTGATGTACACATTGGCTGCACGCAAAGCCAAAATCAATGTGGTCGGCATTGTTGGATTGGTTGAAAACATGCCTTCCGGAACAGCCCAGCGTCCGGGCGATATCATCTCATCGCTGTCCGGCCAGAGCATCGAGGTTCTCAACACGGATGCTGAGGGCCGCCTGGTGCTAGCTGATCTTTTGACCTACGCGCAGCAGGAGTTTTCCCCGAAGTTGATTGTCAATCTCGCGACCCTCACAGGCGCTATTCTGGTGGCGCTGGGCAAAGAGCATGCTGGTTTGTTTTCCAACAACGACCGACTGGCCAATGATCTGGCAGCCTGTGGTCTGGAGATCGAGGAGAAGGTTTGGCGCATGCCGCTTGGGAAGGCCTACGATAAGCTGATTGATACACCGAATGCGGACATGAAGAATATTGGCGGCCGCAATGCGGGTTCCATCACCGCTGCACAATTTCTGCAACGGTTTGTCGATCCCAAAACTCCCTGGGTCCATTTGGACGTTGCCGGTACGGCTATGGCATCTCAGAAAACGGAGATCAGCCAGGGCTGGGCGTCAGGCTGGGGCGTGCGCCTTTTGGACCGGCTAGTGGCCAAGAAGCATGAGAAATAACCGATAAGGCAAGATACTGCCGATGATCAGCCGTCTTCTCGCATCTGGACCTCGCTATCCAAGCCAAAATCCATGTTTGGTGCAGAATGGGTTAGGGCGCCAACTGAGATCAAGTTGACGCCGGTTTCGGCAATGGCGCGCACGGTATCCAGGTTGATTCCGCCGGAAGCCTCTGGCAAAACGTGCTTGCCGCACAGTTTGACAGCGGCCTGCAACATATCGAGTGTCATGTTGTCGAGCAGGACGATATCTATGCCATGCGTCAGTGCCTCCTCAAGTTGGGCAAGCGTGTCGACTTCAATTTCGATTTTGAGCATGTGACCGGCAGTGCTGCGGGCAGCTTGAATAGCTGGGCCGATGCCACCGGCAATTGCGATGTGATTGTCTTTGATCAGCACGGCGTCGAATAGGCCGAAGCGATGGTTCATGCCGCCGCCCGTGCGCACTGCATACTTCTCAAAAGCCCGCAAGCCCGGCGTTGTTTTGCGCGTCTCGGCAATCGTGACACCGGTGCCGGTAACACGTTCGACGTATTGGCTTGTTAAGGAGGCAATGCCGCTCATGCGGCCGATAAAATTCAGCGCAACCCGCTCTCCGCTCAAGATCGCGCGTGCATTGCCTGAAATTTCAAGGACTGTCTGACCAGCGTCGATCCGGTCTCCATCTTGTGCGCGGAGAGTCAGGCTGATTGAGGGATCGAGTTGTCGTAATGCTTCCATGGCAACGGGAAGGCCTGCGACAGTGCCTGGCATCCGTGCCACGATGGCTGCCTTTGCCGTCCACTCGGGTTTGATAATGGCATTTGTGGTAATGTCACCGGTTAGGCCAAGATCTTCGTTCAGCGCCTTAACAACAGCTTGGGTGACAAGATGGACGGGGAGATGAGCTTTGTGCATGATTTCTTTTCGGATGGCATTGGCTTGTTAAGCAAAGAGACGGCCATATTATGCAGATATGGCGTCTGAGATTTGGGCTAGTGATAACGACCGTGTCGTTCCAGAATTTCTATTTTATATCCATCTGGGTCCTGGATAAAAAAGAAGCGTGCCATCAGTGTTCCATCACGATTGAATTCCTTGATATCACCGGCTTCAATGCCGACAGCTTTCATTCGCACGCGTTCAGCTTTGGCATCGTCAACGCAGACGGCAATGTGGCCATAGCCATTCCCAAGATCATAGGGTTCGTTTTGTCCTGTGTTGCACGTCAGCTCTAATTCGAAATCCGCCTCCGCATTCCGCAGATAAACGAGGGTGAAGCTTTCAAAATCAAATTGATCTGCAACGCTCAAACCCAATGCCTTTTCGTAAAACGGAATTGACTGGTCTAAATCCAGAACCCGGATCATGGTGTGAACCATCTTTGCCACTGGCATCTCCAAAATCTCATATTCCGACCTTAGGGCTTGTTGATATTTAGCACACGAGGGCCGGTTTGGCGAAATCAAGTGTTTGATCGATGTGTATACATAGGGTTTGCCTTGCAATTTGTTTAGGACGAAACTCTTTGATTTGCGTATCATCCATCCCGGTTGTTTACGTAATTGTAAGTTGGGTGCCGTGAATACTACAGCGCAAGAATTGATTGATTCGAATGCTTGATTTAAGGGGGGCCAATTCAGCAATGCGCAATCTGAACCTTGGGGAGGTGGCAGAGCAAGGCCATATCACGGATCAGGCTGCATTTGCCCTGGACTGGATTGACGGCCAGATCGGTCAGGGTGAATATCGGTACGCTTTGATCGTTTATGTCAGGCCCGTTTCTTTGCTGCGCGATCAAACACGAAACGATGATGCCGTTGAGCACGCGTTGTTAAATTTCAGCAGTCGTGTCTCTGAAGTTTCTGCAATAGGTGAAGCTGATTTTTTGAGACATGAAAGTCAGGCTGCTATTATTGGCTGGTTTTCATTTACTGACGATACTGCTGCCCGCGCGGCAACGGTTGCATTGCAATTGGCGTCCTGGAAACAAATGGCGTTCGGTGCAAGTTGTGCTGTGTCTATCGGGCGTATCCTGCTTTCCAACCGCAAAAAACAATTGTCAGATTGTACGAATGTACTTTCAGGCGGGTTGTTTGAGCACCTTGGCCGCATGCAGGTGGAGGTGCATGTTGGATGCGCGTTAGCCTCTCGCGCTTTTGTGGGTTTTTGTACCTCGAAAGCCTCTTGGCAGCGTCTGGGCTTCTGCTTCAAAAGCAGGCCGGAGACGCAATCTGATTTTCTTGAGCTGCAGCAGATGGCTTCCAATGTGCCCCAAGGTTGTGCGGTGCGGCAGTTTGTTGAAAAAGATGCCGATCCAGCGGGGCTCCGGCGGAGCCTGGCTGCTGAAAAGCAGTTTTTGTCTTTTGGCGAATGCCGCCGTTTTTTAAGCGTGGCAGCAGTGGGCGGACGGACTTTTGACTGTCAACGTCTGGCCCGGTGCCTGTCTATGGAGCCTGCTCATATCGCCGACATCGTCCGGCAGTTGAGAGCGGCTTCTGCAATAAGGAGTGCGCACACAACTTTATCTGAAGAGACTTTTTGCTTTGCTGATGACGCCCTGCATGAGGTTGCCTATCGTGCGCTCCCCCTGCAGGCCCGGACCTGGTTGCATGACAGAATTGCACACAGCCTTGTCGAAGAAAAAAATAATGGCGAAATGGATATAGATCTCAAGGCTGTGATCGCTTGGCATTTTGCGCAGTCTGGCAAAGTGGTTGAGGCCGGAACCTGGTCCCGGACTGCGGCCCAGGATGCTGTTGTTCTGTCGGCGCCTGATAGGGCGATTGCCTACCTGCGGCTTGCTTATCAAAGTCTGAAAGGTTCAGTCCAAGCATTGCCAGACGCCGAATGGGCCGGATTGTACCGGTTGCTGGGAACGCAATTGGCCACCGTCCATGGTAATGCCTCACCGGCGGTGTTGGCTGCGTACCAGCATGGGCTGGACTCCTCGGCGGACAATATCCCCTCCCAATGTGAGACGGACTTTGATGGTAAATGGGGACTGGCAGGATATTATTTGACACGTGGAGAACTTGCGAATGCCCGGCTTACAAGCCGCAGCCTTATTGCCATTGCCGAACGCCATGGGGAGGATGACAAGAAGGTTCTGGCGGTACGAATGGCCGGACTGACAGAGTTATTGCTTGGCAACTTGCCGAGTGCGATTTTTAATTTCCAAATGTGTATTTCCAGCTATGATTTTGAGCGTCACAATGTGTTGTGCCACCAATATGGCTCTGATCAGCTTGATCTTGCCCATGCGCATCTTGCTTGGGCGCTTGCTTTAAACGCAAACGCTGCATTGTCACGGAAGCACGCTGAATTGGCGTTTCGGCAGGCCAATATTTTACAACACTCGCATACCAGTGCCCACGTCGCGGGTGTGCTCAGCCTTGTTTATGAGATAAACGGCCAATGGCGCGAGGCACATGCCATGGATTTGGCATGTGCAACATTGGCATGCCATCATAAGTTTCCTTATTGGGAAGCCTGGAGTGATATTGTCTGAGCGTCGCTTTTGACACGGCGTGAGCCGGAGCAAGCTGTCCTGAATTTACATGCTGCAGTTGACAAATACCGAGAAACAGGTGCCAGGCAGCTTCTGCCCTGGGCGTATTCACAGGCTGCAAAAACTTATCTCACGCTCGGCTATATCAAGCAGGCCCGAGCCGAGGTGAGCGCCGGTCTTAAAGTGCTGGCGGACACAGGCATACGTGTTTATGAACCTGAACTCTGCTTCTGGGAAGCTCAATGCCTGATGCGTCAGGGTCAGTCTGCAGCAGCCGAGAGTGTTCTTAAAAAATTTTCAAAGCTGTCTGCGAAAATGCAAGTAAAAAACATTTTGCGGGATTCATTTTGTCCGCCGGGGCTTGCCTTCTGAAGCGTGTTTTTCAAAGTGGGTGTGCTGAAACATCGTCCACTGATTTGCTGCATAACGATACGCCGTTATCTTTGCCTGGCGGTGTTAGGTCTGAATGGTGGTCGGCGGGCCTCGTTTGTAAAATGTCCGCGATACCTGCCAAATCAAAACAGGTAGACCTGCAATGGGTAAAAATAAGGCCGTAAAGGCAATAAGCCTGGCAGTCCGGGCAGCCTGATAGCCAAACCATGAGCCATAATCTTCACGGTCTTCCGGCGGCCAGAGGGAGTTCCACCAACGCCAACTCACTTTGACGGTCAGCAGGCTGAGAAGTAACAATGCAGCCGCCACAGCTTGTATGAGGGCGGGCACACCTGAGATGAAGCGCCAGGATAGCTCTTGGCTTCGAGACCGGCTGGGCATGTCCAACTCCAGTGTGGCGGGCAGAACTGTTGCCGTCACTTCCGATGCTAATTCCGCAATAAACCCAACGAAACTGCCCGCCGAACCAGTTGAGGCCGGCGTTATCAGCAAGCGTACGCGATAATGGTCTGGTGATATTTCTCCGCGGACTTCCACCATGCTTGTGGACAACGCTAGTGACGCAATAAAATCGGCAAATGTTTCGCGGTTGAGTGCCTCAGTAAGGCCATTCACACCGACTCTAAGGAACAGCCAATTGCGTGCGCCGGGCTGGCGCGGGGCTTGTGAATTCAGCAGAATAAGGCCGACGTCATGTCTGGCGGTTATTCGACGTATGGCTTGAAGATCGAGGGGGATTTCCCTGCCGCTTTGAGTGCGGATGATCAAATCATTATCTTGCACTCGGCCTGTTAAAACGGCAATTTGCTCCGAGAGAGAAGGCAGGACAGCTAGCAGATGCTGCGGTGATATGGAGTCTGTCTGCAAATCTCCCGTGTCGAAACGGCTGGATCGTTGTGCAGGCAAGACATCAGGTCCGCCGTCAACAATCGAAAGCATGCGGATTTTGTGCCGCATCAACGGTCGTTCCAGCTGCCAGATAAGTTCTTCGAATATTTTGCGGTTTGACGGCTCAACTATAACACCCGGGCGAACGCGTATGACCAACTTTGCGTTTCTGCTGCTCCGGCTCTTGTGGGCCTGAAGTGGATAGCTTTGTTCCGCTGTTACCAACCGCAAGTGTGATCCTGCAGGTAAATGCTCCAATTGATCATGATGCAAAAAAACTGCTGCCGGCGTTAGGTAGAGAGTTAAGCCAGCCGGCCCAACGCCGTCTGGGAAAAGCGCATCGGTCATGCTGGCCATTTCGCGGCGGTTGGCTGCTGTGAAAAGTTCGCCTTTGCCGTTTGAGAATGTCCAATGACCTTCTCCGGATACAGTCGCTGCCGCAGCCACGTTGCGCATCGGTTCCGGCAAAGCACGGACAGTTTGAACAGCATGGTGCCAATTTCGTTCGTGCTGGTTTGCGGTCTGTTGGATCGCCTGCAGAAAACCGTGGCGCATAGCGGCCAGCCAGTCTTGATCAGACGAAACAGCCGGTGTTGTTATGCTCCAGAATATTGCGGCGGCAATAAAGAACCAGGATTGCAATTTTATCATGGACTAAGCCGATAGCAGTTCCGGGGTCACAGCATCCATGACGTCCGCACCCGTTAGAACAGCCTGACCATGAGAAACGGCGGCAGGCAAGAGCTGTTCGGCAAAAAAACGTGCTGTCACAACCGGCTCGGCTGGTCCTGGCATGTCTGCATTGCCGCGTACTGCGGCCAGCGCACTTTTGGCAAGATATGCGCCGCCTGCGGTCAAGCCAAACAGCCGTAGATACTGGTTTGCACCCGCGAGGGCAGCCTGCTGGTTCATTTCCAATTGTTTTATCATATAATTTGAGGTATCCGAAAATGCTGACAAGGCTTCATCAAGGCGCTGCGCCATGAGGCCAAATTCTGCTCTGTTCGACGCATGAATTTCTTCGGCGATGGCCCGCAGTTCGTTGATATAGGTTCTGACAATCTCACCATTGCCAAGCGGCACTTTCCGCGTGATCAGGTCAATCGCCTGAATTCCGTTGGTGCCTTCGTAGATAGGCAGAATGCGGGCATCACGGTAGTGCTGGGCCGCGCCGGTTTCCTCAACGAACCCCATGCCGCCGTGCACCTGGACCCCCATAGATGCTACTTCAACGGCAATATCCGTTGAAAAAGCCTTGGCCACGGGGGTAAGAAGTGCGGAAATTGCGGCGGATCTTTCACGCACCTCGGAAGTTTTGTCGCGATGCATCAAATCAATTTCACGTGCGGTAACCAAACATATGGCCCGTGAAGCCTGAGTCAGAGATTTCATTGTCATGATTGTGCGGCGAATGTCAGCATGTGTAATAATGGGGCTCATCGTGCCGGGAGCGGCGTCAGGCCCGCGCCCTTGCGGACGGTCATGTGCATAGGCAATAGCCTGCTGTGTTGCCCGGTCGGCAATCCCCACGCCTTGAATGCCAACCGAAAGTCGGGCTGCATTCATCATTAAAAACATGATATTGAGGCCGCGGTTTTCCTCGCCGACGAGATAGCCGGTAGCACCGCCGTTCTCGCCATATTTCAAGGTGCAGGTCGGACTGGCATGGATGCCAAGTTTATGTTCAAGACCTGCCGTGACAACATCGTTACGTGCACCGATTGAAGTGTCTGCATTGACAAGGTACTTAGGCACCAGAAAGAGAGAAATCCCACGTGTTCCTTCTGGGGCATCATCACAACGCGCGAGCACCAGATGCACAATGTTTTCTGAGAGATCATGATCTCCATATGTGATATATATTTTCGTGCCGAAGATTTTATAGGTGCCGTCGTCCAGGCGCTCCGCACGTGTTTTAATATGTCCGAGGTCGGAGCCTGCGTGCGTCTCTGTGAGGTTCATGGTGCCTGACCATTCGCCCGATACAATTTTGGGTAAATAGAGGGCCTTGAGTTCTTCAGATCCGTGCGAGAGAATCGAGGCAATCGCACCTTGGGTCAAGAGCGGACAAAGGCTAAAGGCCATGTTAGCTGCATTCCAGCCTTCCGTAACAGCCACGGAGACAACTTCGGGCAGCCCTTGTCCCCCATAGGCTTCAGGCCCAGGCAGGGCATTCCAGCCGCCTTCGCGAAATTGCCTGTAGGCCTCTTTCCAGCCTTGTGGTGTTGTCACTTGGCCGTCTGCGAGCTGCGCGCCAGCCGTATCGCCATGGCGATTGAGAGGTTCCAAAACCTCTGAAGCAAACCGGCCGGCCTCTTCTATGATAGCCTGGATAGTTTCGACATCCAGCCCCTCGTAAACGCCGCTGTCAATGAGGTTCTCAATACCGACGACAGACTTGAGCGTATGCATGATCTCGTCAACAGGTGCCTTGTAGGTCATCGTTTTTTGCCGTCTTTCGCCGTTGTTGCGTTGTGCTGCGAAGTTTATAGAAGATATTAGAGAAATTAAATTATCATCATATATTGTAGATTGAAGACGCAATCCGGTCCATTAATGAAATGCGATTGCGCCAAACTGGTTCTTATATTTCATAATGAATAGTATTGGTAGGTGTATATGGCCCTTCTAGAGCCGGTATCGCAAAATATTCTTATGGCAGCTGAGGCTGTTCGCAGAGGTGATCTGGTTGGACTACCGACAGAAACTGTCTACGGCCTTGGGGCTGATGCAACCAATGCGGCCGCCGTTATCAAAATTTTCACAGCCAAGGGACGCCCACGCTTCAACCCGTTGATTGTACATGTCGCGAGTTTGGCTGCGGCCAGGCAAATCGCTCAATTCAACACATTGGCTGAGAGGCTTGCCCAGGCTTGGTGGCCGGGGCCGTTAACTTTGGTTTTACCTCTGAAAGCCAAATCTGTCATCGCGGATGTGACGGTTGCAGGTCTTTCAACGATTGCCATTCGGATGCCGTCACATCCTGTGGCACGGCAACTTCTTGAAGCTACGGGCTGTCCGATTGCGGCGCCATCGGCGAATATCTCAGGTCATATCAGCGCGACGACGGCTGCGCATGTCGTATCAGATTTTGGTGACAAGGTACCGATTGTTTTGGATGCTGGACAGGCAAACCATGGAGTGGAATCAACAATCATTAATGCGAGTGGAGGGGAGGCGAGAATTTTACGCCATGGCAGTATTACACGGGAAGACATTGAAGCGCTTGTAGGGCAGGCTCATAATGGGGCTAACAAGGCTGCAGTCAGGCCAACTTCGCCGGGCCAGCTTCTGAGCCACTATGCACCGCGCTGTGCTGTTCGTCTTGAGGTGCTGGAGCCGAAGCCTGATGAAGCGTTGCTTGCGTTTGGCGCAACGGTTCCACAGCATAATGGTTTGAGCATCAATCTTAGTCCGACTGGCAACCTGACCGAGGCTGCGGCCAATCTTTTTGCAGCACTGCGCAGGCTTGATGCCGCCGCGCCGCCGCGTATTGCAGTGATGCCAATTCCGCAATATGGCATCGGTATCGCGATTAACGATCGCCTCAATCGTGCTGCCGCGCCGCGCGATTGAGGCCTTTTTGATTGCACGTTGAAGTATGCTGTCAGCTTCCACCTGCCCGCCCGGAATTATACCGTTGAGTAGCGTAGGGAGGGGCAGGATGGTTGCGTTGAAACGGGAAATTTACGCCTTGGCTCTTGTTCTCATATTATCAGGTGGCAAGCCCCAGCTTGCTTCAAACCAGTCATCGGTGCCGTATAGCCAGATGCTTAAACGTGTCCGGATGCTTTGTGGCTGTGCCAGAGACGTCTGAAGTTCTTCGAACTTCTTATGCAGAGTGTTGAGCTTGGATGTCAGATCGGGCATCTTTTCCTCTTCGCTCAGACGCGCCTGTTTCAACTCCTTGTGCAGTCCAGAGAGTTCATCGCGTGTTTCCTTACCCCAATGATCAAAGGCAGCTGCCAACGTTTGCTGGTTGGTGTTGATTTTAACGAGCGCATTCCGCGTTGCATCATTCTCGCGGCTGATTTCATCAATGGATGTTTTGAGCGGTGCGGTGTCTGGCATCTCATCGTTTTGGCTCTCGATACGAGTTATGGTCTCAAGTATTGCTGTGAGCATACGGTTTTGGTCTGCCGCACGCATTTCAGCTTTTTCGCTCTCCGCGCTAAGCTGTGATGCCGTTGCTTGTGTAACAGACTGCGTCAAGTCGGCGGTTTGAGTTTGAAAGATTTCAGCCGTTCGGTTGGTTGCTTCGTCAACAGCGATCTGGACCTGCTCACTGGTCAAGCCTGAGTCGGCGAGCGTTCTGTGAAGTTCATCAAAGCGGTCTCCAAAGCCCTGGACAAGAAGGTTCGTATCATCAACACGCGTTTCCATTTTATCGACGACATGAGGAATGGCTCCGACGCGTTTTTCAAGCATCTCAAGATCAGCGCGGATCTCCTGTGTTGCAATTGAGATTTTTTGCGTCAATGGAGCTAGATCGATAGATGTGGTGCCTTGCTCCATCGTTTGCTGCATGGATGCCAACCGGGTTGGCAATCCGGAAAGATTTGTTTCAATGTGTCTGAGTTTGGCATCAAACCCATCAATATTCGCTTTGAGATCGCCCAGTTCTGAGCGTGATATCAGGGCATCCGTTGCATCGGTGAGCGCTTGTAGCCTGGCGTCCAGAATGTTGGCGAAACGTGTCTCGATGGCCTTCGTTAAAATATTATGCAGACTCTGCGTCGAATTGTTAAGCTCAGCAGACAACTTACGATCCAGAAGCTCCGAAATTTGACGTTCTATGCGGGCTGCGAAATTATCACCCAGCGTACGGTCCATATTTTTGATAACGCTGTCGAGTGTGCTTTCATCAAATTTGACCTCGGTCTGCGGGCCTGCAGCGACTGCGTCTTCCAGGTTATCTATGCGCTGCCCCAGGGCGTTCCAACCACGCGCGAGTTTCGCAAACTTTTCTTCAATATTGCTCTGTATCGCATAGAGATGTTCAATTGTTTCATCACTATAATATCGTGGTTTTGTTTCTTCTCGATGATGCCCGTTTGTTCTAATGCCGGTGCCTGCAGAATCTTGCGTACCGTTTGCACTCTTTAGGTTTAATAGAATCTCTTGAAGAGTGTCTTTGTTGTCGGAAATTTCATCCGATAATGTGTGGACCAAGCGTTCCAGCTCATCAAGCCTGGTATTTTGAATGTCGTCTGTTACGCTCGGTCCATTTTGCTCTCCCTCGCGTGTATCTTCGAACGAAACGCTGGATTTTCCATGCAATGACCAATCAGGCCGATGATGGCGTTTAAAGTTATGGCTGATCCGCTCGCTTTTCATGTCAAACAATACATCCAGGATATGATTCATTGTGATGGGTGACCGCTGCGCGTACGCGAGGTCGGCGGCATGATGAAGAATTCCTAAAAACTCTTCCGAATTGGAGGGCGAAATCTGGCCCGCCGTGGTGGAGGTGAGAGGCTGGGTGCTGGCCATCATGCTGGCGCTCTCTTGCCTCAACGTGATGGCATTTATATTGTACGCGATTAACACTTTAACGGCGCCGGGCACTAAAGTGATTGCGTGAATAAAATGTTCAGGTCCAACTTCCTCCGCGCCATGCACAAGAGCAAGGTCATACGCCTTGTTGCAGCAGCTCAGAACGTCGGTATCAACCCAGAGGCGGGACAAGTCATCAGTCACCGTAAAGGTCTCCGAATATCGGCGGGATGCAGCGTGCGTATCTAACCACGGCCGCCCTCTCAGGCGCCGATGTGGCGTAACGAACTCGAGATTTTCACCCTTATAGAACATACTACAACACGAAACTAACCAAACACCTTGCCCACGCTGTGATGCATTGACTGCGCGATGAGCCACTTTAAGATAAAACGCCAGCGTATATAATTATATGCCGGATATCTATTTTCGTTCAAAAGCGTTCTGACTGCAACACGATAAGTCTTTGACTGTTGAAAAAATCTTTTTGTCTTCTGCCGTTAACATAAATATTTGGTGCTGTGACACACTACACGACTCTTCCCCGTGCAGCCTTGATTTTGAGCCACGGGGCAATCGC
>CAYUYL010000011.1:0-23574 GCA_964449195.1 uncultured Filomicrobium sp.
AAGTGTGCCTTTGAAAATCTCGATCATTACTGCAGTTTATAATTCTGAAGCAACCGTTGGTGAAGCTATCATGAGCGTTGCAAATCAAATTTATCCTGATCTTGAGCACATGATTATAGAGGGCATGTCAACGGATAACTCACTTGCAGCCATTCAAAATGCTGCACATGACCGAATGAAGCTGATCAGCGAACCTGATCGGGGTATCCATGACGCATTAAATAAAGGAATAATAAATTCTACGGGCGATGTTATAGGCTTCATTCACAGTGACGATTTTTTTGCGCATGATGAGGTGATCACGCGCATTGCTGCAGCATTTGAAGATCCTGAGGTTGAAGCTGTATTCAGTGATCTCGATTACGTTAGCCAGACGGATACGTCGCGTATCATCAGACGCTGGTCCACTGGTCCGTTCCATCCGCAATGCTTAAAACGCGGCTGGATGCCGGCTCACCCGACACTCTATGTGCGCCGGGAAGTTTATCAGCATTACGGTGCTTATGATATAAGCTTTGGCATTTCGGCAGATTACGATTTCGTATTACGTTATTTCTCTCAAGCCAGAGGAAAGTTTATCTACATCCCTGAAGTGCTTTATAAAATGCGCATGGGAGGCGTGAGCAATCGTAATTTTTCCAAAATCCGCCAAAAGATGATGGAAGACTATCTGGCAATTCGGCGGAACCGCATTGGTGGTATAAGAACTCTGGTATTGAAGAATGTGTCTAAGCTTAGCCAGTTTATAGTCTAGCGCTTTGTCTTACTTCCAATGACGTATCAGGACGTTTGAATTTCGTTTGTACCAAGGCGCGGTGAGCGCTGAATTTCGATGTGCAGTGCTTGCGGTACATGCAGACCTCGCAGTCCGCTGCGCGGCGGCTGATCGCTTAATCTTTTTTATGCTTGAAATTGAATGCGTTATTGGTGTAAGAATGCGTGCCTATTAAAAACTCACACGATCTACGCGCTCGGTGGATAAAAAGCCCTGTCGAGTGCTCCGGTGATTGCTCACTTATCATGCCGGCAATTTCACAGGATCGTGGCGGATGAACCGGAAAAGGACATATTGATGCTGCCGACATTCAGTCTGCGCCAGCTACTTGAATCTGGTGTGCACTTTGGCCACCAAAGCCATCGTTGGAACCCCAAGATGGGGTCCTATATCTATGGTGCACGCAATAACATTCATATTTTGGATCTGACGCAGACAGCGCCGCTGCTGCATCAGGCGCTTGTTAAAGTATCCGACACTGTCGCTCAGGGTGGGCGCGTTTTGTTCGTTGGCACCAAGCGTCAGGCTTCAGATGCCATTGCAGACGCGGCGGCGAGATCGGCACAGTATTTTATCAATCACCGTTGGCTGGGCGGGACGCTAACCAATTGGAAAACGATTTCATTATCGATCCGCCGTTTGCGTCAGCTCGAAGAGATTCTAGAGGGTGAAGGCCAGGGCCGCACAAAGAAGGAAATTCTTAATATTACGCGTGAGCGCGATAAGTTGAACCAATCGCTCGGCGGGATTAAGGAAATGGGTGGAACGCCGGATTTGTTGTTTGTCATCGACACAAACAAGGAGTCAATTGCAATTGCCGAAGCGCGGAAGTTGAAAATTCCTATTATTGCCGTCGTAGATACCAATTGTGATCCTGATGGCATCGACTACCCGATCCCCGGCAACGATGATGCAGGACGTGCTGTTACGCTTTACTGCGATCTCATTGCGCGAGCGGCAATCGATGGCATTGAGCGTTCATCTGCAGATGCAGGGATTGATATTGGTGCTCTTGAAACGCCATTGGCAGAGGAGCTTCCGCCGGAAACAACGGCTGGCTTTGAAGGGATTGAGGCGCCGCGGGGCGAACCCGATGACCTCAAGCTGATCGATGCGATTTCACCGCGTGTGGAACAAGCTTTGAATGGTGCAGGCGTATTTCACTTCTGGCAGATTGCAGATCTGGACGAGGCGAATGTTGCTGCACTCGATGCGCATTTGAAATTGGCCGAGGGAGAAACATCAGCAAATTGGATCGCTCCTGCGAAGGCGCGCGTTGAAGCTGCTGCGGTGTAATCGCGTCTTTCTTACTTGATTTCAAAAAAGGCAGAAATTCGCGCTATATGACTTATCCGAATTGTTGACTTGCTTTGCATAGCGATGCAAATCCAATGCAGGAGAATTTATGCGGCGAGGTTTGATTTCTATGCTGCGTCGCTCCAAAGTCTGCCAAAGTCTAGATGAAAAAATCATTGGTTATGTATTGACGGGGCGATTTAGGGTGGCGTGCCTCGTTCTTCAAATTCAAACCATAATGCGTGGTTTATCCATAGGATAATCCGCCTATTAACTTACTGTTCGTTAATTGCCACACCGGGTCATGCAAGGGGCCAGCAGATACTGGGCCTGTAACTGAGAGAGCGAAAGATGACAACGATTTCTGCCAGCATGGTCAAACAACTGCGCGAAACTACCGGCGCAGGGATGATGGATTGCAAACAAGCGCTGACTGAATCGGGAGGCGATGTTGATGGCGCCGTTGACTGGCTGCGCAAAAAGGGGCTCTCCAAGGCTGCTAAAAAGTCTGATCGCGTTGCTGCAGAAGGTTTAATCGGCGTTGCTTCCGATGGGAAATCGGGCGCGATTGTTGAGGTAAACTCTGAAACTGATTTTGTCGCGCGTAACGTACAATTTCAAGACATGGTTCGTGTCATTGTGAAACTCGGCATCAAGGCTGAAGGCGATGTTGAGAAGCTATTGGCGATGCCTTATCCGGACAAATCGCATAGTGTGGATGATCAATTGAAAGAGGCGATTGCCACAATCGGTGAGAACATGACGGTACGCCGTACAGCTGTTCTCAGTGTAGAGAATGGCATCGTTGCTGATTATATTCATAACAAGGTCGCAGATGGTCTCGGAAAAATCGGTGTTCTGGTTGCGCTGGAAAGCACCGGCGATGTTGAAAAACTAGCAGCCTTTGGTCGCCAGCTTGCGATGCATATCGCAGCTGCGGCACCTCTGGCTTTATCTGTTGATGAGCTCGATACGGATGCCATCGAAAAAGAGCGGGCTATTTATCTGGATCAGGCCAAAGAATCAGGTAAACCGCCCGAGATTATACAGAAGATGGTTGAAGGGCGTCTGCGCAAGGAATTTTTCCAACAGGTTGTGCTGCCACAACAGACTTTTGTCATCGATGGCAAGGCGTGCGTTGAGAAGGCGACCAAATCTGCAGAGGCAGATGTTGGAGCGCCTATTAAAATTACAGGGTTCGTTCGTTACGGCCTTGGCGATGGTATTGAGAAGGAAGAAGATGACTTCGCAGCTGAAGTGGCTGCTGCTGCGGGCAATACTTAAGATACAACGGGCTAGAGCTTTGTGCCCGGATTGGGGCCGTCTGTTTGTGCAGGCGGCCCTTTTTGCTGAAAATCGCAACATATCAACCAACAAATGGCCATTTGTTAAGCCTAATTTCCCAAAATATTAAATAGCATGTTGGCGCGTCTCTTGCAGAGGATGAGGTGTTGGGGCGTGGCGGCCCCGGATGATGTAGATAGAATACGTAAGATATACAGCAGAGAGCTAGTGCATTATGAAGCTGCAGTATAAGCGGTTATTATTAAAGATTTCCGGTGAGGCTCTCATGGGCACGGCCGGGTACGGTTTTGATGTTCCGACGGCGCGGACACTGGCAAATAATGTTGCGGTTGCAGCCGAGGCCGGTGCAGAGCTATGCATCGTCGTAGGTGGTGGAAATATCTTTCGTGGCATGGCCGGCGCTGCGGACGGTATGGAGCGTGCTACTGCCGATTACATTGGCATGCTGGCAACCGTCATGAATGCCCTGGCATTTGAAAATGCGTTGTCAGCTTACAATGTGCCTGCGCGCGTGCTTTCGGCTATTCCAATGCCGACTGTCTGTGAAGCCTATGTTCGTCCCAAGGCTTTGCATTATCTTAATCAAGGCCGGGTGGTCATTTTTGCAGCTGGTACGGGAAACCCCTACTTTACAACGGATACAACTGCTGCGTTGCGGGCCATAGAGATGGGATGTGATGCAGTCGCCAAGGGAACGCAGGTTGACGGTGTATATTCAGCCGATCCCAAGCATAATCCTGACGCTGTGCGTTACAATGAACTGACTTACGATGAGGTTTTGTCGCGCAATCTCAAGGTAATGGACGGAGCCGCTATTGCGTTGGCGCGTGATAATAAGCTTCCGGTTGTCGTGTTTTCACTTAAAGAACCGGGAAACATTGCGAAAGTCATGCGCGGCGAAGCACGCTGTACGGTTATTCGCTAACTCTTGGATATAACAATGATGGGTTGGTAATTGCTGATGTTGAGTTGTGCTCATTCTATGATAAAGAGAGTTGTTAGAACAGCGAGTGCCCATGCAGTCTGATGTCTGAGATCACCTGAATTTGCGTGAGTAGAATGCGTCCTTTTGTGTCTATTTGCATCCACGCTACGTGCAAATTCACGAATGCCGCGGAAAATGCTTCACGAATTATCTGTGATGACCTTTGATGTGCCGTGCGTATGAGGAGGCCCTGGCTCTTTATGACTATAACAAATGGCGTCTAAAAATAGAGATATTTCCGGTCGATTGGAGGGCAAAAACATGGCAACCGGCGAATTTAAATTGAAGGATTTCGAAAAACGCATGCTGGGCGTTATCGAAAGCCTAAAAAAGGATTTTAGCGGTCTGCGCACAGGACGTGCCAGTGTGAACATTCTTGATCCAATTATGGTTGACGTATACGGTCAGAAAATGCCGCTGAATACAATTGGTAATGTATCTGTTCCTGAGCCGCGCATGATTTCGGTTCAGGTGTATGATAAATCCTCTGTAGCCGCCGTTGATAAGGCAATCCGAGAGTCGAGGCTTGGACTCAACCCTATTGTCGATGGCCAAGTCCTACGCCTGCCGATCCCTCCATTGACGACAGAGCGACGGCAGGAGCTTGCTAAGATTGGCAATGGTTACGCTGAAAAGGCCCGGGTCGCTGTTCGCAATGTGCGCCGTGATGGCAATGAACTTTTAAAGAAATTGGAAAAAAGCGGCGAGATCAGCCAGGACGAGCTCAAAAAAGGCAACACAGACGTTCAAGCGCTCACTGATAAAATGATTGGTGAGATTGATAAGCTTTTGGCCAACAAAGACCAAGAAATTAATACGGTCTGAATATTACGTACTTTCGATCAACCATAATGTAAGTGTATTCTAAACGGAGATTTAGATAGACCGTGGCGGAATTGTTTGTTGATACAAGTGAAGACGAAGAGTACCTGAATAATCCGGCTCATGTTGCGATTATCATGGATGGTAATGGCAGGTGGGCCCAGAGGCGTGGACTGCCTCGTGCCATAGGGCACCGTATGGGGGTTGAAGCTGTTCGCCGCACAGTAAAAGCTGCCATTGAACTTAAGGTGCAGTATTTGACGTTGTACAGCTTTTCGAGCGAGAATTGGTCGCGTCCGGCTGGTGAAATCAGTGATTTGATGGGCCTTATGAAACGCTTTATTCGGCGGGATCTTGCAGACCTTCATAGTTCTGGCGTCAGGATTAGGGTGATAGGCGAACGGACGAATATCGATTCGGATTTGCTCGTCATGATCGATGATGCCATGCATTTAACGCAGTCTAATAAAGAATTAAATCTCATTTTAGCCTTTAATTATGGAGCGCGAAATGAGATTACGCTTGCGGCGCAGCGTCTGGCCAGCCGGGTGGCGGTTGGAGAACTTGTTCCTTCAGATATTACATCTGAATGCCTGGAAGGAGAACTGCATACCGCTGGTGTTCCTGATCCGGATCTGTTGATCCGCACAAGCGGAGAAGAACGATTGTCAAATTTCCTTCTTTGGCAATGCGCATATTCAGAGTTTGTATTTCTGCAAGAATGCTGGCCCGATTTTGGCAGGGACTTATTGCGCTCTGCGATTGATACATATAAATCACGTCATCGCCGTTATGGCGGGTTGTGTCGCAGTGGTCATGTGTGATTTTTACCAGCACTTTCGGGAATACCTGAGAATTTGCTGATATAGGTTTAAATCTCAGGTTTGCGCTGCGGCAGGAAGCCAATATCACCGGCCTGTTCCGCAATAGCCATCTTTAAGATGGCATTGTTGTTTGGCCATAAGCACGGCAAATATGTGAATACGTCCTTGAGGCCATTCAATCTGAAACGGAAACACTTTTATGGCATTGCTCCGGGTTTCCGATGAGTTTAAAGCGCGCGTTATATCGGCACTCCTGATGTCTGGGGTTGCAGTTGTTTCATTATGGATAAGCGTTTGGACATTTGCTGCATTGACTGTTATACTAGCTGCGGCAATGTGTTGGGAGTGGGGGCGCGCGGTACGATCAATTCCATTTGATGCAGTTCACGTTGCTCATATCGTAACAATATCGATTGTTGCCATTGCATCTGTGTTTCATAATCCTGCTCTTGCCGGCTATGTGTTATTGACCGGCATACCTGTCATTGCCGCGTTGTCCTGCAAACAACATCGTCTTCTTTCCGCAATCGGTGTTTTATACATCGCAGCGCCTGTCTTTGCCTTGATTTGGTTGCGCAACGATGAGCCTTACGGGATTTACGCAGTTTTCTTTGTTTTTTTTGTTGTTGCTTCACACGATACATCTGCCATGCTTGCTGGTAAAATCATTGGCGGCCCGCGGCTGTGGCCGGTTCTCTCCCCTCATAAAACGTGGTCGGGTGTGATTGGTGGCTTGGCCGCGAGCTGTTTTGCTGGTGCATTCTTTGCTATAGTGTTTGGATATAACTCCATAGCATGGTTGAGTAGCCTTGGTTTCGTTCTTGGTGTGGCTGGCTTGGCAGGAGACCTGCTCGAATCGGCTTTTAAACGATATTATGGTTTAAGGCATGCAAGCATGTTGATTCCTGGGCATGGTGGTGTGCTGGATCGTTTTGATGGTGTTATCGTCGCTGCTTCAGTTGCAGTTATGATTGGCCTTGCGATTGATCAAGGCGCGCCTGCAAAAGCACTGATCTTGGGGCGTTAGACTTGGGGAATAAGTGGACAGTTTCTCAAACCGTGCGGCGGGGCAAAAATCAGACGTTTATCTTGGACGCCGCCGCTGTAAATGATGAGACTGCAGCTCAACGCTGTTATGCGGCAACTGGAGATGTTCATTAGTCATGCAGTGCAGTGATGGATCAATGCAGGACGCTCTTGCGGCCGATGTTCATACAGTAAGCATTCTTGGTGCAACCGGCTCGATCGGTACAAATGCACTTGATCTGATTGGGCGTAGTGGGGATAGATTCCAGGTTGAGGCATTGACCGCACATGCCAATACGTCTCAGCTTGCACAGCTTGCGAAATTTCATAATGCCAAGCTGGCTGTCATTGCTGATGAAACAAAATATGAAGATCTTAAATCCAATCTTGCTGGCACCCTAATAGAAGTCGCGGCTGGTGAAACGGCCTTGCTAGAGGCCGGAGCGCGGCCGGCTGATTGCACGATTGCATCGATTGTCGGTGCAGCCGGCCTGCGTCCAAGTCTGGAAGCGGCGCACCGGGGACGCCGGGTTGCACTTGCGAATAAGGAATGCCTGGTGGCGGCCGGTGATATTTTTATGTCCGCGGTTGATGCATCCGGTGCGGAACTGCTTCCGGTTGATTCAGAGCATGCAGCCATTCATCAGGCTTTGCGCGGTGAGAACTTGAATGAAGTTGAGCAGGTTATCATCACGGCATCTGGTGGACCGTTTCGAAACTGGAAAGCGGAACAGATTGCAGAGGCGACGCCTGAACAGGCCATACGCCACCCCAATTGGTCGATGGGCGCAAAAATATCAATTGATTCTGCAACGTTGATGAATAAAGGTCTTGAATTGATTGAAGCCCATTATTTATTTTCCATAAATCAAGAACGTTTGGGGGCCATCATCCACCCCCAGTCGATTGTGCATTGCCTTATTTCATTTTGCGATGGTTCTGTTATTGCCCAAATGGCCAACCCGGATATGCGCACGCCGATTGCTTATTGTCTGGCCTGGCCGGAGCGTATGGCGGCACCCACAAAGCCACTCGATCTTGTAGAGCTTCAGTCCTTGACCTTTGAAGCGCCGGATTTGGAGCGGTTTCCCGCATTGAAACTCGCTATGTCGGCTTTGGCAAAAGGTGGTTCGGCACCAAATATCCTAAATGCGGCAAATGAATGTGCGGTTGCCGCCTTTCTTGCCAGGGAGATTGGGTTTCCAGAGATTCCCAAAATTGTTGAAAAATGTCTTGATATGGCAGCGCAACGGGACCTTCTCGCGCCCGTTCATAGCATTGACGACGTTTGGGGCGTCGATAATGAGGCCCGGCTATTGGCACGAGACTTGATTAGCAAAATATAAACTGTGTTTGAAGCGCGATAAACATAACCGGAATGAGGATGGCGGCACAATGAACTTGCTTTTAAGTTTGTTAAACGGGATTGGCGATGTTTTATTTGTTCTCTTAGCATTTTTGCTCGTTCTATTTGTTGTTGTTGTTATTCATGAATTGGGGCATTTCCTTGTAGCGCGGTGGTGTGGTGTTAAAGTCGCAGCGTTTTCAGTAGGCTTTGGACGTGAAATCTATGGCTTTAATGACCGGCATGGAACACGCTGGCGCCTGGCCTTGCTTCCTCTTGGCGGTTACGTGAAGTTTATTGATGACGAAAATCCGGCCAGTGTTCCAACCAGCTCTGCTTCAAAACATGACGGAGGTACAGCTCCGGTTGATCAGGATCGGGCAGGTTTTTTTCATTCCAAACCAGTTTGGCAACGTGCAGCCGTTGTGGCCGCGGGGCCGATTGCCAATTTTTTGCTCGCGATTGTGATATTTGCGATCATGTTCGCGACGTTTGGGACCGTTTCCATTGAGCCGCGCGTGAGTGCCGTGGTTCCGGGCACACCGGCTGCTGAAGCCGGTTTTCAGGCGGGTGATTTGGTATTAAGTATTGATGGCCGCGCCATTGAAAGCTTTGGCGACATACAACAATACGTTGCTACAAGTCCTGGCCGTGATCTCGATTTTGTCGTCGAGCGTGAAGGACAAGAGATTGTTCTAACAGTCGTACCGGTTTTGAAAGAGAGCGTGGATCGCATTGCCGGCAAGCATCAAAGGCCGATTATTGGCATTCAAAGCTCGGCCGAGGTCAGCAAGGTTTCATATAAAGACGTGGGGCCCATTGAAGCTGTTGGGCTTGGCGTTCATCGAACATGGACCATTGTTACACAGACGTTGTCATATGTGGGTGATGTGATTATGCAGCGCCAGCCTGCCGATCAATTAGGTGGTGTGATCAGGATTGCCGATGCTTCGGGAAAGGTGGCACAGCTTGGACCTGAGTATATCATTCAATTCATTGCATTTGTATCTGTCAGTATTGGCTTGATTAATCTGTTCCCCATTCCATTACTGGATGGTGGCCACCTTTTGTTTTACGCAATAGAGGCCTTGCGCGGCCGTCCGTTGAGCGAAAGAACTCAGGAATTCGGATTCAGGATTGGCCTGGCCTTAGTTGTTGCTCTGATGCTGTTTTCAACATGGAACGATCGCGTGGTTGTCAAAAGCTGGTTTGAGAAACCGCCGATAGAGAATCAATCCCAGTGAAGCATTATTGCCACTTCCAATGTTTGCGCTGAATCGTTAATAAATGATTGTCAAAGTTCTTTCGACCTGTGGGAAACAGGCTGCTTTGTTGCGGAGTCGTAGATCTTTGTGCGCGTGCTCAAGCCGGAGAGTAAGCGTTATCAAGGGGGAATTTCGGTAGAGAGGGCCATGGCAATATGCCAAAGTCATTATTGAAGACTTCCGAGCGTTTCTTGCTCAGTATGATTTTGGGGACTGGTTTAATAGGCTTTGCCCCGCAAATATCTTTCACGGGCATTTCAGGTGTTGCGCACGCTCAACAAATCATTCGCCGTGTCGATGTTACTGGCAACCGGCGTGTTGAAGCTGCTACGGTTCGATCTTACTTAGATTTCAGTGTTGGTAGCCGCTATGATGATGCTCTTGTGAATTCATCATTGCGCTCCCTCTTTGCCACTGGCCTCTTTGCTGATGTGACGATCTCCCCGCAAGGATCGGTCGTTGTTGTGGACGTTGTCGAAAACCCGATTGTCAACAAAGTTGCTTTCGAAGGTAATTCTGAAGTTGATACGGATGCGCTGAAATCAGAAGTTCGTCTTAAATCGCGTTCCGTTTATACGCGTGCCCGTGCCTTATCTGATGCACAACGCATTGTGGACGTTTATCGTCGTCAGGGCCGTTTCGCAGCTGCTGTTAACCCACAGCTTATAGAGCTTGGAGACAGTCGCGTTAATGTGGTGTTTGAAATAAATGAAGGTAATGCGACGAAGGTTAAGAGTATTAATTTCGTCGGAAATAGTGTTTTTTCAGATTCCCAACTTCGCGACATTATCTCGACAACACAGTCAGGTTGGTTAGATTTCCTGACAAGTGGTGGTGTCTATGATCCCGAACGGCTTAAACTTGATCGCGAATTACTGCGTCAGTACTACTTGAAAAATGGTTATGCTGATGTGCGTATTGTTTCTGCAAATGCGGAGCTTGCGCGTGATGGTTCGGGGTTCTTCCTGACGTTTACGGTTGACGAGGGGGCTCTTTACAGATTTGGAGACGTTCGCGTTGAGAATGTATTGCCTGAGTTGCGTCCTGAGACCCTTGAAGGCTCAATTCTGACGCTGTCCGGAAGCATCTATAATGCGGGTAGTATCGATAAGACAGTTGAAAAACTGACTTTGGCAACTGCCGAGCAGGGGTTTGCTTTTGCCCGCGTTCGCCCTCGAGCAGATCGTGATCCAGTGGCGCGCACCATTAACTTGACCTACATCATTGACGAAGGCGCGCGTGTATATATTGAACGAATCAACGTTGTCGGTAATGGCCGCACCAAAGATCATGTTATTCGCCGTGAGATACGTCTTGTTGAAGGTGATGCTTACAACCCTCTTATGGTTGAGCGTGCCAAAGACAGGTTGAAAAACCTTGGCTTCTTTAAACAAGTTAGTGTGCGCCGTCAGCCAGGTTCTTCACGAGATCGTGTTGTGATCGATTTTATTGTGCAAGAGCAGCCTACCGGTGAGTTGGCCTTTGGTGGTGGCTTCTCAAGCAGTGAAGGCGTTATTGGTGATATCTCTATCACAGAGCGAAACCTTTTGGGTAATGGTCAATTCCTTAGATTAAAGCTTAGTGGTTCTTTGAGCAGAGGCCAGATTGATTTAAGTTTTACCGAGCCTCGCTTTTTGGATAAAAACTTATCTGCTGGTTTTGATCTCTTCCATAAGGAGGTCGATCTTAGTGATGAGTCTTCATATAAGAGCCGTTCGACAGGTGCAAATCTACGGTTGGGCTTTCCGCTAACAGAGGATATTTGGCTCTCAACTCACTATCGTCTAAAGCGCGATGAGTTGTATGATGTTGAGAATGATGCGTCGATTGCAATCAAAGATGCTGAAGGGGAACAAATTACGTCCTTGATTGGTGGTAGTGTTCGCTTTGACACGCGCAATCATCCAAGAAGTCCAAACCGTGGCGTGTATCTTACGCTTGGAACTGATTTTGCCGGTGTTGGTGGCGATGTGAAATATGTACGTTTCCAAGGGGAGGCGCGTGCATATTATCCATTGTTTGACAAAATAACGCTTGTTGGGCGTTTCACGGCAGGTCACGTCGAGGGGGTTGGTGACGAGGGCGTGCGCTTGTTAGACCTCTTTTACAAGGGAGGCGAGCTGGTTCGTGGTTTTGATAAAGCAGGTTTGGGACCACGTGATGAGAATTCGGGCGATGCTCTAGGCGGCACGACATTTTGGGGTGCAACGGCTGAGGTGCGTTTTCCGCTTCCGTATGTGTCTGAAGCAATTGGGATGTCTGGAGCTGTTTTTGCTGATGCAGGTTCGTTGTTTGGCGCAAGCAGCCGCGCGGAGAGTTCTTGTTCATCGGGTAGCGGTTGTACTATCGTAGATGACAATACAATTCGTGCGTCGGTCGGTGCATCCATTCTATGGAATTCTCCACTCGGTCCGCTGCGTGTCGATTATGCTATTCCAATTGAAAGTGAATCTTATGACGAAGAACGTAGATTTCGCTTTGGTGCTGCTACAAAATTCTAAATTATAGTCAGTTGATCTAAATAGACAACGAAGTAAAAAGCGCAGTGCTATTGTGGACACTGCGCTTTTTGATTTTATAGTAATGAAGCAGACTTTGGCCCCATATGATCTGGGCTTATAGTATGCCGGGATGTTGCCGTTCCAGTTTGATCATCCCAAGCCCGGCACCTAATAGCTTGATCTCATAGATGGGGGAGCGGGCAGGTTATACAATGAAGCTTGGTGGGTGAAAGACGCTAATGCTCTAACTCCAACACTCCGGTACCTCAACACTTCGTACTTGAAGTGTTTTCGCGGGAAAACTGGTCAGTTGTTGTTTGTGGTTTAGATTCACAAAAGCTCGCGGACCACCGCCCGGGGCCTAAACGTTTGATGTAGAACACTAGAGCGTAGAGATGTAGACTCGTTAGCAATTGCAAAACTGCTATCTTATCAAAGCAGTATGCTCTTGCTGAAAGCTTCAGATGCGCAAAAGGCGAGCAGGCGCTGAGAATTTCACTACGTTCCTCCTATTTGCTATTTATACTTCATACTTTTCATGTGCTTGAGTTGATATTTGGTTCTGCTAAAAACAATGGGATAGTGATTGAGTTGCAAAGCCGTTTACCTGCTTGACTGCTCATGGTATCGAACGTTTTAGCATTGAATAATACCAATCGAACTCGACTGGCACTCATTGTGCCTGCTGCTTTTCAAAGGCCAGATGCGGCGCAGATTTTCAATCGGTGATTGTCTGGTTCTGCTGGTATAAAACGAAGTTTATGATTCAGACATGAAGATTTGAATTCATCTGAAGGGGCAGAAAATTTATATGCGGCATCCTGGTTTCTTCCAACGTTCCGGCCCTTTTTCACTCAACCATATTTGCGAAACCTTGAAGGTGCCGGTGCCCTCTGGCAGCGATGGCGATAAAATAATTGCCGATATCAAGCCGATTGACGAAGCTGATACCGATGATCTGACTTTTGCCAGTAATAGAAAGTATCTTGATCTTTTAACATCGACCAAGGCTGCAGCGTGTCTCATTAAGAAGGAGTTTGCTGACCGTCTTCCGGAGTCAACAGATGCACTCATAGCCAAGGATCCGTATCGGGCCTTTGCCTCTGCCCTGCATATATTCTATCCAACCTCTCACCAGCCTGTGATTGTGCCATCCAATGACGATGTGCGCATTCATCCTGAGGCTGTTCTTGAAGATGGTGTGGAAATTGAGGCTGGCGCTATTGTTGCTGCCGAATCTCATATCGGAAGTGGTAGCCGTATTTGTGCTGGAGCCGTGATCGGCTATCGCTGCTATATTGGGCGAGATTGTTATATTGGGCCTCAAACAACCATCTGTCATGCGCTGATCGGTAATCGTGTGTCCATCCATGCCGGATGCCGTCTTGGGCAGGACGGGTTTGGATATGCCATGGGACCACAAGGCCATTTAAAAGTTCCACAAATTGGGCGTGTAATTATACAGGATGATGTTGAGATAGGCGCAAATACCACGATTGATCGTGGTGCTCTTAAGGATACAATTATTGGTGAAGGTACTAAAATTGATAATCTCGTTCAGATCGGGCACAATGTTGTGATGGGGCGGCATTGCGTGATTGTCAGCCAGACTGGAATTTCCGGATCAACCGAACTTGGTGATTTTGTTGTGATGGGAGGGCAGTCAGGTGCAGTAGGACACCTCAAAATTGGTTCAGGCGCGCAAATTGCTGGCGGCTGCCATCCTAAAAATGATGTGCCTGCGGGAGCTCGTATGGGCGGTACACCTGCACGGCCATTTAAACAATGGGCGCGCGAAATTGCGACTTTGGCGCGCTTAGCTAATAAAAGCGGCACATAGGCGGGGAGTGATGCGGCAAAAGCTTTTAAGGTTGTAATAATAAACATAGTGTGCTGCTGCAATCTCAGACGGAGAATATGAAATATGAACGACGCCCCCGAACAACGAAAGGAACTGGCGACAGCGGATATCGCCAAGCTTCTAAAACTTCTGCCGCACCGTTATCCGTTTATGCTCGTCGACCGCATGTTTGATATGGATCGTGACGAATCCGCCGTTGGCGTAAAGAATGTGACGATAAATGAACCTTTTTTCCAGGGACATTTTCCCGATTTTCCAGTCATGCCCGGCGTTCTGATTATTGAAGGTCTTGCACAGACGGCGGGCGCTCTATGCGTGCACAATTTAGGTGAAAACTACACACCTCAACTTGTATATTTTATGGGTATTGACCGCGCTAAATTCCGTAAACCAGTGGTACCTGGCGATCAGATCTTTTTCCATGTTCGTAAGTTGCGTAGCCGTGGCCGTGCCTGGCGTTTCAGCGGCGAGGCGAAAGTGGACAGCAAAGTTGTCGCAGAAGCGGAAATCAGCGCTATGATTGTCGACAGCGAAGAAACGGCACACTTGCATGGCTGAGATTGAGGTTCATCCAACCGCTATTGTCGATGATAATGCCAGGATTGGCGAAGGTTCAAGAATTGGTCCCTATTGCATCATTGATGGTGATGTCGCAGTTGGACCGAACAGTGCGCTTGTATCTCATGTTGTTCTGTCCGGCCGCACAACCATTGGGGCCGGTGCGCATATTTATCCATTTGCTTCGATCGGTCATCAGCCGCAAGATCTCAAATATAAGGGAGAGGCCTCAACCCTTGAGATTGGTGAGAATTGCATGATCCGTGAAGGCGTAACCATGAATCCCGGCACAGCGGGTGGTGGACTGAAAACGGTTATCGGAAATAACTGCGCTTTTTTGGCGAATTCTCATGTTGGTCACGATTGCATCATCGGTCACAATGTGATTTTTTCAAACAATGTTATGTTGGCTGGCCATTGTGAGGTTGGCGATTTTGCTATTATTGGCGGCGGTGCGGCTGTCATTCAGTTCGCACGTGTGGGGGCCCATTCGTTCGTTGGTGGTATGTCAGGGCTTGAAAATGATCTCATACCTTATGGCATGGCATTGGGGAATCGGGCTTATGTGTCGGGGCTCAATATTGTTGGTCTGACACGGCGTGGTTTCTCGCGTGAAGATATCCATGATTTGCGGCGCGCGTATCGTTTGCTGTTCGCAGCCGAAGGCACTCTCAAGGAGCGTGCGGAAGATGTGGCAGATGCTTATGGGACACATCCCATTGTTCAGGAGATTATTGAGTTCATCCGTGCTGGCGGCAAGCGCTCACTTTGCACGCCCCGCAACAACGATAACTCATGATCTGCCGTGACTGCCTCTCCATCAAATACCAAACCTATAGGCATACTCGCCGGTGGTGGCCAAGTGCCTGTTGAGATTGCCGATGCAATATCTCGCCGTGGTGATAAGGTTTATCTGCTTGCCATAGATGCAAATGCCTCGTCTTTGATATCTGCGTACCCTCACGACCGTATTAGCATTGGACAAATCGGCCAGATGCTGGGGTTGTTCCGGCATCATAGATGTCGTTGTCTGGTGATCGCAGGTCACTTAAGCAGGCCGGATTTATCAAGATTACGACTTGATCTCGGTTTTTTTATCCATTTGCGTACAATTCTCTCTCTCTTGCGGGGAGGTGATGATGGTGTATTGCGCCGCGTTATCGGTTTTTTCGAGCGCCAGGATTTTGTGGTTGTCGGCATAGCAGATGTCGCGCCTGAGTTACTTGCCAGTGAGGGAAGATTAACTGGCGATGAGGTTGCTGGAAGCAGTATGCGGGATGTCTCACGTGGATATGAGCTTATCCGTCAGCTTGGTTCTTTTGACATTGGCCAGGCCGTTGTTGTGCGCGATGGAAAGGTTATCGCGATTGAGGGTGTAGATGGTACAGATGCTATGTTGGGCAGACTGGCGGAGGCGGGCGGTGAGAGTGAAGCGGTGGCAGACGGCACTCTGATCAAGGCAACCAAGCCCGGACAGGAACTGCGGATTGATTTGCCGACAATCGGTATTGCTACAGTTGCAGCGTGTAAGAAAGCCGGCATCGCAACAATTGCTGTTGAGGCTGGACGCAGTGTGATTGCAGAGCGGGAAGCGACCATTGAACTGGCAAATCAAAATAGCGTTTCTATCCTCGGCTTTCCAGTTATAGAGGATATAGCGGATCTGCCAAAAAAAGCGGCGGCAAATCATAAAAGTTTTGCCTGTCTGACACGCCATGCAGCTACACATAAGCAATTGCTCGATGCTGTTAAAGGCCGAATGGCTGTGGCAACAGTTTCTGTTCATACAACTCAGGCGGCTGTTATTGTGGCGCGGCAACACATTCTGGCTGTCAATGCTGGCGAGCCATTGGAGGCTTTTATTGTGCGTGCCACAAAGCTGCGTCAGTGGGGAGACCGGCGAAAGCGCAAAAGCCAGGGTGTGCTCGTTCTATCGTCGCTTGCTGAAATGGGGGATCAAAAATCTCTTGAAGCTCTGGTTGAAGCGCGCTTTGCTGGCATTGCGATCAACAAACCGGAAAGCATACCGCCTGAATTTCTTATCCATGCCGATCGTCTCGGCCTTTTTGTGTTGGTATCGGAATGACATTCAAGATTTTTATTGTATCCGGGGAGCATTCAGGCGACGCAATCGGCAGTAAGCTGATGGACGCGCTGGGTAAGATTTCTGAGCATCCTATCGTGTTTTCCGGCGTTGGCGGTGAGCTTATGGCAGAGCGCGGTTTACAGAGTATTTTTCCTTTATCAGACGTTGCCGTTATGGGACCGTTATCCATACTGCCTAAGCTGCCGAGGATTGTGCGGCGGGTCTATCAGACCGTCGATGCGGCGCTTGAGGCTGATCCCGATCTTGTTGTCATTATAGACAGCCCTGAATTTACGCACCCGATCGCCAAACGCATTCGCAAAAAACGCCCTGACATTCCGATCATTGATTACGTTAGTCCGACGGTGTGGGCTTGGCGGCCAGGACGTGCACGAAAGATGAAACCCTACGTTGACCATCTGCTGGCGCTTCTGCCTTTTGAACCAGAAGCGCATGCGCGTCTCGGGGGGCCACCGTGCACGTATGTCGGTCATCTGTTAATTGAGCGCTTGGAGTGGATACAAAGTCTTAATCCTGAGGCGCTTGCCATACGTCTGAAGCTTGATCCCGCAGCCACGCCCGTGCTTGTCCTGCCAGGGAGCAGATCATCGGAAGTTGAGCGTCTGTTGGATGTCTTCGGAGATACAATTGTCAAGCTAACCGGGCAGGGGCGCACTTTGGAAGTCCTGCTCCCGTCGGTTTCGCATTTGCGCGATGAAATCTCGGAACGTACATCCAGCTGGCCTGTGCGCGTTCATATGCTGGATGGCGAAACAGACAAGTTCACGGCATTCCGTCTGGCACGTGCCGCGCTCGCAGCGTCGGGCACGGTTACGCTTGAGCTTGGACTTGTGGGTACGCCGATGGTTGTCGGATACCGTGTGGACCCGATTGCTGCGCGGCTCAAATTTCTTGTGACGGCCGAAACGATTGTGCTTGCCAATCTTGTGCTTGGTGAAAAAGTTTTCCCGGAGTTTATTCAGGAGGATTGCAACGCGGATGCGCTGGCCGGAGCCATGTCTGATATCCTCGATAGCGGGCCTGCGCGCGAGAAGCAACTCGTTGCACTTGACAAGATCGCAGCCAACCTGGCTTTGCCCAGTGGTACGCCAAGCGAAAGGGCAGCTCAGATTGTGCTTGAACATCTGATGTCCAGCACAAAAGCCAATTAACCACGTTACCTGGGTCGAGAGTGAGGAGGCACATTATAGGATAGCCGCAAGCATCATGCTATGATGCAGCGATACTATCGCACTTGAGAGAGGCGGGACCATGAGAATTGCGCAGGTGAACATCAAAGTGAAGCCGGATTGCGTGGACGCTTTTATAGCGGCCTGTTCTGAGAATGCGGCTTACAGCATTCGGGAGAAGACGGAATTATCCGATTTGACATTCTTCAGTCCGATGATGACCCGTCTGCGTTCATCCTCTTCGAGGTCTACAGATCCACCGAAGCTCAAGCGGTGCATAAAGAAACGCCGCATTTCTTCAAATGGCAATCTGACGTTAAAGATCTTATTGTTGCTCCAGGGCAGGCACAGATCTACAAGAATGTCTTGCCCACTGATGACAACTGGGAGCCATCCTTCTGAAATTTTAATTGCCGCAATGCAGATGCTTGGCATAATTCGATCCGGCCTATGGTAGCCGTATCTCAAACAGAGGTCGATCAGGTATGGCAGATGCAAAATTTGTTGAAGGCTCTGTTCTTCGGCATATCTCAGTGATGACGGCAACCGCTGCAACAGGGATGATGGCGCTGTTCGTTGTTGACCTTGTTGATCTCTATTTTCTGAGCCTTCTCGGAGAAACAGAACTGGCAGCCGCTGTGGGATACGCGGGGTCTATTCTTTTCTTCACAACGTCTGTCTGTATCGGTCTGGCGATCGCGATGGCTGCGCTTGTGGCACGAGCTATCGGTGCTGATCAGGAGAGCCGTGCGAAGCGATACGTAGTCCATATTAGTTTATTTGCGATCGCGGTCACGCTTCCCATCGCAGGTGCTGTCTGGTTGGCCATACCCGCTTTGCTTACGGGACTCGGAGCCGAAGGCCGGACACATGAACTGGCCGGCTTGTATCTCGCAATCATTATTCCAACCATGCCTGTTCTTGCTGTGGCCATGGCCCTGGGCGGAGCTTTGCGCGCTGTTGGAGCCGCACGGCTGGCGATGATGTCGACGTTAATTGGCGGACTTGTGAATGCCATTCTGGATCCTATACTTATTTTTGGATTAGATCTTGGCATTGCAGGCGCTGCATTGGCGTCTGTTGGCGCACGATGTTCCGTGTTCGCCGTGGCGGCATATTGCATCATCTGGAAGAGCGGAATGTTAGGACGGGTGGATGTGTCAGCACTTGTGTCTGATATCCGTAGTATTATCGAAATCGCGGCCCCGGCTGTTCTGACTAACGTTGCCACACCGGTTGGCAATGCCTATGTCGTTGCGGTTATGGCCAAATTTGGTGACGATGCGGTTGCCGGATTTTCGATCGTTGGGCGCATCATTCCCGTTGCCTTCGGCATCGTTTTCGCCCTGTCGGGTGCCGTCGGGCCGGTGATCGGCCAGAATCTCGGGGCGAAGAAATTCGATCGCGTTCGCCGTGCCCTTAGCGATGCACTTCTATTATCGATCGGTGTAGTGTTGCTCGCCTCTTTAACGCTCTTTATCTTTAAAGATGCAATAACGCATGCGTTTGGTGCCAGCGACGGTGCGGCATCCCTGTTCAATTTCTTTGCAACCTTTGTTGCGATATTCTTTGTTTTTAGCGGTGCGCAATTTATCGGAAATGCGGCGTTTAATAATCTTGGGCGTCCGCTTTGGTCAACATACGCAAATTGGGGGCGTGTGACGGTTGGTACAATTCCGTTCGTTTGGGCCGGTTCTCAGATGATGGGCGCAGACGGCGTCTTGCTTGGCCAGGCAATCGGAGGTGCTTTGTTTGGTGCTGTTTCATTTCTCATGGCTTGGCGCCTTGCTTCCGGTGCAGGGGAGAAGGATCATACGCCCCACAGCCATGCGGGAATGCTTCGGATGCCACTTTCAGCACAAACGATATATCGCGGCTGGGTCGGAGGTGCTGAAAGTCACGATGCGGATAAACGTTAGAGTTTTTCGGCATCAGGTTGCATGTCATTGCGCGCCTTCTTCCTCGCTTGGGCCCCAAGCCAAGCCCGGGCGAGCCAGTGATGTAATTCAAGCCTGGAGCAGAAGTATCTCAAGCTTTACCTGATGACCTGGATACATCCGCTGAAACTCGATATTTTCTCTAATCTTACTAAAATCTTGATTAGCCCGATATTTCTTGCCGGGATCAATTGCTCAGCAAGCGTGGTGGTCCGGTAAGCATGCACGTAGCACGACTTAGGCCGATGCCGCCAGAAAAGCGTTTTCCCGTTTCGATGAATGGTTGCCGGTGACAAGCACCGGCATGACGAAGTTTATGTTTGCGGCCGGAGCACGTTCTAAATTCCAGCGCAAGCGTCTGGGGCATCTGGCAGCTTTATAAGGCAATGACTATATGCTGGTGTTTGAAATTGTACCGTTTCTGATTGTTACAACGATGATATGTGAACATTGCCATTAGCGGCGCGTCCATATTTCAGTTCCAGTTTCGGTAGAACCTGCTGAGCGCCATGTCCCATGGAGAGCACCGTCGGGCTTGAGAGAAAAAATACCATCTCCTGGGAATTTCCCGGTATAAATGATATAAAAGAGTCCTTCTTTTGTGAGTTGACCATTCCCTTCCCAAACGTCACCCTGAATGTTCCAATGAACGAGGAGATTGTCTCCATCGTTTCCGATCTTCAGCACAACGCTCCCAGTGTAGACACTTGCCTTTGTGCCGGGATTGGTGCCCTTGACGCTGTAGTTTCCGGCAATTTGGGATAGCGAAAGAATTGGTTTGGCCAATGGGTCAGCTTGAGGGCCGACCTGGACACTTTCCTGGCTTCTTGTGCGATCCGCAGCAGGTGCAACAACTGACTGTTCAGTTGACTTGGCAATTACCGCTACACCGGGTTGGCTGGCGCAATCACGCATTTGTTTTTTGCCATTGGGCATGACGGTGTCACATAGAATTGAGTCTGCGAACTGTTCCTTGTCAAACTGAGCGCCAAGCATGACCGTCTTCGTCAGGTCCGTGCCCTTGAGACTTGCGCCTCTCAAATCAATTTCATAAAGGTCTGCGCCCCGAAGGTTGGCTTTGTCGAGCAATACGCCACGCAGGTTGGCACCGCGCAGAAAGGCACCTCGCAAGTCGGCATGACGCAAGTGCGTGCGTTTGCCATTTTCATGAGTGCTTAAATCAGCTTGCCTCAGATTGGATGTGCGCAATGCCGAACCGGTCAAGTTTGCGCCGTTGAGAGAAGCTTGAAACAAATCAACGCCATCAAGCTTGGCTCCCTTTAGGTTTGCTAGACGTAAATCCGCATTACGGAGTGAGACAACAGGTTTCTCACCTGTGAGAAGCTTTGATTCGAGTAGCAGCTGAAGCAATTGCCGTTTGCGTTCGCTGTCGAGTTGGGCCAGCGTCGTAATCGTTTTGGAACGCGCAATACTCTCCACGCCCGGACTGCGTTTGGCAGCGTCGCTGAGGTTGCCTGTCAGGAGAAGGTCCGTCATTTTATCGATGTACGCTTGCATTGTGCGCTCGCGCATACGGTCTGCTTCAATCTCGCGCTGACGTTCCGCCTGTGCCTCGGCCTGTATTCGTTGCCTTTCTGATTCTGCTGCGTTGAACAAAAAACCACCGGCAGCCAGCACCACCGGAATAATCAGCAGGCTCATAACGTCCCAGGCAGATTTGCCCCTGAAGCCGAACCATTTGAAGCCCACCACCTCACCGCAGAAGATACATTTTTTAGCAACATGGCTGATCGGCTCGCCGCACGTCGGGCAATCTCTGGTTTGCAGCGCCTGTGTACGAAAGTTGGAGTGATCAGATTGCATTTGGTCCTCCTTCCTATCTATCAAAGCGTACGAATGAGCGTTGTTGATATGGACGTTATCTCAATTATGCAATAAGCCGCTCAATCACCTTCGCGGATGACACGACGCCGGGAAGACCGGCGCCCGGATGTGTGCCGGCACCAACCAGATAAAGGTTTTCAATCCCCTCGGCGCGGTTATGGAAGCGGAACCACGCCGATTGTGTGAAATGCGGCGCAATAGAGAAACCGGCACCTGAAACACTCAGATAATCGTGGGCAAAATCTTCTGGCGTCATGAAAAACGGTTCCTGGATATGTGTTTTCAGGCCCGGCAGCATGGTTTCATCCAAGGCGTCGACAATTCGCTCTTGAAGCCTTGGACCTTCGATTTTCCAATCGACATTGCCGTCGAGATTGGGCACCGGACAAAGGACGTAAAAGGAATCATGGCCTTCCGGTGCGAATGACGGGTCTGTTGCGGTGGGGCGATGTACGTAGAGTGAGAAATCCTCTGTCATCACTTTGCGGTGGAAGATATCGTGCAGCAGTTCGCGGTAGCGCTCACCCAGCCAGATCGTATGATGTGCAACATCCGGATAGGTACGGTCTGTGCCGAAATAAAGAACGTACAGTCCCATGGATTTGCGCGACCTCAGTTTGAGCTTGGCGAGGCTGCTTATTTTATCCTGCGGCAGCATATTCTTATACAGGTGCAGCGGATCGGTGTTGGTGACAATCACGTCAGCCGGTAATGTTTCACCGTCTGCAAGGCGAACGCCGGTCGCTTTGCGACCTTCCATAATGATCTGGTCAACCGTTGTGTTGCAGCGCAGGTCAATACCTTCCTCAGACATTAGCGTGGTCAGTGCCTGCACGAGTTTACCGGTGCCGCCCATGGCGAAATATACACCCCACTCGCGTTCCAAATAATGGATGAGGCCATAAATACTGGTCGTTTCGAAAGGACTCCCGCCAACAAGCAGCGGCTGGATTGAGAAGGCCTGACGGATTTTATCGCTGGTCAGATATTTTGACACAAGCTGCCAGACTGTGCGGTCGCTACGCAGCGTGATCAGGCGCGGGATCTGGCGCACCATACTGAGCGGATCGTGAAACGGCTGGTCTGCAAGTTCCGTGAAGCCGATATCGAACAGCTTTTTAGAATGTTCCAGGAGCGCGAGGTAGCCAGCTTCATCGCGCGGCTCAATGCGCCGGATTTCAGCCAGAGTATCCTCCAGCGTGCCACCATAATCGAAGGTATCGCCATCTGGAAAACGAAATCTGTACCATGGTTTCAGCGGCACAAATTCAACGTAGTCTTCATGCTTTTTACCAAACAGTTCAAAAAGTTCGGCAAATAAGAACTTTGCCGTAATCACGGTTGGCCCGGCGTCATGGCGGTAGCCGCCGCGTTCGAAGACTTGTGCCCTGCCTCCCGCCTGTGCGCAACGCTCAAGCACCGTGACATGGTAACCTTTGGCGCGCAGCCTGAGTGCGGCGGCAAGCCCTCCAAAACCGGCGCCGATGACAATAGCGCGTCGTCCGGGACTTTCATGGCGCAGGTTGTCCGCATTTGCTATATCACCGTTTGGTTCTGATGCGTTATTCCTATGTGCCATTGATCTGCCTCGTTATTTGCGGGGGTCTCTTCACTGGACGTACGCAGGCGGATTGACAAGTGGTGCAGTACGCAGTTGAGCCAGATTGCCGCTTCCCGTGCAAAAACAGGCGATACGTAACTGCGTGATGATTGTTTCCAGCTGGGCGATCAGCGCCTCGGTACTGTCAACTGCATTTGATAAAATGCCTGCAGCCAGCCCGGTGATGTCAGCACCGAGACGAATTGAACGTGCGCAGTCTAGGCCGTGACGAAGGCCGCCGGATGCCACTAAGACTGTGTCCGGACAGGCATGCCTGATTTCGGTAATGGCCTGAGCTGTTGGGATGCCCCAATCGCGGAAAGGGGCGGCGATGGCGCGTTGTTGCGGATCTC
>CAYUYL010000012.1:0-23024 GCA_964449195.1 uncultured Filomicrobium sp.
GTATAGCGGACCGATCCGGCTTTTGAAGCCACCGGCTTTTAGCCGGTGGAGAATTCACAACGTTCTCCGGCCGTAAACATAAAGTCTGTCATGCCGGTGCTTGTCACCGGCAACCATTTATCCAAACGGGAAAACGCTTTTCTGGCGGCACCGGCTTAAGTTTTGCGACGTGCGCATTTCCCGGACACTACGCTTGTTGGGCAATGGATTCCGGCAATAAATGCCGGAATGACCAGGGTTTTGGTAAGAGCCGAGAAAATCTTGAGTTTCAGAGGATGTATCCGGGTCATCAGGTGAGAGCTTCACGGCACGCTGTTTGTGTGTGCAAGAAAGCCAAAGCTCATCAGTCCATCGCCTTGACGATTTCCTCGGTCATTTTTTTGGCGTCGCCGAGGATCATCATGGTGTTGTCGCGATAGAACAGCGGGTTGTCGATGCCGGCATAGCCGGATGAGAGAGAGCGCTTGTTAAACATCACCGTGCCTGCTTTCCAGACCTGCAAAACCGGCATGCCATAAATCGGTGAGGATGGGTCTTCTTCCGCCGCCGGATTGGTGACGTCGTTGGCGCCGATCACATAGGCAATGTCTGCCTGGGCGAATTCATTATTGATGTCTTCCAGTTCAAAGACTTCATCATACGGCACATTTGCTTCGGCGAGCAGTACGTTCATGTGGCCTGGCATCCGGCCGGCAACAGGGTGAATGGCATATTTCACTTCAACACCTTCGGCTTTGAGCGTATCAGCCATTTCACGAAGCGAATGCTGGGCCTGCGCAACGGCCATGCCATAGCCGGGCACGATGATGACCTTAGAAGCATTCTTCATGATGTAGGCGGCATCGTCAGCGGCACCCTGCTTTATCGTCCGCTGGACGCCGTCGGCGCTCGCTGCGCCCACCGTTTCACCGCCGAAGCCACCAAGGATGACTGATATGAAGGACCGGTTCATGCCCTTGCACATGATGTAGGACAGGATCGCGCCGGAGGAGCCTACAAGCGCGCCGGTTATAATGAGCGCAATATTCCCTAGAGTAAAGCCGATGCCTGCAGCTGCCCAGCCGGAGTAGGAATTGAGCATTGACACCACCACGGGCATGTCCGCTCCACCAATCGGTATGATGATCAGCACACCAAGCGCGAGCGCCAATATGGTGATGGCCCAGAACGTTGTTGGATCTGCAGAAAAACAGAATGTGTAGATGAGAGCAGCCAAAAGCAGGCTCAGGCCGGCGTTGATGGCGTGGCGCGATGGCAGAATGATTGGTGCCCCGGACATGCGGCCGGAGAGTTTGGCAAACGCGATCACTGAGCCGGTAAAGGTCAACGCGCCGATAGCGGTCCCGAGCGACATTTCAAGAAGGCTGATCGGTGAGATATTGCCAACGGCTCCTATGCCAACGGCCTCTGGCGCATAGAGGGCGGCTGCGGCTACGAAGACAGCGGCAAGGCCGACGAGTGAATGAAAGGCGGCAACCAGTTCTGGCATCGCGGTCATTGGGATGCGCTGTGCGGTGACAGCGCCAATCCCGCCACCGATGCCGATACCTGCGATAATGAGAACCCAGGTTGTCATATCGCCCGGTGCATCAAGCTCCAGCAATGTCGTCGCCACGGCAATCGACATGCCCAGCATGCCGTAAAAGTTGCCCTGGCGTGAGGTTTCCGGGCTTGATAGACCGCGCAGCGCCATAATGAACAGCACGCCGGAAGCGAGGTAAAACAATGCTATAATATTCGGTGACATGTGGTGTTACCTGGAGATAAATATTCGCCTTAAGCTGCCGGTTCGCGGGAGTGCCGCAGTCTGACCAGATATGCCTGACCAGATATAGAGGTCCGGATCAGCTTTTGTCCTTCTTCTTGTACATGGCCAACATGCGTTGCGTGACAAGGAAACCGCCAAAGATATTGATCGAAGCCATGATCAGCGCCAACAGACCGAAGATTTTTGCCAGCCAGCTGCCGGATGCTGCAAGTGAGACGCCAACAGCCAGCAATGCGCCAACAACAATAACTGAGGATATGGCATTGGTGACCGACATAAGTGGCGTGTGCAAAGCCGGCGTCACACTCCAAACGACGTAATAGCCAACGAAAATTGCAATCACAAAGACCATCAGACGGTAAATGGCGGGATCAACCTCGCTACCGCCAGCAGCCAGCGCAGGTGTTGCGAGGCTGGCAAACAACAGGCCTCCGAATACAGCTGCTCGTAAATTGCGCATGCTACTCTCCGTTTTCAGTTGACAAGCTTGGATGTACAACCTTGCCGTCTTTGGCGATCAGCGTGCCTTGGACGATCTCGCCTTCCCAATCAATGGTGAGCGAGCCGGTCTCAGTATCAATCAACGTTTGCACGAATGTCAGCAAGTTGCGGGCATAGAGTGCGGAAGCGTTAACGGATACCGTGCCTGGAAGGTTAACCGGGCCGGTGATGCGCACGCCATTGTGATCAATGGTTTCGCCCGCTTTTGTCAGTTCACAGTTGCCGCCGCGTTCTGCTGCCAGATCAATGATAACCGAACCTGGCTTCATGCTTTCAACCATGGCCTTTGAAATAAGCTGTGGTGCCGGACGGCCTGGTATCAGCGCGGTTGTGATGACAATATCCTGTGTCTGAACATGAGACGCAATCAAGTCCGCCTGCTGGCGCTGATAATCTTCCGACATTGCTTTGGCATAACCTGCGGACGTTTGCGCCTGCAAAAATTCTTCATTCTCTACGGCAATAAACTTTGCACCGAGTGATAACACCTGTTCTTTGGTCGCTGGGCGCACATCGGTGGCCGTAACAATCGCACCGAGGCGCCGGGCTGTAGCAATCGCCTGAAGACCTGCAACACCGACTCCCATCACGAAAAGTTTCGCCGCAGGAACGGTGCCCGCGGCCGTCATCATCATCGGCATTGCCTGCTCAAACATAGAGGCAGCATCAACAACGGCTTTGTAGCCTGCGAGATTAGCCTGTGATGACAGAACGTCCATGGACTGCGCACGGGTGATGCGCGGCATGAATTCCATGGAAAAGAGCGTGGCTCCATGCGCTGCTGCGGTATCCAATTCAGCACGATCGCCATAAGGATCAACAAGAGCTGCAACAACCGCGCCTTGCTTTAATCCTGCAAGTTCTTCGGCGCTGGGACGGCGGACCTTGAGGAGGACGTCGGCGTCTTGCAATGCGGCGTCTGCCGTGGCTGCAATTTCGGCGCCTTGTTTCTCCAGAGCTTCGTCGGAAAAACGTGAACGCAGACCTGCACCAGCCTGTACAACAACACGGCATCCAAGCGCGGTAAACTTTTTGACACTTTCCGGCGAGATGGCAACGCGTGGTTCGTGCGCATCTTCAGCGGTTATAGCGATTGTAACCATATCATTATCTGCCCTGCCAGAACCGGGCTTAAGCCAAAAGATTTGCGGTGAATAATCTTCTGAAGTGGATCAAGCTTACACGCTGAGCCAACCTATCAGGAGCTGCTTTTGCATTATAAAAGCGGAAGTTACGCACGACGTTTTGCATACAAGCGTCGTGCGCTCAATATCTATTCGTTTAAAAGCTTAATAAGCAACGATGGAGCTCACAAAAGAAAATAGGCCATGCCGACGAGTATGGCGACCGTTGCAATCACAGCAATTTTTGTAAACAGCCAAAAACCCTCATAAGTCCGGACGTGTTCTTCATAATCCATGGCTGGATGTCCGTCAGACGTATCAACACTCATAATATCCAAATCCTCCTGCGGCGAAGCCCATGTGTTATAAAGACCTAAGTAGCTGAGGCATGCTATGGTGGCAATGCTTGCTGCCTCTAACCATACACGCGAAACGACACGCGACAAATAAGACGTTTGGCATGTCAAGGGTGACTGAAATATCTGACAAAATTATCCACAAGCCATAATAGACGGATACATTTTCTTTCACCGCCATACTCAGGACGTATTTAGAACCGAGGCGCTATGCGCACCTGGGGGTTTAAACAACAATTGAGGGGAACTTTGGAATGTTGAACCGTTTGGCAAAAGCCGGTCTCGCTGGCAAACTTGCAGGTCTTGTGTTTTTGGCTGCAGTGCCTGCCAGTGCTCTGGAAACACCTGCTGATGACCGGGATAAGATGAAGGCTTGCGAAAAGCAGCTTTGTATGATCGTCCTGAAAAAGGAAACCGCTGGCGATGATCTTAAGTGTGACATTGGCCGCACATGGGAAAAGTCTCAGATTGTTGACGGTGTCAAGGAAAAGAAGATCAGCTGGACGTTTGGCGATGCGCGTTGCACCATCAATGTAAACTTGAAGCGTCAGGCCATCGTTGATGCTATGACAAGGCCGTCTTACGATCTTGTCGCTGATAAGCATACCTTTAAGTGCAAGATCGAGCGTAGTGAAGGTATTACCGACGTTAATGTTGATGCCGCGCCAAAAATGTCTTTCAAGGGCGGTAAGGTTGATAAGATCTGGCTGAACGTTTCCAATATTGAAGCGCCAACACTGATCAAAGGCGCCATCTGGACGGCGGCCAAGCTTGAAGATAATTTCGGCCTCTTCCACAGTGAAATGGTTAAAGAAACCAACAAGCTCATCACACAGCGCTGCGCAAAGAATTACGGCAGCTGAAATAGCAAGTCTATAAGAGCTGCGCTGACATAACGTGACTTGTACTTCAGGCACGTATAAAGAATGACCAGAAGGGTGCTGTTACAGCGCCCTTTTTTAATGGTGCTTTGCACGATAAAGATCATTGTATATCGTGAAATGAAATTCAAAATGCAGATCCGTTCCAATTGGAGCCCGATATGATACCTGGATTTTCACACCGGCGTAAATTTTCTGATCTCAGCGAGCAGGAGGTTATCGCGCTTGCCATTTCCTCAGAAGAGGATGATGCGCGTATATATCGGACTTATGCTGAACGCTTGCGCGAAGATTATCCAAACTCGGCCAAAATATTTGATGGGGTCGCTGAGGAAGAGGATCACCACCGGCGCCAGTTGATAGAGCTGCACCAGCGCCGGTTTGGCGATACCATACCGTTGATCCGCCGTGAGCATGTGGCTGGCTTTTACACGCGTAATCCGGTGTGGCTTATTGAGAACCTCGGTCTTGAGCGCATGCGCGAGGAAGCGGCGAATATGGAAGCCGCGGCGCAGGCCTTCTATCTCAAAGCCGCAGCTCGTACGACGGATGCGGATACCCGAAAACTTCTGGGTGATTTGGCATCCGCCGAGGCGGGCCATATTGCGGCTGCAGAAGAGCTTGAACAGCAGCATGTGCCTGACGACGTGCGCGAAAACGAAAATCTAATTGCCCGGCGGCAGTTCATCCTGACCTGGGTACAGCCGGGTCTGGCCGGTCTTATGGATGGCTCAGTGTCGACGTTGGCACCTATTTTCGCAACCGCCTTTGCAACGCAGGATACCTGGACGACATTTCTTGTCGGCCTGGCGGCGTCTGTTGGTGCCGGCATTTCTATGGGATTTACCGAGGCAGCATCTGACGATGGTGAATTGTCAGGGCGTGGGTCGCCGGTCAAGCGTGGCATTGCATCCGGTGTGATGACAACGGTGGGAGGATTGGGGCACGCATTGCCTTATCTGATCCCGGATTTTTGGACCGCAACATCGTTAGCGATCTTTCTCGTCTTCGTTGAGTTGTGGGCAATTGCCTGGATACAAAACAAGTTCATGGAAACGCCGTTTTTCAGGGCGGCTTTTCAGGTGGTTCTCGGCGGCGCGCTGGTGTTTGCAGCCGGTATTTTGATCGGTAGTGCGTAGGGCGTGTCGTCTGTTGCCGCGCGGTAATTGACGACATGCCCTGGCCATGCGCTATTGGCATCGCCTCGTGAGTTCATACATATCATAATCACATCAGTTGAATTTACTTGTTCGAGTTTTGCGTGAGCTTTGCAAGTTATGCGTTTGCATGCTGAAGTTACCAGTCTGAAAAATTATAATATGAGTTTTAAAGGCGCACATGTCTGATCTTAATTTCAAAGTTTCAATGGATTTCGCATACGGTGAACCAAGGACATTGTCGCCGGGGGTACAGCGGATCGTTGCCAATAATCCCAGCGTCCTCACCTTCAAGGGGACAAACACATATATTATTGGCCAGGGAGAGGACATTGCGGTGATCGATCCGGGGCCGGAAGACGATAACCATTTTGCGGCCATCATGGCGGCGGTTGGCGCAAGGCGGGTAACGCACATTCTAATTACGCATACCCATCGTGATCATGTTGACGGCGCCAAACGCCTCGTCCAGGCAACAGATGCTGCCATTTGCGGATACGGGCGCGGCGCGCGCAGCAGCAGCCCGGTAAGCGGCGAAACGGATGATAACGTCTTTACGCCTGCAATCAAACTTGACGACGGAGGCCGGGTCTCTGGCAGTGATTGGGCGCTCACCGCGGTTTTCACACCGGGACATGCGCCGGATCATCTGTGCTTTCAATTGGACAACACCGGTGTATTGTTTTCAGGCGATCACGTCATGGGCTGGAACACCAGTGTTATTGCTCCGCCGGAGGGCCATATGGGAGACTATCTGGCATCGCTTGAGAAATTGCTGGATCGCGCGGACAGTGTTTATTATCCGGGGCATGGTGGCCAGATTGAAAAGCCGAAGCGTTTTACCAAAGCTTACCTTTTGCATCGCAAAGTGCGCGAGCAAGCGATTTTAAATGCGATCCGCAAGGGATGCTGCTCCATCGCGGATGTTGTAAGCCAGGTCTACAAAGGCCTTGATGTGCGTTTGGTGAAAGCAGCATCACTTTCTGTGCAGGCCCATGTTGAGCATTTGTCAAGCCAGGGGCTTATTGAGACGGAGCAGCCCCTAACGACGACCTCCCGCATAAACGCCGCACACTCAGCGCCAGGTTTGAAATAGGCGTATGCTTGGTTATACGCACGGAACGCGCTTTACGAATGTGGTGGCCTCAGCGGAAAAAACAGATTTCAGTACGGTTTGGCTTCCATGCGTAATAAGAACGCTTGTGCCCTGCATTTCAGAGCCTGAAATCATCGTTTGACCACGTTCGCTTTGGCGCAGTGTATCGTCCACGTCCACCGTGAAAGATACGACAGCTTCAGGCTTTAATGATTTTAACGCGAATGTTACCTTGCTATCACCATCGCGGACGTCGCTGACAGATGTAACCAGATTTTGCCCGCGTTGGATCTCAAGTGGCTGAAAAACCTCTACGCCAGCACCGCTTGCAGTGGGGTCAAAAATCAGTCCACTTTTTGACGATGATAAATCAATGCTTAAAGACAAGGCGCCTGTCTTGCAGCTTCCCGTGTTGCGGATTGTAAAGATGTCTTTTGGAGCACTTTCTTCAAAGGTAACAGAAAGCGTCGTATATGCCGCGTTGGCTTGCCCTGCGTTAGTAAACGCAGCTACAGCAAAGATTAACGTGAATAAACCGCTCAGCCACATGATGTTATATCCTCCTGATACAATTGCATGTGCTTGATTACGTTTTACCTCTGCACCTGGAGCACAAGTTATTGCGGCAAGAGTCGTTTATTAAGTGTTCTGGTCTGGCTGATGTGAGATGACGTATGAAGATTAATCAATCAAAAAGCCGTTTCAAACTCCATGACAGAACCAGCTGATCTCGAAAACTTTGTACGCCGGCGGCCGGAGGGTGACAGCCATGAGCGTGACGTCTGCTCCGGCTATGGTTTCATTTATTATCAAAATCCCAAGGTGATTGTCGGCTCGGTCGTGTACCATGATGATCATATCCTTTTGTGCCGGCGGGCAATTGCGCCGCGTATCGGGCTATGGACTTTGCCTGCCGGCTATCTTGAAAATGGGGAGACCGTGGCGGAAGGTGCGCAACGGGAAGCGCAGGAAGAAGCGTGCGCCCGCATCAAAATAGATGATGTGCTGGCCATCTACAGTCTGACGCATATTAGCCAGGTGCATATCATGCATCTGGCAACACTTGATGAGCCTGTATTCGCCCCCGGTCCTGAAAGTTTAGAGTCCCCTATAGGGGATCCGTAAACCCCACGCCTTTAGGCGGCATGGGATCAAGAGGAGAGCTTTTTCGTTATTGATCTTTTGTTTCTCCTAATTTTGCGGCACGGAGGCGTCAAAAGACCAAGTTTGTTTCGGGCACCCAGTCCGCCGAATGGCGGACCAATCCGGCTTTTAGCCGTAACAGGAAGCCACCGGCTTTTAGCCGGTGGTCGTTCACAAGTCGAGCTGTTTGCCTGGGACCAGTTGCCCTGGACGGAACTTGCTTTTCCATCCGTAACCTGGGCACTTAAGAACGCACGCATGGCCAGGGAGGGGGCACAGTGTCTGCCCTTCACATCGCCACCTTCTCTAACTTAACGTGTATTGTTCAGGCCTTTGACTGCTGATCCGTTGAGAAGAGTTGGTCAGGAGATCAGACTCGGACGGCTGAAAATGTTACAAGGCCGGCTGGTTTAACGTGCGTACAGATGCCGTTTCAGCTGTAAGTTGAATATCATCGCCATGCCGGTCAATGGACAGCCTCATACCCGTCTCATTTGCGAGGCGCACGGCATAATAAGCCTGTACGGATAAGGCATTAATTTCAACGTGTTCACTGTTATCCAGAAGTTCATTGAGGTATTGCGGAGGCCGTGCGGATTTTCCAGAACAAAGCAGTGCAAATGTGAGGTTCCCAGTAATCTGCACGGCATTAACCTTAATCATACCGCCTCGAGGAAGCGCTGTTATGGCGCAAGCGATCAGGTTAAGCAATAGTTTCATTTGGTTTTTGGAGAGTGGGCCGGGCTTTGCATCACTCCAGATAATTTGATGCTTTTTACCATTGCCGACCAATCTCTGAACAATCTCGCGCGCGGTTTCCAGTTCCACTTGGGCACTGTTTGAACCCGCCGCACCGAATGCGAAGCGTGCGAATTGAAGTCGTGCAGATGCTTGCTCAGTAACATTTCGTACAACGTCAAGCGCACAGATATGTGAGGATGGGTCTTGATCATCGCTCATCATTTCCAAGCCATTGTGAATGGCGCTGACTGGCCCGATAATGTCATGACAAATTTTACTCGAAATCAACGCAGCAAATTCGAGATCGGAAGGTTGAACGTTTTTTGTCATGGTGGTCCCTGGTCAACAGTTTGTGGTAGGGGCGCCGTGGATTATAACGCGCACATGACCTGCGCCAAAAACGAATCACTTCTATTATAATGCCACATTTCATAGAAGGCTAGCATAAACACCACTTGCAATTACATCCTGAGCTAAAGATGTATACATGGCACGAGGGAGAGCCATATGTTTTGAATAAGCTTGGTCGTAGCGCACTGCGTTTGCAAAATTGAAACGGGCTTATGCGATAAAGCTACCGTGTCTTTGTAATATTCTACAAACCTAGAGCCGGATGTGTTCATTTTGTCTCAATCAGATAAGCAAGCTGGAGCCAGGTCAAACGTATTTTTTTCGAAGGGTTTAGGCCTGTGCGTGTAATCATTTGTGGTGCCGGTCAAGTTGGACTGGGGATTGCTGAGCGCCTCGCGGCAGAAGGAAACGATGTTTCTATCATCGATTCTTCAGCCCAACTTGTGCAGCGTGCCAATGACATGCTGGAGGTACGCGCGACGTGCGGCAATGGCGCACATCCTGATGTGCTGGCAAGGGCTGGGGCGCGTGACGCGGATATGCTGATTGCAGTCACCTTCCATGATGAAGTCAACATGGTAGCGTGTCAGGTCGCTTCTACGCTTTTTGATATCCCAACCAAGATTGCGCGCGTGCGGGCGCAAACCTACCTCAACAAGGAATGGTCCCAGCTTTTTCGCTCGCAGGGCCTGCACATTGATTACATCATCTCGCCTGAAATTGAAGTTGGCAACGTTGTGCTGCGCCGTCTTGAATTGCCCGGCGCTTTTGAAACGGCCAGTTTTGTGAATGGCCAGGTGCTGGCAATCGGCGTGAATTGTGGCGCGGAATGCCCGGTCGTTGACACCCCACTGAAACAGTTGCGTGAATTATTTCCAGATTTACCTGCGACGGTTGTTGCGATTGTGCGGAATGGTGAGCTTTTTCTGCCAACCAAGGATCAGCGTCTCGCCCAGGGCGATGATGTCTATTTAATACTTCCTGCAAACCTGGTTCCCCGAACGCTGAAAATTTTCGGCCATGAAGAAGTGCAGGCCAGGCGCATTGTGATCGCCGGTGGCGGTAATATTGGCGAATTTGTTGCGCGTGCGATTGATCAGCGGGAACCGAACGTACGGGTTAAAATCATTGAAAGCCGTCGCGAGAGGGCGGTTGCGATTGCCGAAAAGCTGAAGCGCACCGTTATTTTGCACGGCTCAGCGCTGTCTGAGGAACTTTTGCGAGAGGCCGATATACGCAATGCCGAAACGCTCGTTGCGCTGACCAATGACGATCAGGCGAATATTCTGACCTCTGTTCTTGCGAAAAATCTGGGTTGCCGGCGTAGTTTGTGTCTTCTCAACAGTGCTGCTTACAGTTCTGTCGTGCGCTCGTTTGGGGTTGATGCGCAGATTAATCCACGGGCTGTTACGGTTTCACGCATTCTGCAATACGTTCGCCGAGGCCGGATTCGCGGCGTTCACGAAATTAATAACAGCGCGGGCGAAGTTGTTGAGGCTGAAGCGCTCGCAACGACACCGGTTGTCGGCAAGCCGATTAAAGACCTCGGCATTTCAGAGGGCGTGCGGTTTGGTGTTATTGTCCGGGATGGTGAGTATGTTTTGCCAAGAGGAGAGACCGAATTGAGACCGCGCGATCGTGCGATATTGTTTGTCCGTTCAGACTTTGTTAAGGAGGTTGAGCAGCTCTTTCAGGTCAGTCCGGATTATTTCTAAAAGTCCCATGGCGTTTATAGTTACTCTTGTATGGGCAGGTTAGGCGTTGTGTTTATACAACATGCGTTTGTTGTTTGGATCAGGCGGTAATAAACACAGTTTCTATATTGAAGCTGGCTTTGTTTATATGAAAGAGCACATCTCAAACTCATTCCCAAGCGGCCAATAGAAGACCACGCCATGACACGTATCATTTATGTTAACGGTCAATACAAGCACTACGATGATGCTGGTGTGCATGCGGAAGATCGCGGTTTTCAGTTTGGCGATGCCGTTTATGAAGTTTGCGAAGTGAGACATGGATGCCTTGTGGATGAAGCGCGGCATATGGCAAGGTTGTCACGCTCCTTAAACGAGCTTTGCATCACAGCGCCGATGTCAGACCGCGCCTGGCAGCGCGTGCTTCGGGAAACGGTGCGCCGTAACCGTGTGCGCAACGGTTTGGTTTATCTCCAGGTGTCCCGCGGTGCAGGCCCACGAAATTTTTTGTTTTCTGATGTGGAAACACAACCAACAGTTGTCTGTCTGGCGCGCAGCGTAGATCCGGCCCAGCAGCAACAAGCTGCTGAAAATGGCATCCGGGTCATAACGCATGAAGAGACGCGCTGGGCCCGGCGTGATATCAAGACGGTCATGCTGCTGCCTGCAAGTTTGGCCAAGGAAAAAGCCAAATCGAAGGGCGCTCAAGAGGTCTGGTTTGTTAACCAAAACGGTATGGTTCTCGAGGGGGGATCAAGTAACGCCTGGATTATCAATGACAAAGGCGAACTGCTGACACGGCCGGTCGACACATCTATTTTAAGCGGTGTGGCGCGTTTGACCTTAATCGAGGTTGCGGAAAGATTTCAGCTACAATTTATCGAGCGTGAATTTTCCATAGATGAGGCCTTAGAGGCGCAGGAAGCTTTCATTACATCGGCGACGGCTTTAGTGATGCCCGTTGTCCAGGTCAATGATCAAATAATAGGGGAAGGCCGCCCTGGACCAATCACACGCAAGCTGCGTGAAGCATTTCACAGCGTTGCAGAAATGAACCCTGTGTAACACTCCTGCATCCAAGTTCAACTTAAGCTTGTCATCCAAACGCGTTAATATACTTTAACGAGTATAAAACCCGGCGATCAACACACATCCGGGAATAAAGACAGGCGAAGAATGGATAATAACAATGGCTGAACGCGCCCAAAGTCTCCAGGACAGTTTCCTCAACCATGTGCGCAAACAAAAAACGCCTCTTACGATCTTTCTCATCAACGGTGTCAAACTGCAGGGCGTTGTGACATGGTTCGATAATTTTTGTTTGTTACTTCGCCGCGACGGGCACTCGCAATTGGTTTATAAACACGCCATATCAACTATTATGCCGGGGCAGCCAGTGAATCTTATGGGCGTTGATGATGGTGATTAATCGGGCGTATGCCGTCAAGTATCGGTTGCCTGTTTAGGGACTGTTTCAAAGACTTGAAGGGTGACGAAGCACTCCGGAGTTTTGGCGATAGATAAAATATCTGAACATGAGCCGGACAAGGCGGCAACAGATCACTTTGAAACCGCGCGTAAATCAACGCGCGCTCTTGTTGTGGTCCCCATCGTTGCAAGCCATCGAAAGCAAGGGCTTGATGGCAAACCCAAACCGGTAGCGGGGCATGCGCCTGATGAACGGCTGGAAGAAGCTGTCGGGCTTGCCCAGGCGATTGACCTTGATGTGGCAGATCAAACGATTGTAAATGTTCAGATGCCGCGGCCCGCGACATTAATAGGAGCGGGCAAAGTCGAAGAGCTGGCATGCGTCATTGAACATGAGCATGTGGAGCTTGTGATCGTCGATCATGCTTTAAGTCCCATTCAACAGCGCAATCTTGAGCGTGCGTGGCATGCCAAAGTGCTCGACCGTACCGGTTTGATCCTGGAGATCTTCGGCCGCAGAGCACGTACACGCGAAGGACGCCTGCAAGTGGAACTTGCGCACCTGACATTTGAGCGCAGCCGTCTTGTGCGCAGCTGGACCCACCTGGAACGTCAACGTGGTGGCTTTGGTTTTCTTGGCGGTCCGGGTGAAACGCAGATTGAAACGGACCGGCGTTTGCTGCGGGCCAGAATCAACAAGATTGAAAACGAATTGGCTAAGGTCGCGCGCACGCGTGAGCTGCATCGCAAGGGGCGGCGTCAAGTGCCTTATCCGGTGGTGGCGATCGTCGGTTATACCAATGCGGGTAAATCCACACTTTTTAATCATTTGACGCGCGCAGAGGTTCTGGCAAAGGATCAGGTCTTCGCCACCCTTGATCCAACGATGCGGGCTCTGGCGCTGGATGGCGGGCGCGAGGTTATCCTCTCCGACACGGTGGGATTCATTTCCGATCTGCCGACCATGCTTGTGGCAGCTTTCCGCGCGACGCTTGAAGAGGTGGTTGAGGCAGATCTCATTCTGCATGTGCGTGATATTCATCATGCCGAAACCGAGGCTCAGCGCCTTGATGTGGAACATGTGCTTGGCGAACTCGATGTTGTCGTAGACGGGCCGGAGTGCCGGATTATCGAGGTCTGGAACAAAATTGACATGATTTCATCTGACCAGCTTGAAATTCTCCGCCTGGAGGCTGGCCGGCATGAGTCTCCGGCGCATCTTGTTTCGGCAGTCAGTGGCGAGGGGCTCTCTGAGCTGTGCCATGCCATTGCTGAATGGTTTGCAAAAGATGATGTTGAACTGAATATTATGCTGCCACCTGATGCTGGCCGGTTGGTCAACTGGCTGCATGAAAATGCGCACGTCTTGTCTGCCGGCCCGGCAGATGACGGAGGTACTTTAATGACCGTTCGCATTGCTTCAGACCGTCTTGGCCGCCTTAATGCGCACTTGCAGGCGGCCGGTATCGCGACGCAGCAATAGGATATGCTGCCAAGGATATAAGCGCTGAAGCAAAAAATAGCAGGGAGGCTGCAACCGTCACTATGGCGAATGATTTACCCGCCATCAGCGTGAGCCGCCCTTATTTGGCGGCTGTGCTCAATCTGCTTATCATTGTGGCAGGGTTCAGTGCCTTGTTTGGCGTTGAAGTGCGCAACTTCCCGATGTTGATCGCCCTACGGTCACGGTGCGTGCAAATTTTCCTGGCGGCTCACCTGAGACTATTGATGCCGAAATCACCAGTGTTGTCGAAAGAGCTGTAGCGCGTGTTAACGGCGTTGCCGAGGTGCGTTCATCCAGCGAGGAAAACAACTTCCGCATTCGTATTGTGTTCCGTCCATCCGCCGATCTGATACACGGCTGCCAACGATGTGCGTGAGGCTGTGAGCCGTGTCGAGCGTGAACTGCCGGACGGTGTTGAAAACCTCGTTGTGATCAAGGCGGATGCCGATGTCCAGCCTATCATGCGCCTTGCGGTTTATTCCAAGGCGCTTGCCATTGACCAGCTCAGCCGCAAGGTCACGAACGAAATTGTTCCTGCTTTAACGTCGGTCGACGGGGTGGCTGATGTTGCGATGTTCGGTGATCGGCAGCGCGTGCTCAGGGTTGTGATCGATCCAATGAGGCTCGCGGCCCATAAAATAGCCATCAGCGATGTTATAGAGGTTCTCAAGCAGGCCAAATATGACATTCCGGCCGGCAGCTTCAAATCAACGGATCAGGATGTCATTATTCGTGCAGATGCCTCTGTGAAACAGCCGGAAGAAGTTGAGGCTCTGATGGTGCGCGATCCTGTGCGCATTCGCGATATCGCACATGTTCTCTTTTCACCAGCTGACATCAAAAGCGTTGCACGTCTTGACGGGCGCGATGTTGTCAGTCTTGGCCTTATCCGGCGCGCACAGTCCAATGCTGCGCAAATTTCGCGTGAGATTAGGGCGTTAGTGATTGATCTTAATCAGCGTAACAAGGACGTCGTGCTTAAGATCACGTCCGATGATGCAGTATTTATTCGCGGCGCCATTCATGAGGTGTTGCTCAGCCTGCTGATGTCGGTTGCTGTCGTTGTGGCTGTGATTACCCTGTTTGTTGGCAGCTTGCGTTTGGCGCTGATTGCGGCGGTGGCAATCCCCGTGGCACTGATTGGCACCGTAGCGGCAATCTGGCTTCTCGGCTTTTCGCTTAATCTGATCACCTTGCTGGCTTTGGTTCTGGCAACTGGCCTGGTGGTAGATGATGCCATTGTTGTACTGGAAAATATTCAACGCCTGGGTGCTGAAGGAGCCAGAGCGCGTGCCGCGGCCGTTTTAGGCACCCGGCAGGTTTTTTCGCTGTGATTGCGACATCGGCAACGCTTGTATCCGTGTTCACGCCAATCTCATTTTTACCCTCAACAGCGGGGCGCCTGTTCGGCGAGTTTGGTCTTGTTTTAGCGGTTGCCGTTTGTTTGTCATCCTTTGTTGCACTCACGCTGGTGCCGATGCTGGCGTCGCGCCTGCTCAGCGCACCGCACAGTCTCCATAAAACGACTGAGAGTTTATTGTCAGGGAAAAGAAGCTCCATTCGACGTGTTTACACTTCGGTCTTGGAGCGGATTCTGGATGCACCTGTGATTGTCGTTGGTGCATGTGTAATCGTTATTATTGGTGCTGCAATCACGTATGAGAGGCTTGGCGAGGAAATGGTGCCGAAGGAAGATCGCGGCATGATTATAATAAGTTTGCTTGGACCTGACGGCATTAGTCTCGATCAGATGGACCGCCAGGTCGAAAAAGCTGAAAATATTCTGCAACCACTTTTTGATAGTGGCACCATCAAGATGTTGTACTCCCTTACAGGGCGCTACGATATCAATCGTGGCTATATTCAAGCTCCGCTTAAGGATTGGGCCGAGCGCAAAATTGGGGAAGAGGAGATCACCAGGACGCTTAATAGCAAATTCGCGCAGATTGCCGGTGCCCGTGTGTGCGTATGGCGCGGAAATAGCCTTGGTCTGCGCAGTGCCGGCGGTAGATTGCGTTTCGCGCTTACTGGTTCTAATTATGAGCGCATTGCCGGTGTTGCCGATCGGTTCGTCCAGGTGCTTGAGATGCGCGCGCCGCAACTCACCAATATTCACGTGGCGTTTCGCGCAACTCAACCTCATATTTCGGTCAGCATTGATCGTCGTCGGGCATCGGATCTTGGTGTCTCCATCGAAACGCTGGCAACGACCATCAAATCACTTGTTGATACCGATAAAGTGGCTGAGTTGATCGTGAATGATGACCGTGTGCCTATTGTTCTGCAGGCAACCAAAGGAACCATCGATGATCCGACGGATTTGCGCAATCTGTTTGTGCCATCTGCCAAGGGGGAATTGGTGCCGCTTTCACAGGTGGTCACATTCCGGGAATATGCGGTGGCCGCGGAACTCGACCGCCATGGTCAGCGCCGTGCGGTAGAGATCTTCGCAGGGCTGGCGGATGAGACATCTTTGCGCGAGGCGGTTGATGTTATTCAAAAGCTGGCCGGCCGTGAGTTGCCGCCAGGAATTAGCTTGCTGCTGCTGGATGAAGCCGCAGCGCTCAATGAAACCAAATATGGTGTGAGCCTCACCTATATCATTGCTCTGATCATTGTCTTTCTTGTTCTGGTTGCGCAATTTGAAAGCATAACCAGTGCCCTGGTAGTATTACTGACAGTACCATTCGGCATGTGCGCCGCGGTTTTTGCGCTGGCTTTGACGGGGACAACAATCAATATTTACAGCCAGATCGGCGTATTGATGTTGATTGGCATTATGGCCAAAAATGCCATTCTGATGATGGAATTTGCCGACCAGTTGCGCGACCGGGGCAAACCGGTTTTGGCGGCGGCGCGGGAGGCCTCGCTTGTGCGGTTCCGGCCGATTATAATGACGATGGTTTCGGCCGGACTGCCCCTCATCCTGGGCGGCGGCCCGGGTATGGAGGCGCGCGCTGCAATTGGTTGGGTTGTGTTTGGCGGGTTGGGTATGGCAGCCTGTTTCACGCTTTTCCTCACGCCCATCCTGTATGTATCGATCGCCGGCCTGGTGAAGCAACCATGCAGCCAGGAATCTGGCCGCGTTGATGAAGAATTAAAGGAAGCGCAGGCCGTGCTTGAGAAGACGGGGAAGGTGACAGCGGATCGAAGAGTTGGATAATTTCAGCTTGATCCAGCTACACGGAGGGCACGTCTGAGCAGGTGGATATTGCGTCTTTCCGCCAGGCTTGCGCGGTCCATGATGGGCGGCCCTGGCGCTTGCGATCCCGTGCTGTCTGTTCGTCCTCCGCTTGAAAGTAAAACTCATAGCAGTTCGCGCTCGCACGATGAACGCGGAAACAGCCACCCAACGGCATGGAATCGTAGATTGTACAGAAGGTGCCGGCAATCACGGACCACTTCCCGGTGTTCCTGCGTTCATCTTCGGTGTATTCCAGGCGATTGTTCCGCATGTAGGTTTCCTGGAAGGTGCGGTTATTGCCGTAATGTCCGGCATTGATTGACCGGCAAATGCTGCCACCAGCTCATTGTCCGTCATCCAGAACGGATTCGACTGCGCATGGACGGCGTATGTTATGAGCATAAGAGCGAATAGGAGTATGAGACGCACAACGTCACCTTCAGTAGTTACCGTCATCCAAGCTGGCTGACGAACTTATATGACATATAGGCTTGCAGGCCTTCGATGCTCTGTTCATGGCCATAGCCAGAGTCTTTGATGCCGCCGAACGGCGTTTCCGGTACACCAAGGCCATGGTGATTGATGGACACCATGCCATGTTCAAGTGCGTCCGCAACTTTTGCGGCGCGCCGTGTGTCATGTGTGAAGGCATAGCTTGCGAGACCGTACGGGAGTTTGTTGGCGCGCTGCAGAACGTCGTCGGTGTCTTTAAACGGCAACATTATAGCGACGGGGCCAAAGGGCTCTTCACTCATGATGCGCGCGTTTTGCGGGACATCCGTCAGTACGGTTGGTTCAAAGTAATTGCCCTGGTTGCCGATCCGCGCGCCACCGGTCGCAATTGTGGCCCCTTTGTCTGCAGCATCGCTGACAATCGCTTCCATGGCATTGATGCGCCGTGCATTGGCGAGCGGCCCCATTTGGCTATTTGGGGTCATGCCGTCTCCGACCTTGAGGTTGCGGGCAATGTCGATGAATCTGGCAACGAATGTGTCGTAGATCTTTTCGTGCACAAAAAAGCGTGTTGGTGAAATGCACACCTGACCGGCGTTGCGCCATTTCAGTGCTGATGTCAAAGCTGCGACATGCTCAACATCGATGTCGTCGAAGATCAACATCGGTGAATGACCGCCAAGTTCCATAGTCGCGCGTTTCATGTGAGCGCCAGCTAAGGCTGCCAGATGTTTGCCGACCGGTACTGAGCCTGTGAAGGATATTTTACGAATGTCAGGATGTGGGATCAGGTATTCGGACAGCTCTGACGGTACGCCGTAAATCAGATTGAGTACGCCTGCGGGCAGGCCGGCCTCGTGAAAGCAGCGCACAAGGCCGATGGGTGATCCGGGTGTTTCCTCCGGGCACTTAATAATGATAGCGCAGCCTGCCGCCAGTGCACCGCCGATCTTGCGTGCGGCCTGGCTGACGGGAAAATTCCATGGTGAGAAACCGGCGACGATGCCGACCGGCTCTGCAAGCACCATTTGCCGAACGCCGTCCATGCGTGAGGGAATAATACGGCCGTAGGCACGTTTGCCTTCTTCGGCAAAAACATCGATGATGTCGGCGCTGGTCATAACTTCGAGTTTGGCCTCGGCGTTAATCTTGCCCTGCTCCAGCGTCATAACCCTAGCGATATCATCGCAGCGGTTCCGCATTAAATCGGCGGCTTTGCGCATGATTTTATAGCGTTCGAAGGCTGGCATTTTGCGCCATCGTGCAAAACCTTTACGGGCAGCCGTGATCGCTGTGTCTATTTCGGCATGTTTTGCATGGGGAACGGTGGCCAGAACCGCATTGGTGGATGGGTTGAGCACATCCTCGCCAGTGCCGCTTTGGCCGACGGTAAATTCACCGTCAATATATAGTTTCAAATCTTCATACATATTGCGCTCCTGCATTGGATGAGCCGTATGCAGCTTTCTGGATCCGGCTGTCAGGAAATGACGAACTGTTCACATGATATACGGCAGCCTGAGGTCAGTTTTAAATCACGTATTGTTTGATGCAGAATACGTCTGCAGTTTTCTCGTACAGCAAGGCTCGTGCCTATGTTATTCCACAAGTCTGTCAGTCTCTGAGGCCGCAAGAATGTGATATATTAGTAACGGTCAGCGATTGCCGTATAAATATTCACGACTACCGTATATGTTGCCAAGTTGTTTACATGTTTGACCAACATAGAGTGACAGAAGTTTTGACATAAAATCTGCAATTTGTAATTCGCCGTAGATCTCTGGTATTGCCATTGAAAAAAATGGCTGTGTCAACCCTGCGGCTGTCATGTAGTGTCAGCACGTTCAGGGACGGTTCTCGTTCAATGCCGACGGAATTGAAGGCTTGTCCGAGGCTGAAACTGGTAAGCCATGAGCTGTACCGTCAGTTTTGACAATTTCATCATGTGGCGGCCGGGCTGGCAATAAAACTTTTGACGGGATAGAAGAAGCAGAACAAGTGATACAGCCCCGATCTGTTGGCTCACTTTAACCCTGCTTGATGTGAGATAAGGTGAGTTGTGTGAAGATAAGGAGAGCGCCACACATGAGGACGGTTCCAACCCTGATGTCTTGGGGCCTGATGTCTTGGGGAAGGATACTGAGCAGCATATCGCTGATTGTGGTATTTTCAATATCGGTATCTATAGCTGGGATGAGCGTGCTTGGGCAAGAGCATGCTGGTCCTTTGAATGATGCAGATTTTGGCCTGGCATCTGAGAACAGCTCCCCTTATTATAGGGCGTCTGCTCGCGTTGTGCGTGTCAACGATAAAGCTGGCGCACTGCTCATTACGCCTTACATTTGGCATGCAGAATTAAAAAACAAGCAGCTGTCTCTTGGCGGTTATGTGCCAAGTGATGAAATTCGCGATGCGTTGATGGCAGAGGCAAGGAAGGCGTTTGCAAGTTATCCCATCGTTGACAAAATGGCCGTTGGCACAGGGGCGCCTCGTGATTGGTTGGCTACTGCAATTGTCATCTTGGAGCAGCTGTCATTGCTTAAAGAAGGCAAGGCTTCCCTTAAAGATAAGACATTAACTCTTGCAGGTCTTGCGCAACGTCAGGAAACGGCAGATCAGATTCGCAGTGCGCTTCGGACCAGATTAACCGCAGTTTATGATGTGCAGCATGATATTAAACACCAACAAGCTGCAATTTCTACAGCTCGTCCTTTCAAGAGTATCATAGAATTTCGGAATGGTCATTTCCGGCTTAGTGGTTATGCGCCAGTGGCGGCAGCTCAAGATCGCCTTATTGCGATGATCAGATCAGAGCGCCCCGATGCTGTGATCAGCAATGGTATGCTTATTGCCAAAGGCGCTTCAGAAGATTGGTTTAGTTGTGCGCTTGCTGGTTTGAGTGGATTGTTAAAGCTTGACCAAGGTATCCTTGAAGTTGTCGACAGCACACTCACGCTCAGGGGCGTCACGCGGCAAGAAGAGATTGGCGAGGCGCTACCGAAGCAACTGCGTGCAGCTGCCAATCGCACATGTCAGGAAACTCTTGATTTGCGCGTGGAAATTCCACCTGAGCCAAGTTTGGAATGGTACGCCCGGTATGAGAATAAAAATGAGAATAAAAGTTTGCTCATTGCCGGCGAGGTTCCAGATTCCGGGGTGCAAAATAACCTGACTGAACTTGCCAGCCAGCTTTTCCCTGACACCAAACTGTCCGTTGATCTTCGCGTTAATCCAAACCGCACGAAGAAATGGCCACAAGTCGCAGAAATTGCATTGAAAGCGCTGGCCAAACTGCGCCGTGGAGAAGCACGGATTGTTGCCCAGACGCTGACCTTGGCGGGGGAGGCCAAAGATACAGCGGTAGAAACCGCAATCGGGCAACAAATTAAATCCGGGATCCCAAAGGGTTATAAGGCACGGTCTAATATCCAGGTCAAATCAGCTGCCATGCTTTGGGCCGAGCAGCAGGCCGCTCGTTCAGAAGCAAAAGCTGCATCGCAGCCTGAGCGCCACGATGATAAGGCTAGTGAAAAAAAGCAGGAAAGCAGCAATACAAGTCAGCCGGCTGTTGCGGAAAAGTTAGCGTTTCAACCCCCTTCTGGCGCTGTCCCGGAAGTGGGGGATGTGACGAGTATATCCCGTGATGTGAGTGGCAAAACAAGCCAGCAGAAGATGCAGCGGGCTGCGGATGCAGGGCAGAAATCTCAAATCACTCCACAACAAAAATGGCAAATCGAAAGCGAGAAATGCCAGCAAGTGCTCAATGCAACGATGCGAGCCGATCGTATCACATTTGCAGTCGGCAGTGATCAAATTACGCCTGAAAATCATGCACTGCTTGGCCGGCTTTTAAGCCTGCCAAAAGTGTGCGAAGGACATATAATAGAAATTTCAAGTCATACGGACTCGAAGGGATCAAAAGCCAGTAACCAGCTATTGTCAGAAAGGCGGGCGAAGTCAGTGCGGTCGTACCTGATTGGCATTGGTATGCCCGCAGACCGGCTGCAAACGCGGGGGTATGGTGAAACACAACCTTTATTTCCAAATACAACACTCGAGAACAGAGCACGTAACCGGCGCATTGAATTCAATGTGAGGGTTCAATAAGGCGTAAACTGATATTTTATGCCTGCTTGCGTTCATGAAACAAGCTGACTGAGGATAATTATGGACGATTTGATCGTTGAACTCACATGGTACATTGCAATTATATTTGCTTTTGGTATCGCGGTAGGCTGGTGGGTATACGGTCAATCAGCGAAAAAACGCTAATATAGCTGACATATGCAATGCAGTTTGTGCGAGAAACCTGCCGCTAACAAGGATTGTCGGGAATGCCACCGTTTTTTATTGAAACTGCTATATTGCTGTTGCTGACTTATGTGGTGGGCTTCTTTCTGGGCTATTTTCTTCGATGGGGGATCAACGCAGCGGGTCCTGCAGCTGCTGCAGAGCAAGGGCACTCTTCAGAAGCATCCAATACCGTGCAACGAACTACGGGCGGCGACAGTGCAGCACCTGTGCTTGCAGCCGCTGGGGCGGCGGCCATCGCATCTGCGGCCGTTTTATCGGCACGCCCTGCAGTTGAGCAATCAGCTGAGCCCCAGGATCATGAGGCAAAGGAGGCAGGTCCTCGCCCTGAAAGCAGCTCTATTGCAAGTCAGATTTTGTCGATCAATGCGGATCAGCCTCAAGAGGAAAAGCAGAAAGACACGCGAGAGAGAATGTTGTGGCCTATTCCTGTGAGTTCGGAAGGGGCTGCCATGGTTGTATCAGAAGTTGTCCTGTCTCGCGCAGTTTTGATTGGTGGATTTGCCCACGCCGCACAGGATCTCACACGCATTCAGCATATAGATACCGCAACCGCTGCGGTTTTACAGCGCGGAGGTATTACCAGGTATGAGCAGATTGCTGCGTGGAATGAAGGAGATGTGGAGCGTATAGATCGCGCGCTTGGCGGGATGCTCCGTATTCAGTCTGAGAACTGGATCGCGCAAGCCAGCCTTCTGGCGACTGGTGGGTCACCACGAGATCGTGTTGATGCTCAGAGCTCAATGGATCTGCAACGCGATGGACATCTTATCAGCGGGCTCGGTGATGATTTAAGCGCGATTGACGGTATCACGCCCGAGATTGAGCGCTTCCTGAAAACGCGCGGTATTCGTTTTTACGCGCAGATCGCAGCGCTTGAAAGTGCTCATGTCACAGATTTGAACCGTCTTCTAGGGAATATGGGCCGCATTGAGCGTGAAAACTGGATTGGTCAGGCACATCTGCTTTCAGGCGGTGTTGTGCAGCCGGTCTCTTCCAGCGATCGTCTTATCAGCGGGCTTGGTGATAATTTAACCGCAATTGACGGTATCACGCCCGAGATCGAGCGCTTCCTGAAAACGCAGGGCATTCGTTTTTATGCGCAGATCGCAGCGCTTGAAAGTGCTCATGTTACGGGTTTGAACGGTCTTCTAGGGAATATGGGCCGCATTGAGCGTGAAAACTGGATTGGCCAGGCACATCTGCTTTCAGGCGGTGTTGTGCAGCCGGTCTCTTCCGGTGATCGTCTTATCAGCGGGCTCGGTGATAATTTAAGTGCGATTGACGGTATCACGCCCGAGATTGAGCGCTTCCTGAAAACGCGCGGTATTC
>CAYUYL010000013.1:0-22648 GCA_964449195.1 uncultured Filomicrobium sp.
GATCAGGATCATCTGTTTCCGTACGCGCCTGCAGCTTTGTTTCGCTTACTGCCGCAGCGAATTTATTCCACGGGCATACCGCAAGGCAATCATCACAACCGGATATGCGGTTCCCGATCGGCTTGCGGAATTGTAGCGGAATATGACCTGCGTGTTCTATCGTCAAATAAGCAATGCATCGCCTGGCATCAAGCTGGTAAGGAGCTGGAAAGGCATCTGTGGGGCAGATATCCAGGCATTTCCGGCAACTCCCGCAGCGATCAGCGTGGGGCTGCGAGGAGGGCAGAACGGCCGTCGTCAGAATGCATCCAAGCAACAGCCACGAACCGGATTTACGCGAGACAAGATTGGTATGCTTACCCTGCCAGCCGAGACCGGCTGAAGCTGCCAGTGGCTTTTCCATCAGCGGGGCCGTGTCCACAAAAACCTTGACGTCAGTACCGCTTCGTGACGCAAAACGCCCGGCAATCTGTTTAAGGCGCCCTTTTACCAAGTCGTGATAATCACGGCCCTTGGCGTAGGAGGCAATAACGCCGCGCTGAGGCTGGCGAATACGTTCAAGCGGGTCATGAGGTGGCGCATAGCTAATACCCAGCATAATTGCAGAGCGGCACGCGGGCCACAGATTCCGGGGAGAAGATCGCCGCAGCATCGTTTCAGCCATCCAGGCCATATCACCATGACGCTCATAGGAAATGAAATCTTCGAGACGCCGACCTGCTTCAGCAATGGCGGTAATATCAGTTATGCCCACCACGTCGAAGCCATAGGTTCCGGCATCTTCCCGCAAAGCCTTTTCCAACGTGTTGGCGATCTTGTCCTGCTGCTCGCCCATTGCCCCGTCTTGGCCTGCCGATGCTTGGGGCTGTATTGGCGCTCTACTCAATGGTCAGGATCTTTATAATGCTGCGATGGCGGATGATTTGGCAGCTCATCCTCCAAAATAGAGATAAAGGATTGCCGCGATTTCAATCGCAAATACCAATCTGAGGCGGCAGGATAGTCATGCCAATCGATTTCGCCATGATAATCAAGGACGGAAATGTGAGCACCGGCCGCTAAATCAGCAAAACTCAGGTGGCTGCCAGCCAACCAGCTACGATGATCAACCAGAAAACAAATATATTCAAGATGATAGCGCTGATTACGGGCGACAGTTCTGAGAGTTTCAGAGTTGGGAGCGCGAACCGTATCTTTCATTAAACGGCTATAGTGCTTTTCGTGCAGCAGTTCACGAGTTACTTCGCTGTCAAACTTAAGATGAAACCAATCAATAAGGCGGCGGATTTCGGCTTTTGACTCTGCATTTCCCGGCAAAATAGGAGGCGCACCGCCGTCAACAGGATGATTAGGATATGCTTCTGCGAGATATTCCGTGATCGGGTAAGCGCCACACAGAACTACGCTCTCATCAAGCTCCAGAACCGGCAAAGCACCCGATGGATTAAGCTCAAGAAAAGCAGGGCGCCATGCCCATGGCTCTTCGTAGGCAAGTTCAAAATCCAACTTCAGCTCTGCGAGAGCCAGGCGGATTGATCTTGAATGCGGGCAAAGAGGATAATGTGTTAATCTGCGCATAGGCGGAGCAAACAAAATTACGAATTCTATTGACACAAAAGCTTAATAGCTGCGCTTTAATTGTAACGTGAATTGTCACGTAGCCAAGTGTCAGATTTTCGTTATCCGCCGGTTTCTCGGCAACGAATGACAGGACCTAGTAAAGAGAAAGCTTTCACAATGCGCATTTTCACACTGCCGTTTGAAGCGCGTTATATAACTCTGACGAGCGTTATTCTGTTATTTGCAGCCTCTATCACCGGCGGCTATCTGCTGCCGGAATATAGCGCTTATTTTATTATTGCAGCACTTGTTTTTGGCTTTCTGACAATCTGGGGGCTACGCGACCTTTTCCAGTCCAGGCATGCAATTCTGCGCAACTACCCCTTAGCAGCCCAGCTCCGATTTCTGTTCGAAGAAATCAGGCCGGAGATGAGACAGTATTTTTTTGAGGATGACAAGGACGGCATGCCGTTCAGCCGCGACCAACGCGCAATTGTGTATCAGCGTGCCAAGCGCCAAATGGATCAACGCCCATTCGGCACGCAGTATGATGTTTATGAAGCCACACATGAGTGGCTACATCATTCCATGGCACCAGCCGACCCTGTCAAGGAACCATTCCGAGTTAAAATTGGCAGTCGCGATTGCATCCAACCTTATCAAGCTTCCGTCTATAACATTTCGGGCATGAGTTTCGGGGCGCTTAGCGCAAATGCGATACGAGCTCTGAATAAAGGCGCTGCAAAAGGCGGCTTTGCGCACACAACAGGCGAGGGCGGTATCAGCAAGTATCACAAACAATTCGGTGGCGATCTGATATGGCAAATAGGCTCCGGATACTTCGGCTGCCGCACGGAATACGGCAATTTCGATTCACAAAAGTTTCGTGAAACCGCCGCCCTTGACCAAGTCAAAATGATAGAGATCAAGCTCTCTCAAGGCGCAAAACCAGGTCATGGCGGCGTCCTGCCGAAAGCCAAAATTTCGCGTGAAGTTGCCAAGGCGCGCGGTGTACCACGCGACCGCGACTGTGTTTCTCCGGCCAGGCATCCGGCCTTTAACACACCGCTCGAGTTGATGAATTTCATCGCCGAACTGCGCAAACTATCAAACGGCAAACCCATTGGCCTTAAGCTTTGCATTGGCCACCGGATAGAATTCATGTCAATCTGTAAAGCCATGATCGAAACCGATATCGTACCCGACTACATTCTTGTTGATGGCGCGGAAGGAGGCACCGGCGCCGCCCCTCTGGAATTCGCCGATCATATGGGAATGCCCTTGCGAGAAGGATTGGCCTTTGTACATAGCACGCTGATGGGCGCAAATTTGCGTACACGGTTGCGGCTCGGGGCATCTGGGAAAATAACATCTGCCTTCGATATGGCGCGGGTGATGGCACTTGGCGCAGATTGGTGTAATGCCGGGCGAGGCTTTATGTTTGCAGTTGGCTGTATCCAGGCTCAACATTGCCACACGGACAAATGTCCAACGGGCGTAGCCACTCAGGACTGGTCACGCCAGCGTGCTATTGCGGTGCCCATTAAGGCCGAGCGCGTTTATCATTTTCATCGCCAGACGGTTGAAGCCTTGGCGGAACTGGTGGCCGCGATGGGATTAACGCATCCAGGACAAATTAAGCCGCGCAATATCTACCGCCGGATTTCCGGTGAAAAAATCGTATCCTATGATGATCTCTTCCCGACCCTCAAGCCGGGCGAACTTCTCGGCAGCAACATCAGTGATCCACACTTCGCGTATTGGTGGTCGACAGCAAGCTCTGAGAGATTTATGCCTGAGCCGGAATACATGATGGAGATCATAGAAAAGCAACAGCAAAGCGCGGCCATCCAAACCTGAAGCATATCATTTCAAACACAGATGTTTTTATCATCCCCGGCAAGCGGCCATTCTCTCATCAGGCTGTTGTTATATTGAAACGCCGATGAGAAACCAATCGCGGCGGCCCAATCGATGCTTATGACATCATCACACCCAAAGCATGCTTGATGTCGGCGATGAGGTCGTCCGGGGACTCAAGTCCGATATGCAAACGAGCAACACAACCGCCGCTCCAACCGCCAACATCACCATAGACCATAATCAGGCTTTCATAGCCGCCCCAGGATGCACCAAGGCCGAACAATTCGAGGGTTTCCGCAAACTTATTCACGTGCGCTTGACTGATTTCCGGCTTAAAAACCAGTGTGATCAAGCCATTGGCGCCATTGAAATCACGCTTAAACAGAGCATATCCAGGATTATTTTCCAGTGCTGGATATAGAATTTGAGCAAGAGACGGCTCATCTTGGATGCCGGCAATCACCCGATGCGTATGCTCCTGATGCATGGCAAGGCGTGCCATGACAGTACGCAGACCGCGCAGCGCCATGTAGCAATCGTCGGGCGCTGCGATCTGTCCCAGCATACGAGCGTCGCTTTCCAGATCATGGGCGGCGCGCGCGTTTGCTGTAACTGAGCCCATCATCACATCTGAATGGCCCGCGATATATTTGGTGATCGCAGCAATAGAGATATCAGCACCGAGTTTGAGCGGGCAATATAGACCAGCTGCACCCCAGGTGTTGTCCACGGCAAGCAGCGTATCTCTGCCCTTGAGCAGGTCAGCAATAGCCGGCAGATCCTGTATATCGTAGATAATCGAGCCGGGGTTATCCAGATAAACCATTTTTGTATTTGGCTTCAAGCGTTTGGCGATTTCCTGATGGCCGCCGGGGTAGAATTCGCAGGTGATATCACGTTGCGGCAAGAACTTGGTTGCCAGCATGCGGGCCGGATAATAAACGCTTTCCGACAGCAGTATATGATCACCAGGTTTGAGGACTGACACAAACACATGGGCGATCGCTGCCAACCCGGTTGGAAATAACATGGTGCTGGCGCCACCTTCAATTTCGGTCATGGCCTCCTTAAGAGCAAACGCGTTCTGCGTGCCAAAAGATCCATAACGCAGAACATTCTCGCCCGCTTCTCCGCGATCCCGAATATCAGCCATGTTGTCCACCGTTCCGTAAAGAACCGTGGAGCCCCGCACGATCGGCGGGTTCACAACGCTTGGCACGTCATCCTTGGAGTTGCGACCCATCTGCACGAAACGCGTTTTATTATTATGTGTCATTGTTTTCACGCCTACGATCAAGTTTTTGTTTGTTTCCAATGTGCCTAATACCACGCCAACAAGACACTATGATAGCTTTTGCATCTGTCAGACCAATGCATATCCTGCAGGTTGCCGAAAGCTGAAATATTATGAGATCTCCGGCAGGATCGCGCGCGACGGAGCTGCACTCTCAGCCGATACATGAACATAATGCTTTGCGCTATATAACAAAAACTGGGGAAACGCTGCATGACCGCACCATTGTCGCACATTCGCGTACTCGACATGTCACGAATTCTCGCGGGCCCTTGGACCGCACAGCATCTAGCGGATATGGGCGCCGAGGTCATAAAAATAGAACGCCCCACAACCGGCGATGACACGCGCAGCTGGGGACCACCGTTCGCCGTTGAAGCAACATCGGAACGCCCCGCAATTTCGGCTTATTTTTCATGCTCAAACCGCGGCAAGAAATCCTGTGCAATCGACATCACAAGGCCTGAAGGGCAGCTTCTCATCCGTCAACTCGCTGTAAAATCAGATATCCTGATTGAGAACTTTAAAGTTGGCGGCCTCGCCAGATACGGCCTTGATTATGAAAGCCTGAAAGCCATTAACCCACGCATAATCTACTGCTCGATTACCGGTTTTGGGCAAACCGGCCCCTATGCCACGCACGCCGGCTATGACTTTCTCCTGCAGGGGATGGGCGGTCTGATGAGTGTGACAGGAGAGCCTGAAGATAGAGACGGCCAACCAATGAAGGTCGGTGTTGCGATTTCTGACCAGTTCACGGGCATGAATGCATTAGCCGGCATTCTCTCCTGCCTGATCAAACGGGATAGAACCGGCGAAGGTGATCATATCGATGTATCGTTGCTCGACAGCACCATTGCCGGTTTGGTCAATCAGGCTGCGACGTACCATGTGACGGGACAGGCGCCGCAACGAATGGGAAATCTGCATCCCACAATTGTTCCCTATCAGGTTTTTGAGACAGCCGACGGCCATATCGTCCTGGCGGTTGGAAACGATGGACAATTTGTAAAATTTTGCGAAGTCGCCGGTCTGGAACACCTTGCAGTTGACGAGAATTATGCAACCAACCCACAACGCATCATCAATCGTGAGCATCTGATTGCGCAATTGATCGAACCACTCAAGTCACGCTCTTCCGCCGAATGGCTGTCATCCCTTCGAGCCGCCGCAGTCCCATGCGGCCCGATCAACACGATTGATCAGGTATTTGCAGACCCACATGTCCAGCATCGCCAGATGCAACGGCGCCTGCCCCAGGATGATCTGGGAACATTTCCAGTCACGGCCAACCCGATCCGGCTGCTGCATCACGACACGACTGCCCACCTGCCACCACCGCATCTCGGCGCGCACACACGTGAGGTTTTAACGCACGTACTTGGTGTATCTGACGAGCAGATCTCTGATCTTTGCCAAAATAAGATTATTGAAACACGGTAAATTTGACTTATACGCGAGCGCGTATTGGCTGACCTTTTTGCCACGGACGTAGAGCCTTGATAAGACAACGGTTTTCCAAACACAAAAGAATCAAGCCTTTTGCGGCTTGGTATTAGCTGTTGTTGCTTTCCGTAATGAGTGTCTCAAGTGCGGCGTTTGCCGCTCCGGAGTCGATTGCAGCTGAAGCTTGCTCAGCTCCCTCGGCCAAGGTGCGGGCCTTAGCGCCAATCACCAGGGCGGCTGCTGTATTCAAAATCACAATATCGCGGAACGGCCCTTTCTGACCTGCAACCACGTCGCGAATGGCAGCGGCATTCACTTGCGCATCACCGCCAAGCAAATCCTCAAGCTGAGCGGATGGAAGGCCTGCGTCGGAAGGTGTGACGTCGAACGTGCGCACCGCACCGTCTTTCAGCTCGGCAACATGGGTCGTGCCGGTTGTCGTCATTTCATCCATACCATCGTGGCCATGGACAACCCAGACGTGCTTACTTCCTAGGTTTTTAAGCACATGCGCAATCGGTTCAACGAGATCGAGGCTGTAGACACCAACAATCTGGCGCTTAACGCCGGCTGGATTGCAGATTGGTCCAAGCGCATTGAATATTGTACGAACCCCTAAATCCGCTCGGATTGGAGCCCATTGCTTCATGGCTGGGTGATGCAAGGGCGCCCACATAAAGCCAACGCCGGCAGCTGCGATACAACGCTCAACGTCCCCGGACGCCAGGTCGACCTTGACGCCAAGCGCCGTCAGAACGTCAGATGCACCTGATTTTGACGATACCGAGCGGTTGCCATGCTTGGCAACCTTGAGACCCGCGCCTGCAGCAACCAAGGCTGAACATGTCGAAACGTTGTATGTTCCATGGCTATCGCCACCGGTACCAACGATATCAACGGCACCTTTCGGTGCCGTCACGGGCTTCATGCGCTCGCGCAGAAGTTCAGCCGCTCCAGTGATTTCCTCAACCGTCTCACCACGCACTCTGAGCGCCATGATAAAGGCCCCCATTTGCACTGGGGTTGCATCACCTGACATCATGATGCTGAGTGCCGTCTGAATTTCATCACGGTCCAGCGACACACCTTGTGAGATCTTCTGCATAAAATCGCGCAGGCTATGGTCTGGCATAGTGGAGCAGCCCTATCGTTGTGTCCGGTTCGTCTTGTATACAAAGCTAAGCCGCAGCTTTAGATTTACGGCTGTTGGATTTGAAGCCCGCAAGCCTTAGAGTCCGTCCTTAAAATTAGCCAGTAAAATCAACGCCTCTCAATGCTCTGCATTATTGATTGTGGGATAGTCGGCATAAAGAGAGAAGCACAACTAAGGGGGTAAATTTCATATTTACGGACCTCGCTCACTCAAGGATCTGAATCATAAGTGATTCTGATGACTCAACATTTTTACGGACAGGCTCTTAAAAAGTTGGCGAGAAGTTCATATCCATACTCCGAAGCAATGCTTTCAGGATGAAACTGTACGCCATGTATGGGATATTGCCGATGCTGCAGTCCCATAATCACGCCGTCGCCGGTCTCAGCCGTAATTTCAAGATCAGCGGGCAACGTTGCTTTGTCAACGGTTAGAGAATGGTAGCGTGTTACGGAAAAGCTGTGCGGCAGCCCCTCAAAGATGCCATTGCCGGTGCTGCGAATTTCAGAAACCTTGCCATGCATAGGCCGGACACGCTTAATTGTACCGCCATAGGCTTGCCCGATGGACTGGTGCCCAAGACACACGCCTAAAATAGGAACGCGACCCGCAGCAGCCACGATAAGATCAAGGCAGATACCAGCCTCGTTTGGTGTGCAGGGCCCCGGAGACAGCACAATACCTTTAGGCATTTGAGCAAGCGCTTCTTCCGCCGTTATCTTATCATTTCTGACAACGCCGCACCCCGCGCCAAGCTCGCCCAAAAGATGGACAAGATTGTACGTAAAGCTATCATAATTATCTATTAAAAGTAACATATGACAGGTGTAGGAGACAAACCACTTGCACGTCAAGAAGATGGCTTTTGCTGCGTTCCAAATACGAGTTAAGTTAAGTGACGCCTGACCGCGTCAACTGAATGCGCCATGATTACTACCGTCAGGCTTTTTGCCCGGTTTGCCACCTGCAAATCGTACGGCTTCTTCAGCGGCGCGCATCAAAGCCTTGGCTTTATTGATGCATTCTTGCTGTTCGTTTTCCGGAATGGAATCATACACTACGCCGGCACCCGACTGAGCGTGCATGACACCATCCTTGACGATCGCTGTACGCAGGACAATGCAGGTATCCATGTCGCCATCGGCTGAAAAATAACCAACGCATCCCGCATATGGCCCGCGCTTATCCTGTTCCAACTCGTCTATGATCTCCATGGCGCGCACTTTGGGCGCTCCCGAAACCGTTCCCGCAGGAAAGCCCGCCATCAGAGCGTCGATGGAGTCACATCTCTCATCAAGCCGGCCCATCACGTTTGAAACGATATGCATAACATGACTGTAGCGCTCGATGATGAACTGATCTGTCACCTCGATGCTACCGATCTCGGCCACCCTGCCAAGGTCATTGCGGCCAAGATCAAGAAGCATGAGGTGTTCGGCACGCTCTTTCGGATCAGCCAAAAGCTGCTCGGCAAGAAGCTGGTCTTCTTCCCGGTTGCTACCGCGCCTTGCCGTGCCGGCGATTGGCCGGATAGTCACCTTTCCATCGCGCGCGCGCACCAGAATTTCTGGACTCGAGCCGACAAGAGAAAAACTCTGAAAATCAAGATAGAACAGAAAAGGCGATGGATTGGTGCGCCGCAGCGCGCGGTACAAGGCAAATGGTGGCAGATTGAAAGGAACAGAGAAACGCTGCGACAAAACAACCTGGAAGATATCACCGGCACGAATATAGTCTTTAGCTTTATCGATCATCGCCATGTAATCTTGCGGCGTTGTGTTCGATTTAACTTCTCCTATGCCTGCATCGTCTGGCCCGCTTTTGACGCTGGACGCGATTTCAAGCGGTGTCTCTAAAGACTTCACGGCGGCGCTGAGCCGGCGTTTGGCGGCCGCATAAGCCTTATCTGACGTTTGCTTGCCGTTGGGACGCACTGGCGTAACAATTGTTATCTCGTCCGTGACCGCATCGAAAATTACCATCACGGTCGGCCGGATAAACAATGAATCTGGCACGCCGAGAATATCCGGACGCTGGTCCGGTAAATTCTCAATAAGGCGCACGGTGTCATAGCCCATGTAACCAAAAACGCCGGCAGCCATTGGCGGCAGATCCTCCGCCATCTCAATTTTCGATTCCTCAAGCAGACTGCGTAGTGATTGCAGAACTCCTTCTTTAACAGGCTTAAACGCATCGAGACGGCGCCGGGGAGTGCGGTTGATTTCAGCAGCATTACCGTTGGCCCGCCAGATAATATCAGGTGCAAAACCGATAATAGAATAACGGCCGCGGACAGCGCCCCCCTCGACAGATTCCAGCAGAAATGACATGGGCTGATCCGCCGACAGCTTCATGTAGGCAGATACGGGCGTTTCGAGATCCGCCACCAGCCGTGCGCTCACCACCTGAGTTTTGCCGGCATCGTGGATGTCTGCAAATTGTTCCAGGGATGGCGTCATGTCAAAGGACTGTCTGCGCCGCCGTTGTCCCACGTGAAATATCCTCAGCTAAATGGCATGGTACCCTGGGCCATCAATCAGTTCGATAGCTAGATGTGTGAAAGCGCGGTTGAGACTTAACTGCCGCCTTGCGTAGAGATACCCACAGTCTGGTCAATGAGGGGTTGATTAGTCGTAACGCCCAGGCGATTACGCAAGGCAAGCACGTACTGCTCTATGACATCGGTACGCATGCCCTGTAACAGGCGTTCTTCCAATTGTTTTTTCTCATCATCGGCCGCCTCTCCGGGCGGTATGATCTCGGCGATCTCAAAGATCACACGTGACTTGCCATCAGTAGTGGGCGCAGCAGCCGGAATACCTTTGGCAAGCGTGAAAGCGCGGTTGACAGCACCCGAGTTCAAATGCGGCAGGCTGTCGTTGCGCTTAAACGCTGGTGTCGTCTCAACTTTTCCGCTTGCTTCTTCCGCAATCTCTTCAAAAGACGCGCCATCCTTTATCTGTTTCACATAATCTTGTGCCACCTCTATCAGCGCTTTTTGTTCTTCTTCTTCAAGCCACATCTTTTTGACATCGTCTTTGACCTGTTCAAATGGCTTTTGCCGGGCGGCTGTAATCTTACTGACCTTGGTCCAGGCATACCCGCCATCTGACAATTCAATGACTTCATTTTCCACGTTGACAGCGCTGTCGAATACACTGGACGTGATTTTACGAAGGTCAGGCGATGTCAAGACCGGTTTGCCATCCGCATCATTACCGGCCCGGTTTACAGATTTGAACACATAGAAGGTAATGTTCAACAGATCGGCAATCTCCTTGAAGGATTTGCCAGCCAATCGATTGTCATCAACAAGATCGTGCAGCTTTCTGATTTCTTCAGGCGCCTGGCTTGAAATGATGCTATCTCGGATCTGATCTTTAATATCTTCAAATGCCGGCACTTTGCCGGGCGTAATGCTGGTCACTTTAAGGAGTGCGGTTGTGAAACGTCCCTCGACGACGTCTGAGACCTCATCTTGTTCCAGCTTGAATGCGGCATCTGCAATCTTGGGATCGATCAGTTTATCTTTTGAGATCTCACCAAGATCCATATCCGCCTCCTTAACACCATTGGCCTTGGCAACTTCGTTAAAGTCCTTGCCACCCAAAATCTCCTCGCGGGCCTTGCGGGCTGCTTCAACGGATTGGAATGGTATTTGTAAAACCTTCCGCAATTCTGGCACGGAATAGCGTCCCTTATCGCGTTCATAGCGCTCTTTCAACTGATCCTGCGAGACCTCGATTTTTTTTCCAGCATCCGCTCTCGTCAACATAAGAATTTCAACGCCACGCGTCTCATCGGTCATAAAACGCGATTTGCTGGCGTTATACTTTTCCGCCAAAACCTTATCACTTGGTGCTTCCGGCACTGTTACGGCGGTTTTGGGATCTATAATAAAATAGCGGGCCTTACGCTGTTCGTCATTGAACGCGCGGTAAACATCATAAAGCGCCTGCGGCACAGCAATATTCTCAAGGAAGGAGCGCATTAACTGATCGCGTACGATGTCTGCACCGCGTGACGCCATGAACTGCACCTCACTCATTCCTAAGCGGGTACGAATCTGTTCCAGACGCTGGGGGCTAAAACTGCCATCCAAACCTTGAAACGCAGGATCGCGCCGGATACTTTCCTCAATCGCATTATCTGTAATTGAAAGATTGAGTTCTTGCGCATGCTTGCTGGCCACCAGCTCACCGATCATGGTGGAAAGCACACTGTTTTCAACACCAAATGCGCGGGCCTGCTGCGGCGTCAAGCGTTGACCGAAACGGGCAGATATAAGGTCCACCTGCTCCTGATAACGTTGACGGAATTCATAGACGCTCACGTCTTTACCGCCAACGGATGCAATCGTCGAACGGCCAACGCCAGTAATCATATCGGCGATGCCCCAAACGGCAAAGCTGAGGACCAGCAGCCCGATAAGAACTTTGGTAAGAATTCCGGTTGCAGCTTTACGCATTACTTCAAGCATGGCGGACTTTTGCCTCGGTGATAATAATAAGCGGGTGATGATGTGACTGAATGTCAGTCTTCATATAACATATTGCACATTAAGGAAATTGCGGTTTTAACAACTGAAATCAAGCCCTCTCGCCGATCGGCCACAGTTTGTTGACGTGATTAGGGCCGTTTGGGCTTAAATTTAAGTGAAAATGATATCGTGCGAAGAGGATCATGTGGTTAAACCGTTGGTAGCTGGCAATTGGAAGATGAACGGTCTGAAGGGCATGGCAACAGAGGTTGCGGCGCTTTCTGACGCGTTGCGAAAAAATGAATTCAGTTGTGATGTTTGGCTATACCCGCCAGCAACTTTATTGGCGGTTCTTGCCGCAGAACTCAACAGCCCCGGCATAAAGCTCGGAGGGCAGGATTGCCATATCCACGCAAGCGGTGCACATACAGGTGATATTTCAGCTGAAATGCTCAAGGACGCAGGCGCAATATCGGTGATTGTCGGCCATTCAGAGCGCCGTGCAGATCATGGCGAAACCAGCGCGCTTGTTCAGACCAAGGCTTCTGCAGCACATCGCGCCGGCCTCAGCGCGATTATTTGCGTTGGAGAAACAGAAGGTGAGCGCCGGGCAGGCTTAACCGCGAAGGTCATTGAGCGCCAATTGGCTGCATCACTGCCCGACAACAGTACGGCTAACAATGTTATCGTTGCCTATGAGCCTGTCTGGGCAATTGGCACAGGCCTCACACCAACGCCGGAAAATGTTGGCGAAATACACACCCGTATTCGTAAATATCTTTTGAAACACTTTAAGGACGGGGCACACTTTCGTCTGCTTTACGGAGGGTCGGTCAAGCCGGGAAATGCCACGCAGCTTATGGCAGCCGATCACGTCAATGGTGCTCTTGTTGGCGGAGCCAGTCTTAAGGCAGAAGACTTGATTGGAATTATTTCCTATTATGGCGATAAATAGAATTGCACAATTATCTGCGTGAATTGTCCATTCACGCATCAGGAGGGGCCCGGAATGTTCACGACACTGCGTTGCGTCATATTTAGCTTTGCCATTTTGTCTGTTTCCACGCACACTGCCTTCGTGCGCCCGAAACTGACGAAAGAAGAGGCAAAGGCATGCCAAGGAGCAATGGCTGAACGCAAGCGTCTCAACACATCCAATCTACGGCAGCTGCTGCAAAAAGGCCCCCAGAAAGAAAGTCAAAGCCTTGAAAACAAACAGCTCTCAGACTTACGCCGCCTGATTGAGCTCGACGAGCAAGTCATGTTCAAATGCCGCCTGATCGCGCATCCTGATATACATAAAAAAAGGCCAAATCAGGCAGCGCCAGTCAAACAACAACTTTCCATGGCGCCTCCTAGCTTGCCAGTACGAAATCCCAAAATTATAAGGCAGGCTATGACGCAGCCTTCCACGTTGCCGCTGCCGGCTCGCAGACCTAAATGGGCCAAGAACTAAAGCGCACATAGATGCAGCGCCGATTTACGGCATTATAGTTTCCGAATGCCGCACAAATGATCTATACATCACACACAAGTATTTCATTGTGCCAAACACTATGTTATTTCACACACACATTGCTTATTTATGTGAAATAACAGCTTCTGAAAAAATAAAAGGTCTGTAAATGATTGAGGCTCTCCTCATAGTTCATCTTATTATTGCTGCTGCCATGGTGGGCGTTGTACTTCTACAAAAATCGGAGGGTGGCGCACTTGGCATCGGTGGCGGCAGTGGTGGAGGTGGCGGCTTTCTGACAGGCCGCGGCACAGACAACCTTCTGACACGCACGACGGCCGGGTTGGCTCTGGCTTTTTTTACTACAAGCTTGCTCTTATCCATTTTACCGAACCTTACCAAGGCCCCTCAGGAATCGCGCTTTAACCGCCCAGCAGCGACAGGAACGCCCCAGTCCGGGCAAGCAAGCGGTGACGCGAATCAGCCTTCCACTGGTGGTGTCCTTGATGCATTAAAAGCCGGCCAGGGCAGCTCTCGTTTGCCAACCGTGCCACAAAGCCAATGATTTATGCATTCATGCACATTCTTTTCCCGCTGGCTTTCGCAGTGCGCCGAGTAACTTTCCGCTTGTCACACTGCATTTATGCCAATGATAAGCCGCGCTTTATATTTGAGCCATCGCAACGCTGATCAAAAATCAAGCGCATCATTACAGACGCACCAGACAAGGTCCGTTTTCACGTGCGCATAAGCAACAGTACCAAAACTGTTAAGCTTTTTATAATGTAAGCGTGGATAGTGCTGAATTTCCACTTCGCATCATTGCGATGCTCGTGTATGAGTTTAAGCCCATGCAACGGTATATTTTCATTACTGGCGGCGTGGTCTCGTCTCTTGGCAAAGGTCTCGCATCAGCCGCTCTAGGCGCGCTGCTCCAAGCGCGTGGATACTCCGTACGTCTACGCAAACTAGACCCCTACCTCAACGTTGATCCGGGCACGATGAGTCCGAATCAACACGGCGAAGTTTTCGTGACGGACGACAGCGCGGAAACCGATCTGGATCTCGGGCATTACGAGCGCTTCACAGGCGTTCCATCCCGCAAATCAGACAACATAACAGCAGGCCGGATTTATCAGAAAATTTTGCGTAAGGAACGCAAAGGTGAATTCAACGGCGGCACGGTTCAGGTTATTCCGCACGTTACCGATGCCATTAAGGAATTTGTTGTCGCAGACAATGACGAGGTTGATTTCGTCCTTGTTGAGATTGGTGGTACGGTTGGCGATATTGAGGGACTGCCTTTTTTTGAAGCCATACGCCAGCTGCATAACGAAATGCCGCGCGGATCTTCCATATTCGTCCATCTCACCCTGGTTCCGTTTATCTCTTCAGCCGGTGAACTCAAAACCAAGCCAACGCAACATTCTGTCAAAGAGTTGCGCTCTATAGGCATCCTGCCCGACATTTTGATGTGCCGCTGTGATCGCGAGATTCCAGAAAGTGAGCGGGCTAAGATCGCACTGTTTTGTAATGTGCGCGAAAGCGCTGTGATCCAGGCATTGGATGCCCGGTCAATTTACGATGTGCCGCTTGCCTACCATGAGCAGGGGTTGGACCACGAGGTCTTGGAAGCCTTCGGCATCACCGGTGCCCCTTCCCCCGATCTGACACGCTGGCAAGGCATTTCAAAATCTCTGGCTTCTCCTGAAGGTGAGGTTACAATTGCGATTGTTGGTAAATACACGCTCAAGGACGCTTATAAATCTCTCAACGAAGCGCTTGTTCATGGCGGTTTGGCAAATCGTGTTCACGTTAATCTACGCTGGATTGATGCAGAAGCATTGGAGAATGATGAAACCGACCTGCATTTTGAAGGTGTAGACGGCATTTTAGTACCAGGCGGTTTTGGCGAGCGCGGCACCGAGGGCAAAATCTCCGCAGTCAAATTCGCACGCGAACGTAAGGTACCTTATTTGGGCATTTGCTTCGGCATGCAGATGGCGTGCATTGAGGCTGCCCGAAATCTTGCAGGCATCGCAGATGCCGGTTCCACTGAATTTGGAGCGACCAGAGAACCTGTGATCGGATTAATGACGGAATGGATACGCGGCAACCAGCTGGAGAAACGTGAGGCCAGCGGAGATCTTGGCGGCACGATGCGGCTTGGCGCCTATGATGCGGTGCTTTCCAAAGACAGCCGTATCGCAAGTATTTACAATGACACACATATTTCAGAGCGCCACCGTCACCGTTATGAAGTTAACATGGCCTATCGTACCCGATTGGAAGAAATCGGCCTGAAGTTTTCAGGTATTTCGCCTGATGGTCAGTTGCCGGAAACAATCGAATATCCTGAACATCCATGGTTTGTCGGCGTTCAATTCCATCCCGAATTGAAAAGCCGCCCGTTTGAACCGCATCCGCTATTCAGCAGCTTTATTAATGCTGCTGTGGAGCAAAGCCGCCTTGTATAAGAGTTTTGACTTTTTTGAGACAGAAAATAAGCCTGATGTGAGGTCCTACCAAAATCATGAGCGAGCAAATTAAAGTAAAATGCGTGTCAAGTGATGCGGTTGATGATAGTGCCATTCGGCGTGGCGACGTCATCTATGCAACGGCGGTAAGTGGCGCCAACGTTTTACGGGATGTCCGGGAGGCCGTCACAAATATAACCGGCGGCAAAATGAAACGTTATGAGCTTGTACTTGACCAGACGATCGGCCGGGCGCTTGATAACTTAAAACAACGAGCGGAAGACGCCGGATATGATGGCGTTGTCAGCTTACGTATTGTCCACCCGCAAATTACAGACGGTGCTATAGAAGTCGTGGTTTACGGCACCGGGTTTTGGTACCAGAATGACACGCGTTCTCGTTAGAAAGTTTACCATTTTTGCAGGACAATGACTTTCCAATTGGATATGAAACTCCATAGCTATGGTATGGCGGGTATAAGCTACATTTCAAGTTTCAATCATTAAGCATCTCAACTCTCCGGCTTCCACTTCTCACGCATGGTCACGAGTTCTTCTGAAGCGCTGGGGTGGAGGGCCATAGTGTTGTCGAAGTCGTTTTTGGTGGCGCCCATACGCATGGCAATGGCAGCCATTTGAACGATTTCGCCGGCATCCTCACCAAAGATATGGCAGCCGACAACCCGCTGGTCATCACCGTTGACCAAAAGCTTCATGAGCATGCGCTCCTCGCGGCCGGACATGGTTGCCTTCATAGGACGGAAACGCGATTTATAAATATCCAGATTGGGAAATGCCGCACGCGCCTCGTGTTCAGGCATGCCGACAGTGCCAATCTCGGGCGTTGAGAAAACCGCAGTCGGGATCATCTCATAGTTGGTGGTGCGCGGCGCGTTACCAAAAAGGCTGTCAGCAAACGCATGGCCTTCGCGAATGGCAACTGGTGTCAGGTTTACGCGGTCGGTAACATCACCCACGGCATAGATATTGGCTACAGTCGTCTGGGATTGGGCATCAACTTTGATTGCGCCCTTGGGGCCAAGCTCGACGCCTGCTTTGTCAAGGCCAAGCCCATTGGTATTCGGACTGCGGCCAATGGCGAACATAATCTGATCCGCCTCAAGAACCTCACCACCAGTCACCACGCCATGCAATTCTCCGGATGATTTTTCAATGGCTGTAAACACGCTGCCGGTCAAAATCCGGATGCCGCGCTGCTGATAGGCTTCCGTCAAGGCATCACGCAGATCCTCATCGAAGCCGCGCAGGATTTTTTCACCACGGTAAATCAATGTTGTTTCTGCCCCAAGACCGGCAAAAATACCCGCAAACTCAATAGCAATATAGCCACCGCCCGCAACCACAACGCGCTTGGGCAATTCCGGCAAATCAAAAGCTTCATTCGAGGTCATTACATACTCAACGCCCGGCAGTTTTGTATCGATATTCACCGTGCCGCCTGTGGCGATAAGAATTTTATCGGCTGTGACGATACTGCCATCGCTGTTCAGGCGTACTGTATGTGCATCTTGCAACTCTGCACGGCTCTTAAACGCCGTAACGCCTGCCTTTTCGAGGTTGCGCAGGTATATACTTTCGAGCCTGGTAATTTCCTGGTCTTTATTGGCAATCAGTTTGGCCCAATCAAAAGCAGGTTCAACCGGGCTCCAGCCAAAACCGGTGGCATCTTCGTAAGCATCACGAAAACGGCTGGCATAAACCAGAAGCTTTTTGGGCACACAGCCGCGAATGACACAGGTGCCGCCAAAGCGATATTCTTCCGCGAGTGCCACGCGCGCGCCATGCTGAGCGGCAATTCGGGCAGCACGCACTCCACCAGATCCGCCTCCAATTACAAAGAGATCATAGTCATAAGTACTCATCTCATTTCCACTTGCTGGGTTATACCCGATTTGTCCTTCAACCTGAGAAGCATAAGGAAAATCACGCTTCAGGCAGATTGAACGTCATTGTCGTCGGCAAATTCCAATATTGTCACGCCTTCGTCACCGGCAATAATAGCAATGTCCGCAAGACCGATAAAAAGCCCATGCTCGACGATGCCCGGTATCGCACTCAGCATGACGGCCAGCGCCTCAGGATCTGGTATTTCGGAAAACGCACAATCAACAATCATATTGCCGCTATCGGTCTTGAACGGCTTACCGGCACCGGTGCTGCGCACGCTGACCTCACCGGTCAGATCCAGATCAAAAGACACGGCTTCGATGAGTTTGCGTGTTGATTCAAAACCGAATGGCAGAACCTCGATGGGAAGCGGGAAGGCACCAAGCGTTGCCACATGCTTGCTGTCATCTGCGATCACAATCATGCCATCGGCAGCGGCGGCGATGATTTTCTCACGCAGCAAGGCTCCGCCCCCCCCCTTGATCAGCCGTAACTGGCCGTCCAACTCGTCGGCGCCATCCACAGCCAGCGCCGGAAACGGGTGCTCATCCAGTGTTGTCAAAGGAATACCGAGTGATTCCGCCTGCTTGCGGGTTGCCTCTGATGTCGGGATACCGGTGATATCAAAACCATCTTTGACACGAGCGCCAATGAGTTCAATAAACTCTGCAGCTGTCGAGCCCGTGCCGAGACCGATCACCATGCCCGGCTCAATGAAGTCCATGGCGCGCTGAGCGGCCAATCTTTTTTTCTCTTGCGGTGTCATCACAATTCCCGGCTAAGTAAGTCTGTGTTTTTTAAGAAAGGCGTTCGGATGTCTGCCGATGTCGGCTCGATAATACACTCCGCTGCATTGCACTGGAATAGAGGTTACCATGAGACTTATAAATCGCAATACGACCGTCGTGTTTGACCTTGACGGAACGCTTCTCGACACTGCTCCGGATTTGATTGCCGCTGTCAATCATATCATTCAAATTGCAGGTGGAAAGCCTATTGATGCGGAACACCTGCGCCCGATTATCAGTTTGGGTGGCCGTGAGATGATTAAAGAAGGCTTGAAACACAACGGCCTGAATCATTCCGATGACGAACTCTACAGGCGTTTGCCGCAATTTATTGCCTACTATCGGGAAAATATTGCTGTATTGACAAAACCATTTCCCGGACTTTTGCAGAAGCTTGACCGCCTCGCAGCGCTTGGATGCAAACTGGCAGTCTGCACCAACAAGCTTGAATCGCTCGCCCTGTCACTCCTAACCCAGCCTGAATTGGCGAACCGCTTCGATGCGATAACCGGCCGGGATACATTTCCGGTGTATAAGCCTGATCCACGCCACCTGCTGGGGACGATTGCACGCACCGGCGGCGATCCCACTCAAGCGATTATGATCGGCGATAGCAACACGGATGTCAAAACAGCAAAAGCAGCTGGCATTCCAGTTGTCGGCGTTACATTTGGCTACACCGATACACCAATCACTGAGCTGGGCTGCGATGCCGTTATTTCACACTATAATCAATTAGCGAATGCACTTGAGGGTATTATGGAGCAGATGTGAGATGATCATGCCTGCATACACAAGGAAGGCCGCTCAAGCCGCCCGGAACAGCCTGACAGCCTCGTCACATTCGAACAGATAGAGGAGCGTGCGGAGCGACTGCCCCCTTGGCCCTTCAAGATCAGGATCTGCAGCCAGGATTGTCTCCGCGTCGTGCCGGGCGAAAGCCAGAAGGTCCTCAAAATTCGGCACGTTTGCAACACGAAATTCAGGCATGCCTGACTGGCGGGCGCCAAGCACTTCACCGCCGCCGCGCAATTCCAGATCCTTTTCGGCAATCTGAAAGCCATCTTCCGTCTCCCGCATCATCGTGAGACGCGCCTCAGCAATTTCTCCAAGCGGTGGTTTATACAGCAATATACAGTAAGATTGGCGTGTTCCCCGCCCAACACGCCCGCGCAACTGATGCAACTGCGCAAGCCCGAAGCGTTCGGCATGCTCAATCACCATGACGGAGGCATTCGGCACGTTGACACCAACTTCGATGACCGTCGTCGAAACCAGAATTTTTAACTGATTTTCGACGAATGCCGCCATCGTTGCATCCTTTTCTGCAGCCGCCATTGCACCATGCAGCAGCCCGACTTTATCTTCAAAAATCTGCGCCAGATGCGCCTGCCGCTCCTCAACGGCTGATAAATCTGAAACAGCTGAGCTTTCGATCAAGGGGCATACCCAATACACCTGCGCTCCATCGTGAATGGCCCGTTTTATACCTTCGACGATTTCTTCAAGCCTTTCCAATGAAGCTAGAGTTGTAACAACCGGCTTACGACCGGCCGGCTTTTCCGTCAGCTTCGAAACATCCAAGTCGCCATAATGCGTCATCAGCAAAGTGCGCGGAATAGGGGTTGCCGTCATAGCCAGTACATTGGCGACGCCATCCCGTCCCTTGGCCTGCAAGGCAAGGCGTTGATGCACACCAAAGCGATGCTGCTCATCGATAATAGCCACTGCCAGATCGTTAAAGTTCACCTCCGCCTGAAACAGCGCGTGCGTGCCGATCAAAACATCGGTTTCACCGCTGGCGGCCCGCTGCAGGATGTCACGGCGTACAGCGCCCTTTTCCCGCCCGGTCAGAACCTCGACGCTCATACCGGCTGCCTCGGCAAGAGGTGCAATGGTTTCAGCGTGTTGCCGCGCCAAGACTTCAGTCGGTGCCATGAGAGCGGCCTGCGCTCCAACCTCCTTCGCGATGGCAATCGCCATCAGCGCCACCACAGTTTTGCCGGAGCCAACATCACCCTGCAGCAACCGCAGCATTCGACTTGGGGCCTTGAGATCCTCCGAAATCTCTTCAATGGCGCGTGCCTGCGAGCCCGTCATAGTGAAGGGTAGCGCCTCAACCAGACTGCCGCGTACAGAGCCGTCACCTGCAATCGCACGCCCGCGCTGCACTTTATTGCGCATCCGCACAAGCGCCAAAGCCAGCTGACTGGCCAGCAATTCATCGTAGGCAAGCCGTATCCGTGCCACGGCTGCAGGTGAAACATCGGCCGGATCTTGCGGAGCATGGAGCAGACGAATTGCTTCTATAAACGACGGCCACTTCTGGCCTGCCAAAGCTTTTCCATCAAGCCATTCCGGTAATTCAGGCAATAAGTCCAGGGATTGGCGCATGATCTTGCCAAGCACTTTACCGGACAATCCCGCAGTCAGCGGATATACAGGCTCAAGCAACGGCAAATCCGCTCGCGCATGCGGCGCGACAATGTAATCAGGATGGACCATCTGCAGCTGCGTGCCGTATTTATCAACGCGGCCGGATATGAAACGCATCTCTCCGCGTGGCAATTGCTGTTCGATAAAACGGCGCTCGGAACGGAAAAAAATCAGATCGATTGTTGTGCCGGCATCGTCTTCACAGGCAACTTTGTATGGCGCCTTACGATTACCGCGCGGTGGCGCGCGGTGCTCTAAAACACGCACCTGAAACGTTGCGATTGTCCCAGGCTCAGCATCCGACAGCAATGGTTCTGAGCGGCGGTCGACAACTCCCGTCGGCAGATGCCACACCAAATCAATCACCCGCGGCTCACTGATCCCTGGCGGTAGGGAAATCGCCTTGCGCAAAAACGTGACAAGGCGCGGGCCGACCCCGTTCAGGGTCTGCGCTGAGGCAAACAAAGGGGTAAGAATGCCGGGGCGCATATATCTCAAACCTTTATATTTTTTCGGACAAGCAATAAACGGTAAGTGAGCGCATACAATTCTTGCCCAGATAGATCTTGGCCTTATTGCTCTGCACGGTTATACACATATCGCTGTATGAAAGATCTGTGACGGTCAAATTTTCATAATAGCACAAAATATAAGATGTTTCGTTATTCCATAATGCTGAAGCCTTGTATCAATACATGTGGAATTTGGCGTCTTGAGTGATCGAAGTCATCAGAACAACTGGATTTATTTTATGTCCGATACAGTTGAAGTACGCCGCAGGCGTGCCTTATTTCGCGCCAGCCACCGTGGAACAAAAGAAATGGACTGGATGCTCGGCAAATTTGCCGAAGCCAAACTCCCCGGCATGTCTGACCCTCGATTGTCAGCCTTTGAACTGCTGTTAACTGTGCCGGACCCGCAGATCAACGACTGGCTTCTTAAGCCGGAAAACTGTGATAACCCCCGCTACATAGAGATTATAGCCAACATTCGCGAATTCCACGATATGGGCAGCATCGCATCATAGCTTCTTGACGTGATGCATGTTGTCTATCCGCGATTTTTGCATCCGGAACACTAAAAAGTATCATACGACCCGCAACCCGCACACACGCATGTAACCATAATGAGAATTATGGCCTACCTGACGAAACATAGCTCTGCAAATTGTATGTTTGTTAAACCGGGCAGCTGTTATGATCCGTAAAATCAGCAGAATATTACTCGTTTTGGTTCCATTTTTCAGGCATAAAACTTGAACGGCAATTGAAAATTAAAACGTGGGGCCACGCTGGCATTGCCCACATGCCAGCGAGAAGCTCGCGACAAATGTTACTGATGACACGAAACGCGAATTATGAGCCAAGCTGCCAAGCAAGCTGAAACGACAGCACGCGATATTTATTTTACCCATACGCCGGAAGGCTATGATGCGTTGGTTTTGACACAGCTTCTGCGCGATGTCTCAAGCCGCGAGAAGTCAGGCACCATCCTGCACGTCACACGTGACGACCGCCGTCTCGATGCAATGGAAAAAGCACTTGCATTCTTTGCGCCCAAGACACGCGTTGTCAGCCTGCCGGCCTGGGATACGGTGCCCTATGACCGCATCGGGCCTAATGCCGACATCGTTGCCCGCAGGATTACGGCACTCGCCCGCCTCGCGCTTCGCGTTGGTAAAGAGCCGATGATTGTTCTGACCACCGTCAACGCGGTTGTTCAACGCCTGCCGCCACGGCCGTTCGTGCGCCAGGCGATGCGTCAGATTGCACCTGGTCAGCGTATTGA
>CAYUYL010000014.1:0-22281 GCA_964449195.1 uncultured Filomicrobium sp.
CAGCCGTTCCATGCTGTCCGGTTTGATGGGCAGATCTACGATTGTGGCTCCAAGATTGGTTTTCTGGCAGCGAATGTTGCTTACGCACTCGATCGTGCAGATCTGGCCGGTGATATGCGTGTGGAATTACAAAAGCTTCTTAACTAGGAATTTATGGAGGCTATTGTGTGTGCCGGTGTATAAACACAACTGCAGATGTTGCACGCCCGCTGGATTCTTACTTAAATTGCCATTTTTTGTCGCGCTGCGTTTTCCTGATTTCAGTAAAATGTGATGGCTTGTGAGGCCGCAAAAAAAGTATTTTAAGTGCTGTAGTGGCATAGCCTCCATTTCGCGTTGTTGTCATCTTGGTCTAAGATAAAAAAAGCGATCAGGTTGCAGTTTGGGAAATGCGCATGCGTGATGCGGCCAACGCAACAAAAAGCGAGGCCCGTCCGTGAACCCGAATTTGTTCAGCTATATTTGGCAGCACAGCAAACGCGAACAGATTGCCATTCTCATACTCATCGTAGCGGCTCTGCCATTTTACTGGTTATCACTCGATGTTCCGAAGCGTATTGTGAATGAGGCTCTTCAAGGTGAGGCCTTTACCGAAGGGCGCACCACAGCCAAGCTGCTTGAAATTTCTTTTGGGCTGCCGGAATTTTTAGGCGGCGGGACAGCGCACATTTTTGATGGATTTGACTTTAATCAGATCGAATATCTGCTGGCGCTAAGCTTACTGTTTTTATTTTTTGTGCTTGTCAACGGTGCCTTCCGTTATAAGATCAATATCGATAAGGGCGTGCTGGCAGAGCGCATGCTGCGCCGGTTGAGATTTGATCTTTTTGCAAGGTTGATGCGCTTCCGGCCAGAGGATATCCGCCAGGTTAAGCCGGCGGAAGCGGCAACCATGATTAATAACGAAGTCGAGCCGATTGGCGGCTTCATCGGTGATGCGTTCGTGTGGCCGGCATTTCTTGGTACCCAGGCTCTGACAGCCCTGCTTTTTATTATGATGCAGAGTTTCTGGCTTGGGATTGTCGCTATGTCCATTGTGCTTCTGCAGGCGTTTATTATTCCTGCCTTGCGGCGCAAGCAGCTTGAATATGCCCGCCAGCGTCAGTTGGCCGCCCGTCAGCTTGCTGGCCGGATTGGCGAGATGGTTGATGGTGCACCGCTTATTCAAGGTCACGGTATAGCAGGATATTCGAAGGCTGAGGTTAGCGGCCGCCTTGCCCATCTCTTTAAAATCCGCGTTGCGCTTTATAACCGTAAATATGCTGTCAAATATCTGAACACGCTGCTTTCTCAAATTACACCATTTTTTTTCTATGCGATCGGCGGTTATTTTGCCTTGACCGGTTCTTTGGATATTGGCCAGCTGGTGGCCGTTATTGCAGCCTACAAGGACCTGCCTCCTCCTATAAAAGAGTTGATTGACTGGGATCAGCGGCGAGCTGATGTGACAATCAAATATCAGCAGGTGATTTCCCAGTTCAGTACGGAAAAACTTCAGCCTGAAGCAGAGGGTCATGACGAGGTTGAAGTGATCTCCAATGCGCCGCTGCAATTTGACGGTGTGCGTGTTCTTGATCAGCGCTCAAGTCCATTACTTGATGCTGTGAGTATGAAAATTGAGCGCCCTTCCCATGTCGCGATTGTTGGCGCTCCCAGTAGCGGCCGTGATATTTTTATGCGTCTGCTGGGGCGACAGATTACAGATTATGAAGGTAAGCTGCGATTGGGCGATTATGAACTGAGTAGCCTGAATAATGTTACTGCTGGCCGTCTCATGGCCTATGCACCACCTGAGGCTATTCTGTTTCCAGGGCCGCTTCGTGATAACGTTGCATTTTCACTCAAGCGGCGCGTGCCGGACCATGGTAAGGCTCTCACAGCGGAGCAGCGCCAAGATATTATCGAATCAAAACGATCCGGCAATCCGGTTATCAATGCAGATGCCGACTGGACAGACTACGATGCCGCCGGGGCCTCATCTTCAGAAGATCTCGACCTTTCACTCCTCCGGGCTTTGCGCATAACAGGCCTTGAAGATACAATATATGAATTCGGTCTACTGGGTACGTTGCCTCAAAATACGGATTCGAATGTATTGCAGCGCTTTGTCGATGCACGCAAAGTCGTACAGCAGCGTCTCAAAGATGAAAATCTCCTCGAGGTTGTTGAGCCGTTCGATCCTGAACTCTTTAATCGGAATGCATCACTTGGTAAAAATCTGGTCTTTGGTGTTGTTGCGGGCAAGCGGCTGTCGGAGCGAGGGCTCTCCTGCGACCGTTTCGCCCGTTCTATTCTCGGGGCAGAAGGGCTTGAGAAACCACTGACCGACATGGGTCTTGCGATTGCTGAGACGACGCTGGAAACATTTGCAGATCTTCCTCCCGGGCATCAGTTATTCGAACGTTATGCTTTGATCCAGTCGAGTGAATTGGATGATTTTGCCCGGATTATTGAAAAGGCCAAGGCGCGCGATGCAGGGACGCGCATGTCGCGTCTCGATTATGAACGGCTGATTGATCTGGCGTTGCAATATATCGAACCGCAGCACCGCTTAAACCTGATTGATCCGGCGTTGGAGCAACGTGTTCTACGCGCACGCAAAAGCTTTATTCAGTATCTGCCGCAGGATTATGCGCAAGAGATTGAATTCTATGATTCGCGACACTTCATACATGCCGCGGCAATCCGCGATAATCTTTTGTTTGGCCGTGTTGCCTTCGGGGTCGCGAATGCAGAGCAGCAGGTGGCCGGTGTTCTCCGGGATACGCTGACGGATCTCGGCCTGCTGGAAACTGTCTACAGGCTCGGGCTTGAATATGACGTCGGTCCCGCAGGCAAGCTTTTATTTGCGCCTCAACGCGTTGCTGTGAATCTGGCACGCTGTCTGGTTAAAAATCCGGATATTCTTGTGATTGATACCAGCCTTTCGGATTTCTCCACCGGCGAGACAAAAACCATGGTGCATAATCTGCAGCAGGAAATGTCTGGCAAAACGCTGATTATGGCTTTTAGCGATCGCGAACATGTTGCTGGATTTGATCGTGTGATAGAATTTGATGGTGTGCGTATTTCTGATTATGGGCTGAAACATATCGCCCAGGGCGTGGCAGAACGTGTTGCGGAATCAAGTGAAGAGTTGAGTTAAGAGCAGGCATGAGGTGACGGTCATGAATATCCAGGCAGAGTGTGCCGCGCTGCAGCAAATTACAATGTTCCATGATGTGGAGCAGGCACGGCTGAGGTTGTTTGCCCTTTCTGGTCAGCGTGTCAGCTATGAAGCTGGCGATGTTATTTTTCGCCAGGGAGAGCCATCCGAGGCGCTGTATATTATTCTCGAAGGCACTGTTGGTATGACCCGCGAGCAAGCGGCCGGCAAGGTGCATCTCGCGCAAATTTCAGAAGGCAACATGATCGGTGAAACAGGTGTTTTATGTGGTGAAAACCGTACAGCCACAGCTGAGGCCACAAGTCCTGTGACGGTTTTGCTTATTGACCGTCATGCGTTCAATGAAGTTGCGCGTGATGTACCACAGGTGTCATTTGCAATTGCCAGAGAGCTGGCCCGCCGGTTGGAAGATATGAATAAACAGTTGTCTGCGAGCACAGGGACATAAACACAGCATGGCTGATCTCACCTCCGCATCATCCGACACCAAAATTCCGCCGGCTGGTATTGCTTGGGAACGCACGATACGGCTTTGGGCCGGTCTGGTGCTAATGGTCTTCGTGACCACTCACCTTTTGAATCATTCTATTGGTATTCTGGGTGTCGATGCAATGCATGCGGTCCAGGCCTGGCGGGTTGGTGCCTGGCGTTCCTGGCCCGGCACAATACTGCTATATGGTGCCGCTCTCGTTCATGTGATGCTGGCCGTCAAACGAATCCTGCAGCGGCGGACATGGCGTATGCCATTAACGGAAGCGCTGCAGATTGCGCTCGGTCTACTCATTCCCATTCTTCTCTATGAGCATATCATTGGAACGCGTTACGTGTCATCATTTGGCGGGGTTGATGACAGGTATCTGCCGACGCTGACACAACTTTGGCCAGGGAAAGCCCTCATTCAAATTCTGCTTGTGATTGTCGTCTGGTCGCATGGTGTCATAGGGCTGCATTTCTTACTGCGCTCACAAAGCTGGTACCGTTATGTGCGTGACACCGGTTTTGTCTTGGCCTTTGCCATTCCGTTGTTGGCGATCGCCGGCTTTGTCGCGGGCGCACGCGAAGCTCTGGAATTTGATGTCTCCGCGTATCAATGGACCAGGGAACAGGGCATGCTATTCATCGAGGCTGCCCGCAACACCAATTATGCACTCCTTATAAGCGCTGCAGTTTTAGGAGCGGCCATTCTAGGTCTAGCGTTCTACCGCAGGATTAGCGGGAATGTGGTGTTGCGTTATACAGGTCATGGTGATGTTAAGATGTCGCGCGGCCTGACGTTGCTGGAGGCAAGCCGCAATGCGGGTATTCCGCATCCATCGCTTTGCGGTGGCCGCGGCCGTTGCTCGACCTGCCGGGTTGTTGTTCACAAGGGCTTGGAGACTTTGGATACTCCCGGTCCCGCAGAGCGTGCGCTCCTCAAGCGTATTGCAGCTCCGTTACGCGTCCGGCTTGCCTGCCAGATACGCCCGAAGCGTGACCTCGCAGTGCAGATCGTGCTGCCGGTAAATGACAGTAGCGGTCAGTTGGATTGGAATGATGAGGCGCTTAAATCTGGTGTAGAGACGACGGCCACTGTGCTGTTTGTGAACATCAGAGGATTTGACCATCTGACAGAGACGCAATTGCCGTTCGATCTGGTGGTCTTGCTGAACCGCTTTGTGGAAGAGATGCGCCAGGCGATCGAGGGCCACGGTGGGCGCATGACAATGTTTCTGACAGATGGCATTATGGCTGTGTTCGGTTTGTCAGGACAGGGGGGTGGTGCAAAGGCAGCCATTGCTGCCGGCCAGGACATGATGCGCTCTGCAGAAACTCTGAATCGTGAATTTGCAGCTGCCCTGCCGCAACCCCTACGCATCGGTATTGGTATTCACACCGGCAAACTTGTCATGGCGCGTGTCGGGAGTGAAGAGCACGGTTATATGGCAACGGCGCTTGGAGAAACGGTCACAGTTGCCAACCGCCTTGAGAATGCAACCAGGGAATTCCTGGCGGACTGTCTTATTTCACAGGCGACATTACAAGCCGGGGGGCTGCCGGTACCGGCAACAGAACAGCGCGAGATTCATATGGCGTCACGTGCTGAGGCAATCACAGCGTATCCGTTGGAGCAGGTAACAGTTCGATAGTAAAAATAAAGCCAAATTGATGAACTTATGCCCTGGGCTTGCCAAGGTGTTGTCGAGGTGTGAATGGCGCACCGCTTTCCGCTGGCCGTCAACGGCTATGCCTGCAAGCGGAAGGCACAGCCGTGGCAATAAAACTGCACCACCATCCGATGTCAGCGCACCGCTTTCAAGTATCAATTTTGCCTGTAAAACTGCTGCAATGTATCCTGCTCAATAATTTCCAAGGCTTTTTCATGCGTGGCTTCCGGTTTGACCGGTGGCGCCACTCCTGCCTCATAGGCCTCTTTCCAGCGTAAGGCACACAGGCACCAGCCATCTCCGGGTTTCAACCCCGGGAACTGATATTCGGGGCGAGGTGTGCTGAGATCGTTGCCTTTGGATTTTGTGAACGCCAGGAATTCTTTGGTCACGATGGCGCAGATGACGTGCGTGCCGTGATCCATGCGATTGGTATTGCAAAACCCATCTCTGAAAAAACCTGTTATCGGACTTGTGCAACACAGCTCCAGTTCCGTGCCAAGAATGTTTTTTGCTTTGTTCTCAGTCATGGAGTTGCCTTACGGCTGTAACTCCGGCAAATGCAAGCGTGAGCCAGGCCGCCATAATCGTTACGCCGCCTACAGGTGTTGCGTTTAATAGTGCCGGAATACCCAGCCAGACTGATAGATAAATGCTGAAACTAAACAGCACGGTGCCAATCAGAAAGAGCACACCGCTCCATTTGAATGCCCCGATCATGGCTAACCTTGCGTTATTCAAAAGGGCCAGCCCCAGAGCTACAATCACAACGGCATGAACTTGATTGTAGCGCACGGCTGTCATCAAAAAACGGAAACGTTCTTCACTCACACTGCCACGCAAACCATGTTCAGCAAATGCACCAAAAGCGACGGCTATAAATCCAAGTATGGCTCCAAGTGCCAAAATCATGCCGTATGCTCCTGTTGCACTATTCGTTCATTGTGTCAGCCAATATTCCGGCGTCAGCACTTCGTACCCCAAACATAGGAACTGAAGCACGATATGAGTTTTTAGCTTGTGTTCTGGATCAAAAGCTTAATGGTCTCCCTCCGGGAAACAAGCGTTTGATCTAGAACACTCGCGCTAACCTGACTGGCTTTCTGCAAAAGTTATTACAAGCCGTATTTGCAAGTTCGTTTGAGATCTATTCCATCGTGCCGGCCAAGCATAGCTATAACGCTGATGACGCGTTTTTGTACTGTTCTGTACTTCACAGCAAGACATAAGAGATCACTTTGTATAGATTGCTCCTATGGCCTGGACAGCTGCAGGTATTTTTATGCATCAGAGCCTATTGAGAATTTAACTGAATTATAAGTAAAAACTTAGATCGCTTCTTGGGACATGAGATGTTTTGAACATTAAATTGGCACTTTCAATGATGTACAATCAAAAAGCCAGGCACTATGACGACCACGCAAGGTCACCTAAACCCATGTTTCCTGCAACTGCCAGCCAACTCTTATCACGCATCACTCAATAATCAATGCTACGACACTCTCAAGCGTGTCAGCTTCTTCGCATGGCTTATCCCATCTGATGCGATGAATGCGCGGGAACCGCATGGCGATACCTGATTTATGCCGCTTTGAGCGATGGACGGAATCAAACGCCACTTCAAACACCAGCCCAGCCGTTACGGCGCGCACCGGCCCATAGCGTTCGGTTGTGTTGTTACGCACCCAACGGTCCAGACGCATCAGTTCCTCTTCGGTAAAACCTGAATAGGCTTTGCCAACCGGTACCAATTCCATGCCCTGCGCACCGTCCGGGCGCCAAACCCCGAACGTGTAATCAGAGTAAAATGATGAGCGGCGCCCCGAACCCCGCTGCGCATACATCATCACGCAATCCAATGTCAAAGGCGCCCGTTTCCATTTGAACCAATGCCCCTTCGGGCGCCCTGCCAGATAAGGACTCGCCTTGCGTTTCAGCATTAAACCTTCGATTGCCGTGGCCCGCGTGTTGGACCAGAGCTGTCGCAGGACGTCCTTATTAGGAATTGAGATAACCTCGGACAAGTCCATCATCGGCAACTCTGTAGTGCCATGCCACATCTCCAATTGTGCTCTACGTTCTGTCAGGCTGAGCCCTCGCAGGTCAACGCCTTCAAGTTCAAGCGCATCATAAAGCCTGACATGCGATGGAAACTCTGCCATCAACTTTTTGGGAACGGTTTTGCGATTGAGACGTTGCTGCAAATCCGAGAATGGCGCTACCCTTCCATCTCTGACAATCAACAATTCTCCATCAAGCACACCTTCAAGCCGGACGCCATTCAGAACATCGGGAAAGCTGGTTGAAATGTCATCGCCTGTCCGTGAATACAACCGCACTGTCCCCGCCTTGGAAACAAGTTGGACACGGATACCATCCCATTTCCATTCAACCAGATAATCGCTAAGATCAAGAGCGTTCCAATCCGGATCTTCCAGCGGATGCGCCAGCATCATCGGCCGGAAAACGGGTAAGCCAGAAACATCCGGGCGCTCTGCGTTGCCTTCAAGCCAGCTGAACAACGCTTCATAAGGAGGAGCCAGGCCATGCCAAAGCTCTTCGATCTCCGCCACATCGCGCTGCCACGCCTGGGCCACAGCAAGCTTTGCAAGACGGGATGAAACGCCAACTCTGAGTGCTCCGGTCAAAAGTTTGAGCAACGCCCAACGCCCATTTGCATCCAGTCGGTCCAGCCACTCAGCAATCACACCTGCAAGATTGGTGCGGTCGACATGATGAAGTTTTTCGGCAATCTCGTGAAGCAAAAGCGGTGTTTTTTCCGGAACCGTGGAATGTGGCCAAAGCAACGCAACCGTTTCAGCTGTGTCGCCGACATAATCTCGTGAAAGACGAAAGAGTTCGGCATCAACACGGCTCGCCATCATATCCTGGATGGTACGGCGTATCGGAAAAGAAAATGGTAGCCCATCTGTCATAGCTGCCAACGCCCAGCCGCGATCAGGGTCTGGTACAGAGCGAAAATAGCGCGCCATCAACCCCAACTTTGCATTGCGCCCTGGGGTGTAAGCCAACCGATCCAGCAATTCTGCAAAAATACGCATAACATCGTTTAGCAGATGCAGATTAAAGCATGACTGCCAGTTGCAATTTTCTATCGGTAGACAAGTAATGGAAAAATAGCACTTTTCTAGGGCTAGTTTCACCAAACCTGTTCTCGTCTGCTGAACGGTAACTGGTTCCCTCATGAGACAAAAAATGTGTGCGTAGTGTCATCAAGGGCACGGTCGATGTACCGATCCGAATGGCCGTGTACATATCAGAGACTTCCGTCATGCAGGCAAATTCTCACTTGCGTTCCGGTGTGAGGATATGAGGATATAAAGGATGGCAGCGAGAACATCCCGGCAATTGGCAGCTGGATGTCTGAGCCTCTTGCTTTTGTGTTGAGGCGGAAGATGGGGCTCTATCAACGCTCTTTCTTTATCCGTCACATTTGATGGATAACGCGGTGTTGAACGGTCGTATGCTGCCCCGTCAAATCAATGAGCTTCAGGAGTATTGAATTATAAGTCATTCCAATGAAACAACATTTTATAGACGGGGGCTCAGCGTACTTATTCGGTTAATCGAATTGAATATATCTTACGGGCAATGTCATTGTAAGCGTCTATGAGTGCGGTTCCGTCTGCAGCATTGTAGTGATGGTCTGTTGATGAAGCGCAATAAGCCATTGTAACGTCTGCGGCGCTGCCTTCAGCAACGTCAAAACCAACAGCATAGATCGTTATACCGGCAGTTTTCATGTTATCACACAAAGCGCGGCCCTGAGTTCTGGAAGAATTACCTGAAAATTGTGCGTTATAATTTCCGTCCGTCATAAGAACTGCAATTTTACGCACATTTCCTGGTGCTTCAGGTGCGCTTTCAGTTGGCCAGATATCACTCCATTTGTTTGACAATGTATACCATGCCCAGGCTGTGCCAAGATGTCCTGCTGTTGAAGTCGGAGCAACCTGGAACGTTTCGATATGGTCTTTAAGCGTATCCTTATTATCGCTGAGCGGCATAATTGTTGAGAGTGTTGGACAATCTGGCAGCAGGGCGCCATAAATAGGGCCATACAGTCCCACATAACTATCAAAATAACCACCTACAGCCGGTTCATCGTCAGTGTAGCGGTTTGCGTTATTACGTTCAACAACGCATGTGAATTCAACGCCTGTGCCAGTTGCTGGGGTTCCGGTCACGTCTGTAAAATATGTTCTGCCCACGTTCACGAAGGTCGAAAATGGCACCAATGCAATGCGAGAGTTATGCTGTAACAATCCGTCTGACAGCACGATATCGATAAGCTGCTTTGCAGCCGTCTGAAGATCTTCCAGTTTATTGTTGACGCCCATAGATCCAGTTACGTCGAGCATCAAGGAAACTTCGACGTTGTCAGAGCTTAGGGCTGCGCTGCTTGTGACATTCACAGGCAAAGTTTCAAAGCCAATGAGATTTAAGAAGGTGGTTTCTACATGTGATCCCTGACTTGAAGCGCTCACTTCCACCCTATCAGCATCATAACTAAATGCTGAAATATTGGCTTTGAGTTTTGCTGTATTATTGACCTCGTAGTATTTGGTCGCAGTTTCAATAACACTGTCTTCTGTCGCCTCAGATCTTTGTAATTCTTGTCCTGCGGCAAGCACTGCTGCGTCCATTGCAGTTTGCGTTCTGTAATAAGCTGTTTGCCATCGTAGAAAATCAATCGCGCCCCCGGCAGCGACCGTTAGCAATAAAAATACACCTGCGAATACAATGGCAACTGCCCCTTTTGTATCGCTCTGAAATCTCGCAATAAAATGTGCTATCTCTAACCGCATGATTGATATCCTTCAAATCACACTCATTTAAAGGGCACTTAATAACGTAAAAACATAAACAAAATTTTATCGAGAGGCCGTTCTTGGTAATTTTGTCTCCAGGAACACCGGGTGGCAGCGCGATATGTTGCTTGTGAAGATGAGGAACGGCGGCCTGCTTATTACCTGGGGACTAGGACCCCGTCTATAAAATGTTGAGTTTCTGAAAACACTTATAATTCAATGCTCTTGAAGCTCATTGATTTGACTTGTCAGCATCTCTTTATATCCTCACAATATGCTGCCGGCGGCGCCAATTGCCAAAGAATTTTCCATCCAGTTTAATGGTTAACAAATATCTGCTGGATTGGGACTATGAGGGTGTGATCACGAAAGTTCATCATGCTCTTTACACGGTAGCCTGCAAAGTTGCGTGGCGAAATTCACATCCAACACTTGCGGTTATCGATAAGCCAGGGCGTCAAAACGGCGGAAAATGTATGGACTGGTTGCGGAACGCAAGTGAGAATTTGCCTGCATTACGGAAGTCGCTGATATGTATCCGGGTGATCAGGACCGTTCTTGTTAAGTTTTGGAAACGCCATTTGCATCTGTTCTACAAATTATTGCAATTGCTGGGGACCATTCCGCGGTAAGCATTGTACAAGCTCATTCCGCCGGTGCTGATACTGCGGCGGGCTTTGATTGCGGGGCGGTTAATGTCAGCCTTAGAAGTGGTGGAACCAGGAGCAGGGTGAGGATGGCCGATAACGACAGGCCACCAACGACAACGGAGCCTAGCCCCCGATAGAGTTCAGAGCCGGCGCCGGGAAAGAGAACCAGAGGCAGCATGCCGAACACGCTTGTGAGTGTGCTCATGAAAATTGGCCGGATACGGTTGCGTGTGGCTTCCATGATCGCCTCTTCAACGGCCATGCCGTCAAATTGCAGATGATGTTGTGCTTGGTGCACCAAAAGGATAGCGTTATTGACAACAATACCAACTAAGATCACGAAGCCGAGTAATGTCAGCATATCAAGCTGCTGTTGTTGGAAGAAATTGAGAATAACAAGTCCTGCCACGCCGCCGGCGCCCGCTACCGGCACTGCAATCAGGATAACCAGCGGCAGAACGAAGCTTTCGAACAAAACTGCCATCACTAGAAACACGATGATCAGTGAAAGCAGCAGGTTGATCTTGAGGGCGTCCCACGTTTTCGTAAGCTGATCGGCCGCACCGGTCAGGTTCATGCGTACGCCCGGCGGCACGCCTTGTTCAAGGACCGGGGCCATAACTTTGGTGCGCATGATTTCAAGCGCGGTCTCAAGCGGCAGGTTGGCTGCAGGCCGAATTTCCAAAGTAATCGTCCGCAAGCGTTCGCGGTGCCGTATAGACGTCGGTCCGGCCGTTAATTTCACATCAGCCAGCGCTGAAATGGGAATGATGCGGCCATTGGGTGCCACGACGGGGTAGCTGCCAATATCCTGCGTACGCCGGTTGGAATCGAACGAGGCTAGCCCTTTAAGTGTGAGATCGACACGATCCGTACCAATTGTAATTTCCTTAACGCGTACGCCGTCGTTGTAGGCATCAAGCGATAACGCCAGCGTTTGCGCGTCAACACCGGCATCCGCGAGCCGCACCCGGTCAGGTATGGCGCGCAATTCAGGGGCGCCCAGTTCAAGGCCGGGTTGTGGCCGAAACTGATTGCCTGCGCTGCGCGGCAGATGCTGCGAGATATTACCTGTCAAACGTAGCGCAACACTCAGAATATCCTCGAGCCTGTCGCCAGAGACATTCAATTCAATGGCACGGCCGCCGCCAACGCCGCGGCCGAAGAGTGAACGCTGGTTGATAAAACCAAAGGTTCCCGGCTCGGAAAAGATTGGCCGTGACAGAACAGGGATCAGTTCGCCTACTCGTCTTGGATCGCTGGCCGCACCGCCAAGGAACGTCCTGCCGCGGAATGAAACGAAAAAGAAATGCCGCATGGCAGGCGGTTCCGTGCGGTCGCCGGTCTCTTTTTTCTGCCAGAGCGGGCGGGCCATGTTTTCGATGCGCTCTGCGATCTTGGTTGTCGTCTCCAGATTATATCCCGGCGGCGGTAGAATGATGCCAAAAACCAGATTGCGGTTGCCCTCAGGCAGATATTCCAGTTTCGGCAAAAATGTTGCCGCTCCCAAAATCGCAATGGCGGTTATGAGTGCGACCAGTGACATACCAATCATGCGGCTGGAAACCGTCAGGCGGGCATAGGTGCTGACCAGCCGGGAAAAGATCTCCCCAAAATGATCAACGATTGGCACCGGCACAACTTTGACCTTGGCCTGGCTGGGGGCAAGGAGCCGGCTTGACAAGGCAGGGATCACTGTGACTGCCACAACCAGTGACAAGATGACGGAAACCGAAATTGCAACCGCAATATCACGGAATAACTGCCCGGCCTCAAGCTCCATGACCAGAATGGGGATGAAAACCATCACGGTTGTCAACGCTGACACCAGAATTGCACCCCACACCTGACTTGCGCCGTGGTAAGCCGCATCACGCGCACTCATACCCTTTTGCCGGAGGCGGTAAATATTTTCTAAGACGACGATGGCGGCATCCACAACCATGCCGACGGCAAAGGCGATACCGGCAAGTGATATGACATTCAGCGTTCGCCCAAGCGCTGCCATGGCAACAAAAGATGCAACAATGGACACTGGAATGGCCAGCGAAACGACGAGTGTTGCGCGTGGCGAACGCAAGAAAAGAATAAGGATGAATGCTGCCAGTACACCACCAATCCAGATATTCTGGATCACCAGCTCGATGGCTCCGTCGATATAGACGGTCTCATCATAGACCTGTGTGAGAGTAAGGCCCTCGGCCTGCAACGGGCCGCTTTTAAGTTCTTCGATCGCGCGTTTGATGCCCTGCATTACCGTAATCACATTGGCACCGGTCTCACGTACGGTATTTATGGCAATTGCAGGCTCACCCATATGGCGGATGCTGGCTGCCGGCTCCTTATACCCATATCTGACGTCTGCCACATCACGCACGAAAATGCGTCCCGTCGTGCTCTCGCCTGTTGTGCCGCCTGCAACCGAATTACCTAATATTGTGTCCGTCTCAGAGGTCCGGGCAGCGCCACTGCGCAGCACGACATTGCGGATTGCTTCCAGTGTATCGAGCTCACCTTCAACTCTGACGACGTAGCGCCGTTTGCCTTCATCGACGTTGCCGGCTGACACAGAGACACTTTCGCGGCGCAGCCTGTTCAAGACTTCAGGCACCGTCAGACGGAACTTGGCCAGCCTTTCAGCATCGACAAGAATTTGCAATTCACGATCAACACCGCCATAAACATTGACTGTCGCAACACCGTCGACCCGCTCCAGGCGTTCTTTGATGACATCATCTGCGAACGGGCCGTAATGGGCCATATCCTGTTTGGTATTACCTGCCGCCCGCTTGAGAATGATCCATGCAATGGGATTGTCATCCGAACCGGAGGTGCTCAATGTTGGCTCATTGGCTTCGTCGGGATAGCCTGTGACCCGGTCGAGGCGGTTTGAAACCAACAGGAGCGCCCGGTTCATATCCGTTCCGATGGCAAATTCGAGGGTGACACGTGCGCGCCCTGTTTGGGAGTCTGATATCATTGCCTCCAGGCCGTCGAGGCCTTTGAGTTCCTCTTCCTGGCGGTTAACAATTTCGCGTTCGATTTCCGCCGGAGCCGCCCCTGCCCAGTTTGTCTCGACTTCTATAACTGGCTTGCGGACGTCCGGGATCAGCTGAATTGGGATGCGCGTCAGCGCCAGGGCGCCAAACAAAATTGCCATGAGAACTGCCGCAATCACAGCAATCGGCCGGTCTATGGCAAATCTGATCGGGTCCATATTACATCCATCCTCGGTATACCGGCATCAGCCGGATATTTTCTCAAGCATCTGCCGGAAAGCCGTCAGGCAATCACATCATCCCTGCGTGGCAGTAGGCTTTGCCTCAATCTTGCGTGGTTTCACGGCCTGGCCCGGGCGCAGACGTTCATTTCCCCGTACCACAACCATTTCCCCGGCTTTGAGGCCAGAGACGACTTCTATGCGTCCACGTACGGATTGGCCGAGTTCGACCGCCCGTGGCATTGCCTTTCCATCTTCGACCACGTAAACAGTCCATCTTCCGCGCGACTGCAGCAGAGCATCTTTGGGAACCGAGATCACTTTGCGTGGTGCGCTGACGGGCATTTGCAAGGTCACGGTACTGCCAATGGCGACGTGCGCTTCCCGTAAATCACCAAGGCGCGCTGTAAAGCGCACCGGACGTGTCCGTGTCGAAATATTCTGCACTGGAATGATCGAGCGTAATTCTACGTCTTTACGCGTGCCACCGTCAAAAACCGCAGTGATTTTTGTGCCTGGTGTAAGACTGTTTGCAATATTGCTGGGAACGTCAGCCTCAACCTCCAGATTGGAAATATCAAGCAGCGTTGCCACAGCTCCACCGATGCTCACATACTGTCCGGGCTGTGCTTGCCGGGCGATGATAATACCGTCAAAAGGTGCGGCAATTGTTGCGTGTTTTAATTCGTAGTTGGCGCGATCCAGATTTGATTTTGCCGTTTCCAGCTGCGCCTGCGCTTGTGCTGCTTCACTACGGGCCTGCTCGGTCGCTTGTTTGAGATCATCGTATCGTGATCTTGAAAACGCAGTCGAGTTGCGTAAAGCTGCCTGGCGTTGGAAGGACTGTTCTGCAAGTTGCAGTTTGGCTTCTGCAACACGAATGCCTGCTTCAGCCGCCTCGACTGAGGCCTGGGCTACGCTGCGTTCAATCAAAATGCGTGTCTTATCAAGGCGGACCAAAACCTGCGCCTTCTGCACACGATTTCCGGTATCGAAGCTCACGGCTTCAATAACACCGGCAATGCGGGAGGCGACCTGTGAACGACGGGTTGCAACCAACTGGCCGATGACCGCCTGGGTGTCGCGAATTTCACGTTCATCAGTCATGTCAACCAGGACGCCGGCAGCACGTCCTTGAGCCTGCGTGGGGGATGGCGACAGCAAAAGTGTTGTCCCTAGCAGCATAAAGGAAATCGCCGCTAAAACATGAACACTGAAAGCTCGCAAACAAATCATTTAAAAACATCCAGAGTGGTTGATTGCATAGCATCTTATGTATGGTGATCGGATTACGTTTGTAGAGCCCGAACCGCTCACTGTCGAACCAAGATTTATGCCAACACAAAAATGTGCTCTGCCGTTCAAGATTGGCGGTGTGAGCGCTAAGAGTCCGTCCTTAAAATTAGCCAGTAAAATCAACGCCTCTCAATGCTCTGCATTATTGATTGTGGGATAGTCGGCATAAAGAGAGAAGCACAACTAAGGGGGTAAATTTCATATTTACGGACCTCGCTCACTCAAGGATCTGAATCATAAGTGATTCTGATGACTCAACATTTTTACGGACAGGCTCTAAGTGTTTGAAATTGAATTCATTAATATGATTTTCTATGTTTTGGTTTTCTCGCGCCAGCCAGAAGATTTTATGAAATAAAGACGGCGCAATTAATTATTCGCTTTCGTCTTCCCTGCCTACAAGCGCCAGAGCGCGGCCATTGATGCCCCTCAAGTTCAGTTGCCGCACCAGCGCCTCTTCCCGTCCATGCGTTACCCATACGTCTTTTGCGCCGGTCTCGCGTATTGTCTGGATCAGTTCAGGCCAATCCGCATGATCAGAGATCACAAGCGGTAATTCAACGCCGCGCTGGCGTGCCCGTCCGCGTACGCGCATCCAGCCGGATGCCAGAACCACCAGCGGGTCAGCCAGACGCCGCGACCAGCGATCACTCAGGGCAGACGGTGGGCAAAACACAATCTCACCGGCCAGCTTGTCATCTGCCTCTGAAACAAGGGCAAACTCGCCAAGTTCGACGCCAAGTTCAACATAAAGCTCACACATGGTTTTCAATGCGCCGTGCAACCAAACCGGGCGTGTGTAACCGGCGTGCCGCAGCAAGGCAATGAGACGCTGACATTTACCAAGGCTGTAGGCGCCGATCAGATGTGTGCGCTCAGGCACTGTCGCTACGGAATGCAGAAGGCGGTTGATCTCCTTGCCGGCAGGCTCATGCCGGAACACGGGCAATCCAAATGTGGCTTCGGTTATAAAGACATCGCACTGTACGACCTCAAACGGCTGACACGTTGGATCAGCTGCCCGCTTGTAATCGCCGGAGATAACGGCACGCCGGTCTTGGTGTTCGATCACGACCTGAGCACTGCCAAGTACATGGCCTGCCGGCGCAAGCCTAACTTCCGTGTTCGCAATCGAATATGGCTTGCCAAAATCCAGTACTTCAAACCGACTGGCTGCATTTCGGCCCATCCGTACCTGCATGACACGTACTGTTTCAGGTGTTGCCATCACATGGCTATGGCCAGAGCGTGCGTGATCCGCATGGCCGTGAGTTATGATACAGCGCGCGACTGGGCGATGCGGATCAATGTAAAAATCTCCGGCGGCGCAGTATAAGCCATTCTCGTTCGGATAAAGCCAACGCTCAACGCGCGTATTATGCGTGTTTGCAATCATTGCGTACTATCACAGATATCATACCGCTTGTGGAAGTTTTTCGAGTATATGGCGAAAATAGCTGCAAGAAATTGAGTGTTTTTCGCGGCCTGGTTGAAAGCGACAAGCCACCAACTCATATCGCTTGACCCTGAGATTTCGCCTGCTCAAAAGTCGGTGCAAATGAATATTTACGGTAGATATCTAGAATGCTGGTTGAGCGTATCATGGTACAGTTAAGGCGACAATGCTGGCGGTATGCTGTGGTTGTGCTAACGAGCCTTGGCATCATTGTGGTGGAGGGGCAAGCAAGTGTATCGGCTTCTGATCTTATCATAGAGCACACCAAGCCGCAGAGATCTGTGCCGCGGCACTATCAGTATCATCAGGCACAACCAAACCCGAAAGCATTCGGGCAGATGACATGGATTGGTGCACAGATTACCGGTAAGGATTGGGCCATCTATAGCGGGACTTCAACGGCCTTGTCTGGCAGCATCAATGATGCGGGTTGGCGCATGCGCGTCATTGCAGGCTATAGCTCTTATTCCTACAGCAGCATGCGCCGTATTCGGGGCCAATCCATGGGGGTGACTTATCAGGGTGAGAATGGATTTGGTGACGTGTGGTTGGGGTATCAATGGCAAACGGGCGATCTCACACTTAAGATGTTTGCAGGGGTGAACGCTGTTGGCCATATCGTTACGCCATTCGACCCGGAAAATTCCACGATCGGCAACAGATATGGTGGTAGCGCAGCGCTTGAAGCCTGGTTCAGTCTGTCCGACCGTCTTTGGCTCAGCACCGATACCAAGTATGCCACGGCGTCTGACAGTTTTCATATCACGTTGACGGCAGGTTATCGTGTATGGCCAAAATTTTCGCTGGGCATTGCTGTAAACGGTTCTGGCAATGAGGACCATCAGGCCGCACGAATGGCGGGTGTTGCTGCTGCCGAGCTCGGGCTGTTTGAAGCGAACGATTCTTATTTGCGCTTTTCCGCAGGAGTTTCAGCCGACCGTGATATGGAGCTCAATCCCTACACAGCTGTCAGCTTTACCCTCAAATACTAAGTTTTCTTGTTTTAGAGCGCAGGGTCCACTATTAAGATGGACTGTCATAATCAATATAATTTTGTCGTACTCATTTTTAGCGTTGGTTTTTACAGTATCGAGATCAAGTGGAGACATCATGAAGTCTATTCTGGTTCCTGTCCAAAACCACAATAGCATGCCCGCTGTGCTGGAAACTGCAGCCCTTGCTGGCACACACCTGGATGCTATCGTTACTGGTGCGCCACTACGCACAATTCAATTCCAGGTTGCCGGTGCGGAGCCAATCGTTGCAGTCAGTTTCCCACCACCGTCTCAGAATGACGACGAAACCATCAGCCAGGCTAAAACGCTGTTTGCAGAAAAAATTGCGGCTCGCTTGCAGAAGGATGATTTGCTGCCATGGCGCGGAGAAATGGCAATTGATGATATAAGTCTTGGTTATATCGCCCGCGTTTACGATCTTATTGTTCTTGGACGCCCATCCGCAGAGCAGTTTGGGGCACGGATGTCAACGCTTGAATCGGTTTTGTTAGACAGTGGCCGGCCGGTTCTCATCGCTCCGCCTGAAACGCCTTCCCTATTCGGCCAAAACATCGTCATATCCTGGAATTGTAGTACAGAGGCAGCCCGGACGCTGGCTTTTGCAATGCCGCTTTTACACAAGGCTGACGAGGTTAGTGTTTTGACGGTTGAGGAAGCCTCGGTCCAGGGTCCGTCCGGCGAAGAGGTGTGCCGCAATCTGGAAGCGAATGGGATTACCGCACGTAATTACGTTGTTTCTGCCGGAGGGCTTAAGCCAGGGGCTGTTATTCTATCCAAGATTAAAGAACTGGGTTGCGATCTCCTGATTAAAAGCGCTTATACACAAAGCCGTCTGCGCCAGATGATTTTTGGAGGTGCAACCAGTCATATTCTCGCCAATGCAGATCTACCGGTTTTTATGGCGAACTGAATGAGCGTTTTTCATCCAGCTGCCCCAATCACGGTCTATTTCAAACAAAAACTCTATTTATTACTTCATGTGTCATATCTCTGTTTGGTCTTGTAACGCTATGAGTTGTGTCTTTGACCTTACCGTTCCCGGAAGCGCCTGTACTATATATAACATTGGAAAAGCGTCAGATGAAACACGCATGCCAGTTTGAGTGCGTTTTGACCGGAAACGCCAATGACAAGCTGTAACCGCACAATGAAAAATTTATAATTTGATTTGTTGTGGAGTCTTCCTAAATGACCAACACGATTTGAAACCATGACATGCCATCGTCATCTGAATCAATCAGCGTGCACCGTAAGGTGGTAATGTCACCTTACATCAATATTTGGCCCAGGATTAAGAGACACTCATGAGATGCGTTTTATCTCGGCGTTCGACAACACTTTTAGTGGTGATATTTGCAATGCTCTCGATGATTGCCAGCGTAGGAGTAAGTCCGGCTATGTCCGCTTTGTGTGCTGAGACATTCCATTTGGATAATGGTATGCAGGTTGTTGTTATACCGGATCGGCGGGCGCCTGTTGTCACGCATATGGTTTGGTACCGCGTTGGGGCCGCAGACGAAAGTGCCGGCCAGTCCGGGATTGCGCATTTCCTGGAACATCTGATGTTCAAAGCAACTGAAAACATGGCAGCCGGCGAATTCTCGAAAACCGTGGCGCGTATGGGCGGGCAGGATAATGCCTTTACTGGTCAAGATGTTACAGCCTATTTTCAACGCATATCGCGTGACCGTCTTGGGGAGGTTATGCGCATGGAGGCGGATCGCATGACTGGTCTCCGTCTTGACGAAAAGGAGGTTGCGACCGAACGCGATGTCGTATTGGAGGAGCGTCGGTCTCGAATCGAAAATGATCCGGCCTCAATCTTGGCCGAGCAGATGAATGCAGCACTCTATCTGGCCCATCCTTACGGGATGCCGATTATAGGATGGATGCACGAAATGAAGAAACTGTCGCGTGACAACGCCATGGCATTTTATCGCCGCTTCTACGCGCCCAATAACGCCATTCTCGTTGTTGCCGGTGATGTAACGGGGGATGAAGTCAAGCAGCTCGCCGCGCAGACCTACGCAACAATTCCCTCAAACCTCGAGGTCAAACCTTATAAGCGTCCTCTTGAGCCAAAGGCGAGGGCGGCGCGCCGCCTTGAGCTGGAAGATGCACGGGCAGGTAAATCTGTGCTGCAGCGTTACTATCTGGCGCCGAGTTACGTTACGGCGAAGCCCGGGCACGCGGAAGCCTTGGACTTACTCTTCAAAATCGTCGGTAGTAATACAACCAGCCGGTTTTACAAGGCATTGGTCAAAGAGCAGAAAATCGCAACAAGTGCCGGTGGCTGGTATTCCGGCGGCGGGCGTGATTATGGAAAAATCGTGCTCTATGGCGTTTCGTCAGCGAACCACACGCTTGCTGATCTGGAGAACGCAATTGACAAGGTGTTGGATGACGTCATTGCACATGGCATTACGCAAGATGAACTGGATCGCGCCAAGCGTGTTTACTTAGCGGATTATATTTATCAGAGCGATAGTCAATCAACACTTGCACGCCGTTATGGTTATGGTCTTGTTCTTGGCCAAACCATCGAGGATATAGAAGCGTGGCCTGATCGTATCCGCAAGGTGACGCGCACTGATATTGCTGAAGTTGCGAAGGAATATCTTGATATCCGGAAATCCGTGACAGGATATCTCACGGCAGAGACTGCTTCTGACAGTTCATTGAATGAATGAACGTTCTAACAACAGGAGGGCGGCATTGACGTTACATTTGCGTGGTCTGTATGCAGCAATTGCGATTGTATTGTTTGGCCTTTTCAGCACTGAAACGGCATCGGCTGAGGCCAGAAAGCTCAAGCATCATATGAAAATACAAGAGGTAACAAGCCCAGGTGGTATTACTGCTTGGTTAGTCTCAGAGCACAGTGTTCCGCTCATTGCGCTGCGTTTTGCGTTTGAAGGAGGGAGCTCCCAGGATCCAGAAAATAAGCCAGGTGTTGCCAATTTCCTGACAGCAATGCTGGATGAAGGAGCCGGTGAATTCAAAGCTTCAGAATTTCATGAAAAAATCGAAGATATCGCGATGCGCATGGGCTTTTCAGATGGCCGCGATGCATTTTATGGCAGCGTACAGACGCTGAGTGAAAATAAAACTGAGGCCTTTGAGCTTCTCACACTCGCGTTGTCAAAGCCACGTTTTGATGTGGATGCGCTGGAACGCATGCGAAAACAATTGCTCACGGGCTTGGCATTCGCGGCTAAGAGTCCGAACAGGATTGCTCAGAAAGAGTGGTGGGCGAAGGCTTACCCGGATCACCCCTATGGCCGGCCGTCAACCGGAACATCTGAAAGTATTCAAGACATCTCCGCGCAGGACCTGATCGACTATCATGCGCGCGTTTTTGCCAAGTCCAACCTTAAGATTTCAGTTGTTGGAGATATTACGGCGGATGAACTTCGGCCATTGCTGGACAAAGTGTTCGGTGAACTTCCTGAACAAGCGCGTATTAAGCCTGTCTCGCCAGCTCAGATTACAAACGATGGCCGTTTGAATGTTATTCAAATGCCGTTTCCACAGTCAGTGGCTGTTCTCGGTATGGAGGGGATTTTACGCGACGATCCGGATTTTGTTGCTGCTTATGTTATGAATCATATTTTAGGTGGCGGTGGCTTCTCAAGCAGGCTGATGCAGGAAGTACGTGAAAAACGTGGTCTTGCTTATTCTGTTTCAAGCCACTTGGTGTCATATGGCCAAGCGGCAACGCTTATGGCCTTTGTGGCAACTAAAAACGAAGAGGTTGCGCAATCGATAGATGTTATCCGTAATGAAATGCGTCGGATGGCGTCTGATGGTGTGACAGAGAAGGAATTAAGTGATGCGCAAAGCTATCTTACCGGCTCTTATCCGCTGCGCTTTGACACGAATTCCAAAATAGCCGGTCAACTTCTGGCCATCCAGCTTGATGAATTGGGGATTGATTACGTTAATGTGCGTAATGACAGGATCGCTGCAGTCACAAAAGACGATATCAAAAGACTGGCGAAACGCTTACTGAAAACCAAATCACTTTCACTTACAGTTGTCGGCCAGCCCCAAAATTTGACAACAGACGGTTAACTTTACAAATTTTTGCGTCATTGGGTCTGTTTATCGACTCGCAATCTTCTGCACTGCAGAGTAAGTCATTGCTAACAGACGCATATTAACAGGTGGCTTTTATGCACTCCAGTAAAATTAGCGGGGCCTTTGTGCAATCTCTCGAGGGATGCCTTGCTACTGCCACTGAAGGCGCAGGTCTCGCTGATAATGAATTTTCTGACTGGCTGGAACGTGCAGATGATGCCATGTCAAAACTGAAAATGAGCTATGAAGCAGGCAGGCTTCCTTTGCTTGATGTTGCGTCCGATATGGAGATATTGGCGGCCGAAGTTGAGCAGGTCTACGAACGTTTGGCAAAAGGCGCAAGGAAAATCGTTTTTTTGGGAACTGGCGGCTCTAATATGGGCGGACAAACTCTTGCCCAGTTTGGTGGTTGGAGCATTCC
>CAYUYL010000015.1:0-21753 GCA_964449195.1 uncultured Filomicrobium sp.
AATAACTGATTTGAACGGAAATGGGAGCTATCTGTTAGATGGGCAACACTAGTGCCGCGCTTTTAAGCTCATCCAGATTATCACCTTTCAGCTGAATATCGATCGCCAAACCGCCCGGCCCACGCGTGGGTGCCGTGAACTTGAGCGCCACAATATCCGGCATCTGGCCAGCTTCAGTACGCCAGAGCGAGATAATATCGTCCGATGTCCTGGTGCGGATTTCTGCGCTCAGCAGATCAGCCCGCACAGTGGCGACGTGCGGCCCGCTTTCAAAGGCATCTGGATTTTTATTGAACTCTATGGTCACCGCCTTGACAAGCTTTCTGCCATCAGGCTGCTCTGGTGTAAGACGCTGATTAATATCCTCAATTGCGTTGGAAATACGAGCGACAACGGCCTCCGTGCGTGCCAACGGTATGCCCTGCGGCAGCAGCACCCGTGCCTCCAGTGTATCACCGTCGATTTCAGGAAACGCAACGAATTTGACGAGACCGCCAGCCATAATGCTAAGGCTTGCCGAGAAAATTGCGATGGCCATTTCGATCGTGAAATAACGCCACTGAACGCACCAATCGACTGCTTGGCCAACCTTGGCCCTTAAAGATTGTAGCTGGCGCTCAACCCAATCCTGGGGGCTATTCAGTTTCTTGTCTTGGTGTCCCATGGCATGAGCCAGATGGTTAGGCAGGATCAGGAAAGCTTCAACCAGGCTCACAGTCAGCACAACAAGCATGACAACGGGAACAACACGCAAAACCTGGCCAATTTCACCTTTGAGGAACGCAAGCGATCCAAAAATACAGGCCGTTGTTAAAAAAGATGCCAAAATGCTCGGAAAAACCTGCCTCGTCCCCTCAACGGCTGCCTGTAACGGCTTTTTGCCTTTCTGACGTTGGGCGGCAACATTCTCTGCAATAACAATTGCATCGTCCATCAGAATACCGATAGCAATCAGCAGGCCGACCATGGTCAGCATGTTGATTGAATAATCAATCAGATACATGACGACAAAGCCGCCTGCAAATGACACAGGCAGCCCCATCGCCACCCAGAAAGAATACCGCAACCCGAAGAACAGCCACATGGAGAGAAAGACGAGCACAAGCCCCTGCACGCTGTTGTTAGTGAGCAGGCTTAAACGATCACGAACAATCGATGAGCCGTCATTCGTTACGGCCAGATTGATCCCAGGCGGTGCCGTTTTGCGCTCTTTGTCCAGAAAGGCAAGCAGGGCATCCATAGACCGCAGTTTGTCTTCTTTGAGCGATTTGGATATGCGCAAAATAGCTGCCCGCTGCCCGTTGTAGAGTGTCTTTGCTTCATCAAGCTCAAAACGGTCTGTAATACGGGCAATATCGCCAAGCCGTATTTGCCCGCCCTGCGGATCTGAAGCCACGATGATATCTTCAAAAGCTGATGCCCTTTTGCGCTCATCGGCAAAGCGCACGAGAATATCCTTTTCGCGTGTCAGGAGAGATCCTGCCGGCAGATCCACACTCTGACGCTGAACTTTTGCGGCAACATCAGACACGCTCATGGCAAGCTGCTTCAAGGCCGCGTCAATCACTTCAATTCGAATCTGGTGATCAGAGAAGCCTTCGATTTCAACTTTTGTGATAAGTGGATTTTGCAGCATACGCGCTTTGAGATTTTCGGCATAAGCTTTAAGATCCGTCGAATTATCAAAGCCGGTTACTGCAATCGCAGCAACAAAATCCGTTAATCCGAGCTGCTTGATAATTGGGTCTTCCGCGCGTTCCGGAAAATCCGTAATGGCATCAATTTCCGTCTTGATATCGGCGGCAAAACGATTCAAATCTCCGCCTTCTTCGATCTCAATGGTAGCTTGGGCCAGACTTTCACGGGCTTCGCATTTGACCTGGAAAACCTGGTTGACGGCATCGACCGCATCTTCGATGCGGCGGCATATAGCCTCCTCAACGTCTTCGGCGCGCGCTCCGGGATAGGCAACGCTGATCTGGATTTTGGACGGCTTGATGCGTGGAAACGTATCGCGCCGCAGATTGGGTGCGGTGAAGAGACCGAGCACGAGAAAGCCAATCATCAAGAGATTGGCCGCTGTAGGATGGCGGGCGAAGAATGAAATCACTGGCCATTCTCCCCGGCTGCCGCCATCTTGGCCAATGCTGCCTGCAGATCATCGTCAGGCTGCTGTTGCAAAAGCATGCCGGTCGATGGCGCTATCAGGTCTGAGACGACTACGCGTGCACCAGGCTCAAGCCCCTTTTTAACGACGGCAAATCCATCGCCGCGGTATCCTACGTCCACCTTACGCCTCTCTAGCCGGTTTTCAGTGCCAGCAATAAAAAGATAGCCATTGCGCAAAGCACCGGCAGGTACAACCAACTTGGACTTAAGAGGACGCGCTTTAAGCCAAACCTCGACGAACATGCCTTTGACCAGCGGTGGCCGTCCGCCCGGAGTGGCCCCGGAATAGGGTTTATCGACAAGAACAATCAGGCCTACCGTACGTGTTTGCTAATTAAGGGTGTCGTTGAAGCGCACCACACGGCCCTTCCAAACCGCATCCCCTCCACTGGCCTTCAAACGCACAACGGCATAAAGCCCGATCGCCTGAGCAAAATCCTGGCGCTCCTGCCATTTTTTCTCGTCAGAAGCGAATTCCTGGCGCATTGTGGTAAAAAATGTTCTCAGGTGATCAAGTGGATACTGGGCCGTGATTTCCGCAGTTGCAACCCCATCGGCAATACCGATCCTGGCACCGGTCTGCAAATATTGTGCGACTTCGACATCAACGGAGGCCACACGCGCAGCAAATGGCAGCCGGATCACTGTACGCTCAAGGTTCAGCTTGGCTGTTTCAAGACGTGCACGATTAACGCGAATCTGTTCTTTTTGTACAGCTTTCTGGGTCGGATTAAGACGCAATGTGTTCCTGAGATCCTGCACTCGCTTTTTTTGTGATAGAAGATCCCGCAATTCCGCATCAAAACTGAGTTGCGCTACACTGCCCCGTTCAAGAAGCGTTCGTTTAGCATTCAACGACTTTTCCTTGAGCGACAGCGATTCCTCTTCGATTTTAAGCAATTCCCGGGTATTTTGATCGCCCACATCAAGCTCACTCAGCTTCGCTTCAGCAGAACGGATTTGGGCTTCCGCTTCTGCCACAGCCAGCTGGTAATCTTCAGGGGATATGCGTATCAACTCGGTGCCTTTAGCCAAATCCGCGCCGCGCCGAAAGGATGGATTAACATACGCGACCCGCCCGGCCACCTGTGTTACGCCAGTCCAGATATTTTCCGGCTTGACAGTGCCGTAGCCAACCAGCGCCGGCAGTACATCCTGGGGCTTTGCTTCGATATAGCGGATGCTGGTTGCAATTTCAGAGGCCGGTTGTTGTTGCGGCAGCGCACGGAACGAAATTGCCAGCCACAAAATCACGGCGCCCACCACGATGGGTGGAATAATCAGAAGTTTGCCTTTCGACACTTTGGACGTCATGATGCTAAAACCTAAAATAAATGAATTTGGGAACATGATGCATCAGTCCATGCCTTTTTTCTACCTATGGAAGACTTTGTTCCGAAAACAAGCTTAAATCGTTGTTTGGGGCCTATTGAGAATCAGCACATGAGAGCCGGTTTAACAAAATCGGGCGTATTTCCAGAAACTAAGCGTAACGACATGTCGGGCATATTCAAGGATGAGCGACGCTGAAATGGGCAGATTTGGCCAAATCCCGCCGGGACGGTACAGGTTTTCCCGCCAGTTGTGTTGCGTACGCCTGATGGAGCGCCGGTTCACCGGCGCCGCGCGTTGCATCTCAACGGACCCAGCGTGATCTCTAGAAAACAGTTTTTTAATTTGCTGATGATTATTGCAAATATATTTGCCGTTTTTCTTGCCGTGCCTGCCGAGGCGACGCAAGGGCAAGCAAAACCGAACGTGTGCAAATCCGAGATCACACGTTCAAGTACGGTAATGCGGATATCAGGTCCGAGTTCTCTTTTGCTTGACGACGGCAGCGAAGTTGTTTTAGCGGGTATTGTGATGCCAACAGTTCTGGACATCCCAGCTCAAACCACGACGTGGCAGCCCGCACGAACTTCAGCCCGAGCCCTCGCGCAATTGGTAACCGGTCAATCCTTACAGTTTTCAGTTGTTGATAAGTGGCGTGACCGTTATGGGCGGCAGCGGGTGTATGCGTTTCTTAATCAGGCAGGCAATCGTATCTGGATTCAATCCCATCTTCTCGCGCAAGGCCTTGCGCGAGCCGCAGTTGAGAGAATATCACAACAATGCGCGGAAAGACTTTTAAAAGTAGAGGGCCATGCCCATCATCAACGCCTTGGTCTCTGGCGTCACGCAGCCTATGCATTTCGGCAGGCAGATAAGCCCTGGCGCCTCATACGCTATCGCGGCAGTTATCAAATCGTCGAGGGCACTGTTACGGCTGTTTCCCAGCTGCGTTCAAAGACATTTATTAATTTCGGCCAAAACAGGCGAAAAGATTTTACTGCCGGATTGTTTGGGCGCATAAGCCAAAGCGCCCGCATGAATGGCAAACCGCTTGCATCACTCAAGGGAAAGCGCGTGCGAATCCGTGGCTGGATTTCATGGCGTGGCGGTCCTTTCATACAAATTTACAATAGCGCACAGATTGCGTTATCACAGACACAGCCTATTACGGCACCACCTGTTCCACGGAAAGGGAAAACAGATAGATAATCAGGCTGAAACGGAAACACCCTAATTTCAAAGAATGCATAAATCATGCAAAAGGCCCGGCTTCTGTGAAGACGGGCCTTTAGCGCTATAAATGACAATGTGAGGTTTACGCTACTGTTTTAAGCGGCTTCAACATCCGATCCAATCTCGCTTGAATCTGTGTTTTCTTCAGCAGCCTGGCGTTTCTTAGCACTTTTGGACAGAACATCGGTGATACGCTGTACGGCTCCGCGCTCATCCAATTTTTCAACCACGGCGATCTCACGTGACATGCGGTCCAGAGCCTGCTCATAAAGCTGGCGCTCAGAATAGGATTGTTCTGGCTGGCTATCAGAGCGGTAGAGATCACGGACAACTTCAGAAATCGAAATCAGATCACCTGAATTGATTTTGGCTTCGTATTCCTGCGCCCTGCGGCTCCACATTGTTCGCTTAATGCGCGCCCGGCCTTTAAGAACGGTCATCGCCTTTTCGACGACTTTCGGCTCTGCCAGCTTTCGCATGCCAACGCTCTCAAACTTATTGGTTGGCACCCGCAGTGTCATTTTATCCTTCTCAAAGGTTATGACAAACAGCTCAAGCGATAAGCCTGCAATTTCTTGCTCTTCAATTTCGATAATCTGACCAACACCATGAGCCGGATAAACAATATACTCTTTCGGTTTGAAGCTGTGAGACTGACCAGAAGCCTGCTTTTGCGTTACTTTTTTGGGCGCGCCTTCTTCACCAAGCGGCTTAGATTGTTTGACCATAGGCTTGGCAAGCGCAGCAACGTTCTTTATCGCTTTTCCAGATTTTAGAGGTGTCTTTCTTTCCGCCTTTGTGTCGGTCGCAGTTGCCTTGGATGCCATACGCCGTGCAGCTGCACTTGACGCTATTTTCGCACGCGAAGATGAAGTGCGTGTCACAGCAGACTTGGCGGCTTCAGATTTTGAAGAGGCCTTTGCTCTTGCGGTAGTGGCAGCGCCTGACTTTATAGTTGCCTTTTTGCCTGTCGTAGAGGCTTTTTGAGTTGAGGTTGTGTCAACTTTTGTTGCACTCTTACCCATAGCCTTTATATCAGATTGGGCTCCAGCCATTGTAGCAGCATTGCTTTTGCCAGCCGTTGTCTTAGATTTAACTGCTTTGTTTTTGAGAGGGGCTTTTGTATCAGACTTGACAGACGTACTTCTCTTTTGAGCCATGAAAATCGTCTCACTTCCTCGTTTTACGCAACGCGATCTCAAATATTGAGAAACCGCCGACCGTTACATTTTGAAAATACACGGCCGCAATGTGATTAGCCAAGACCTTATGGCAATGACTATCTCGCCCCCACGATTTAGAAAAATGTTCCCAGATAAAACTGATCTTATAGGTACATCATTCCATATGCAGTGTCAGATATAACAGCTGTGAGTATATCACTTCGCGCGACTTGCAAAAAGTACGCACATTATTATTGCTTTACAACGACACCAACCCAAGGAACATAGCACAAAACACGGAGATTTAGAAGAACTTAGTGGAAAGAACGAAGTCGTGAGAGAAAAAATAAAAAAAAGAAAATTTTCACGCTGTTTTATCAATGACTTAGACGCTTGAGCCTGGCTCCGAAGAAAAATATTTTTCGTACTTTCCTTTTTCGTCCCTAAACTTGTCTGCTTCAGCAAGGGCTTCTTTCTTAGCTGTTATATTCGGCCATTCCTCAGAAAACTTGCGGTTTAGCTCAAGCCATTTATCAGCTCCGGAATCCGTATCAGCCTGTATCGCATCCACGGGACATTCCGGCTCGCAAACGCCACAATCAATGCACTCATCTGGATGGATGACAAGCATGTTGTCACCTTCATAAAAGCAATCAACAGGACAAACTTCTACGCAATCAGTAAATTTGCACTTGATGCAATTTTCATTGACGATGAACGTCATACGCTCTCCGCACAGGTTAATATGGTTGTTTTGTTATTATGAAAAGTACAAGTAACGTTATGATCGTAGACTTGTCTCATAATATAATCTTAAACGTCCAGTCAGACCTTGGTCAATGGCTCATAGGCGCGTTGTCGCAACACAATGCACGAGTGTTCCGACTTTGACATATCGGACCCGAAGTGTTGGAGTCGGAACACTAGGAGCTGTTGGCGTTCAGAAGAACCTAACATCAAAGTAATCAATCAAATCCCTTATTTTTCCAGCGATCAAGAATTCTGCGGTTGCGTTTTGTTGGTCTCTGACCTCCGCTTTTCATTGCCTCCGCCAGTCCACTTTCTGAAGTTGGTTTTGCCACGGCAGGTGTCAGATCTTCGTAAAGCAGAGCTGCTTCAACAGCGGGCCCACGCCGCGCCCCTAACGCTAAAACCTTCAGAACACGCACGCGACCGCCAATCGCAATAACATCGTTCACCTTAATGGCATGACTCGGCTTATCAGATTTGACGCGATTGATGCGCACCTTGCCAGCCTGGACAAGCGTAGATGCAAGCGTCCGGCTTTTGGTGACGCGTGCGTACCATAACCATTTGTCCAACCTCTGCGCGAGGTTTTGGCGATCGCGGCCGGTTGTCTGATTCGGCATAAAAACAACAAATCCTAAGACGTATTCTCCTTATCACTCAGGCTTTGGCGCAGTGCGCTTAAAGCTGCGAAAGGCGAATCTGGATCCACGTAATCGCCCTTCTTTTTAGGCGAAGATGAATGCTCGTTGGGCTTGCTGCGATATTGCTGACCACGTTCATTGCCACGCCGGCGGTTTCCATGTTTGCGTTTTCCTCGCGGTTCTTGTTTGCCGTGCCGCCCACCGCCATGGCCTCCATGACGGTTGCGACCGCTTGATTTTTCACTCTGTTCTGCTGCATCAGAAGTTGCAAAGCCAGTGCTGCCCTGCGATTGTGCGCCCGGCTGTGTTCTATGCGCTCGGCGGTCTTGATCAACGCGCCGTGGACGTCGCGGACCGTTGGTCCGGCGCTTGGGACGCCAGATTTCAATGTAAACCTCATCGTCCTCAGAGTTGGATTTCTGAGGAGTATCTCCAGCCTGCTCATCAAGCGTGGTCACAAAAGTCTCAGCTTCCGAACCGTCGTGTTTATGGCTTGGAATTGAGGCAGGGGGTACAACACCCTCAGACATTGGTGGTGGGTTATTTTGCTTATCACCTACGAAGTGCTGCTCTGGAGTGATGGCAACAGTCTCCCCCGGACTTTCCTGGGGTTCAGATTGCAAGATATTATCAGCGGCGTCATTTTTAACGGCGGCATGTTCCACACCGTCTTGTGGTTCCTGCACCGTAGAGGCACCTTCAGATAAGGTAGAAGAAGAAGCTTTGGTTTGGCCTCTTTCTAGCTCGCTTTGCTTCTTACTTTCAACGCAATCCTGGCCTTCTGCAGACGCCACCTTTTCTTCTGCTGCATTTGTCACATATTCATGATCGGTAGCCTCAGACTTCTTCTCAACCCTCTTGCGCTCATAGCGGAAACCCAAGGCTTGCAGAACTTCTTTCAATTCGTCGACAGAACACCCGAGGATAGACATCATATCTGGGGTGATGGTAAACGCGCCATATCCGGTTGCCCCCTTCGGCGGTTTCGGTTGAGCCTCTGACGGCTTCCAGCTCAGAAGCGGGCGGATTTGATCCGCCAAACGTTCAAGGATATCGACGCGCACTGCCCTTGGCCCGCATTTATGAAAGCCGCAAACTTTATAGAATATATCAGGAATATCATTATCGACGGGTACGGAGGTTAAACCGGCACGTGGAGGCTCAGGCAAATTTTCCGTATCAACACCGTGATCCTTGCCGAATTTCAAACACCACAAAATGAGCAGCATTTCAGCCGCGGCGGGCTTCAACAAAATAGGGAAAAACAGGTTAAAGGCACCGAATCTCAAGCCGTATCGACGAAGTTGAGAGCGTGCTGTTTGATCAAGTGCCTTGATCTCGTCTGCTGCAGCTTCACGCCGCAAAACACCGAATTCTTCGAGCAGGCGAAACGCAATACCTCTGGCAAGGCCTGTGACCTCATCAGCTTGAGACATATCAACCAGTGGCTTAAGACGGTCGGCGATAGCATTCTGCACCCATGTCTTGACGCGTTCCAGAACCTTGTCACGATCTGCACCTTGGAGATGCTCATCCGCGATCAAAGTCACCTGTGGCTTTAGTGGGTCTTCACTGGCAGACAGACTTGCAATTTCATCATCGCGCCAAAGAACTGTGCCTTTTAAAGTCAGTTTAAAAGCGTCGGGCTTCGCCGCTGCGACGCGTCGCGCACGCATGGACATTTCCCGTGACAGCACCTGCGCAGCTGCATGACGCGCAGCTTTGCCATCGATACCTTCGGCATGTGTATCAGGTCTGAAACGGAAGCCAACAAGACGGCCAACGAAATGATCTTCAACCTTGATCTGGCCATCATCTGCAATATCAGCAGTAAGATTTTCCTTGTCTTTAAGACCTTTCATCAGTGCGCTTGTGCGCTTGTCCACAAAACGCTGTGTTATACGCTCGTGCAAGGCATCCGAAAGATTATCCTCAATCTCGCGTGTGCGCTCCTGCCAATGTTTCGGATCTATGAGCCAGTCGGGCCGGTTGGCAACGAATGTCCAGGTGCGGATGTGAGCAAGGCGGTTTGATAAAGTATCAATATCGCCATCGACACGATCCGAAAATTCTACTTGCTTGGCAAACCAGCCATCATCAATATGCCCGCTCTCACCCATCAGATAACTATAAACAGTTCCAACAAGCTCAGCATGATTTTGGCTTGAGATCTTGCGATAATCTGGGATCTGGCACACATCCCACAATTTCAAAACGGCGTCATCGCTAACAACCTTATCCATCAGCTCTCGATCAGAGCTGAGATTTTCCAATGCCTCGAGATCATCCGCCGTTCTGCTGCGTATCAAGCGCTTGCTATCCGGCAAGGCGCGCAGACTGTCGCGAAGCGAATCGATCGAAGAAAAATCAAGCGCCGCATTACGCCATTGCAAAGTCTTGACAGCGTCGAAGTTATGCGTTTCCAGCCGCTCGATCAGACCCGCTTCAAACGGCTCAACATCACCGGTAACCCCGAATGTTCCGTCACTTAAATGACGTCCTGCACGCCCGGCAATCTGCGAAATCTCAGATGGTGTCAGATCTCTATGATTATAGCCATCAAATTTACGAACAGCAGAAAATGCGACATGATCAACATCTAAATTAAGCCCCATGCCAACGGCATCGGTTGCCACAAGGAAGTCAACATCGCCGGACTGATATAATGCAACCTGTGCATTGCGCGTTCTGGGGGATAGCGCACCCAGCACAACCGCCGCCCCGCCGCGCTGCCTGCGTATGAGCTCTGCAATAGAGTAAACATCGCGCGCTGAGAACGCGACAATGGCCGAACGGGCTGGAAGACGGGTGATCTTTTTTTGTCCCGCATAAGTCAGCTTAGACAAACGTGGCCTGGAAATAAAATGCGCATCAGGAATTAATTCGGAAATAGCATCACGCATCGTACCAGCGCCAAGCATGAGCGTTTCCGCATCACCCCGCGCATTAAGCAGGCGGTCGGTAAAAACATGGCCGCGTTCAGGATCTGCAGCCAGTTGAATCTCGTCGATGGCCATAAACTGGACCGGAATGTCCTGCGGCATGGCTTCAACCGTACACACCCAGTAACGCGGATTGTCCGGCTTTATCTTTTCTTCACCAGTGATCAAAGCCACATTACCGGCACCAATACGGGCGACGATTTTGTCATAGACTTCTCTGGCAAGCAGACGCAGTGGTAAACCTATAACTCCGGTCTCGTGATCAAGCATTCGCTCGATCGCAAGATGTGTCTTACCAGTGTTGGTTGGCCCTAGAACGGCTGTTACATTGCGGATACGGGTCGAAGGCGCGATACCCATAAGCCCTACTCTTTCTGTCGTGACACAGATTTGCCGCAATCGCGATTTGCATTAACCGCAGTGCATAAATACCATGCCAAGATACTATCATGTAAATTAAACACAAATTGCATTGCAGACTGATGCACGAAGATCAAGTATTAAGCGCCTATATTTTTCATATTAAAGTGCTTGTATCCTGCTCTATGCAGGCAAAATAGAACTATTTTTGTGAAAGACACAATTCTCAGCGCATTTTGGAACAGTCATAACCTTCATATGCAGCGCAGCCATTACAGTAATTTGAGAGTGTCCCGGGCTTCTAATATGATAATACGAAACCCAGGAACAAAACGATATAGCCCAATATCACATAGATTAGTGAACCAGCGCGATACGTTGCCGTTGAGATGTGATAATATTCACTTTACGAGATGACAGTACCGCCTCACCTGCGATCGTTGGAATACGCACCTCGTAGGGAATAAAAATATTTGCCGATGGCACCGCCCGCAAAACAATCCGTATATCTTGATTTTTCACCATATAGTCGGTCTGTGAGTTAGGTTGATAGCCGCCAATCGGTACGTATTGGACTTTACAAATATAGGCAAGATCCGGTTGACCACTTGGCTGTTCCTCGCGGATTTGTTTGCGGCCGCCTGGACTGAGTACAAGATCAAAACGTTGTTTGCCATCAAATATTGGAAGCTTTTGCCGACACGGTTGGCCGGTTGAAGACCGGGTTAATGCCATAACTGCTGAAATCGGATCATAGACATCACGCATATGCTCACGGCGCAATGGTACATACTGAGTTGTGTACGGTTTATACGGCGAGACATCACTCCTGATAATATGACCCTTCATAAACGCAATGCGAACCGAGCCATTATTTTGGTTGCTTTGATAGTCAAATGCATAGCTTGTCGGATTGGGCTTTCTAAGCTCCGCACGGCCGTAGCTGCGTGTCCATCCACGCCACTCAAAAGCACCAAATACAGCTGAAATATTAGCCTCACCAGCAAGTGAATACTGGCGGGAGTTGACAGTTGACCGGAAATCAAATGAGCCAACGTGAAATCCTGCGAAAGATATATCGTAACGCGCAGCAACTTCAGTTGGCCAGTCTGCCGCTTTGAGCTGCGCGCCTGCCGCGAGGAAAAGATATACGCACGTGGTAACAACAACACAATAGCAACGGTAAATCATAACGTTAACCAACCCTTAAATATCGGACAATACAAACTCAACGCTCGCATTTGTCGTTCACGGTATGAAGGCCTGCCTGATTAAAACTGCAAACCAACGTTTCCGTTTCGTCGCCGCAGTACTTTTTTAAAAGTCTGCATCTTTACGGATATAGACGCAACGCATATTCAAGTTTTAATCCGTTCTTATGAGACACTATTCGATTCTCTCACAAGCAACACATGAACGATGTTTTTCTTGCTTAATTTTTGTATTGTTCAACAGAAATTAGTTGCTTTCCTATAGACCAATATCTGAACGCCCAGAAAGCTGGCTGCAACGCAGAGCATAACTTGACATACATTGTGCTGCAGCTATATATAGCCGAATCAGCGATTTAACCGCGTAATAGGCTAGACTGCTTTACCTCTTCCATAACCAAGATCCGATATATTTTGATGTGTGCATGGACACCTCGCTGCTAGTTCAGTCATGATGAACGCCGAGGTGGCGCTGCAAAGTCAGAGCCTTACAGATTGCGCCAGGAGCATGAGAAAATGACACGGAAATGTGAACTTACCGGCAAGCTGCCAATGTCTGGTCAACTGCGCAGTCATGCGGAGAACAAAACGAAGCGTGTTTTCAGGCCTAATCTTGTTGACGTGACGCTGATGAGCGAACTGCTGAAACGGAAAGTTCGTCTGAGAGCTTCAGCGCACGCGCTACGCACCGTAGAGCATCGCGGTGGTCTGGATGCTTTTTTGATCAAAGCACGCGCCGAAGAGTTGTCTCCAGCCTGCCAAAAACTCAAGCGTGAAATAGCCAAAATACGCAAATCAGAACGAACGGACGAAGCGGCTTAAAACAAGACAATCTGCATGTTTTTTGCATCATGGCAGTTCGCTTATGCCATCACGTCATTTCATGTTTACTTCAGAAGAGTAATGCGCTTCATGCGCAACTCTGGAGATATATGTAATTCGCTTAGGTCGGCATTGCGAACTGCAGAATTAATGTGCGTTGCAAAAAAGCATTAAAATTATTGTCGGAAATAAGTGTTAAAATCGTTCGTCTAGACTGGTTTGAATGTACGGCAATACCTTCCATATTATCAATCTCGTATTGCAAATCGGCTTGTAGTAATGTTTTCCCTGTCACGACAGCACCAGGCCGCAATCGGTTTGCCGCAATTTCACGCACACGCATTTTAATGCCCTCGCTCCAGCGAAAACGCCTTTCCAGCACCAGCAAACGCCCATCGTCCAAACCGACCGCGTCGGTAACATCAAAACCTTGTAAATCCACTAAAGCTAAAGGTTGCGGCTTTTTCCTGCCGCCTCTCCACAGAAACCCTTGGTGATGTCCGTTTCTATCGCGTGAGCGTTCAGCAAAGGCAATGACATCGCGTTGCCGCCCTGGAATTTGGCGTCCAACAAGAGCAACAGATTCCAATCCTTTATTGGGGGGCATACGGCGCCCCGGACGTAAATAGCGAATGGGTCCAGCAATTTGCCCAGATCGAATTGGAAACACGCCAATGCGCTGATTGATTTCAAACGATATCAGTGCAGATCCCGATATCAAATCACCTGAAACGAGGCGAATAGCTTCTGCATCCCTATCGCGGCGCCTTCGCAAGTTTTTATTGCCCAGCGCTTTGAGAGAGCCAATGCGGGTATTTCTAACGCCAGAAATACGGCCCAGTTTGTATGTAATATCCCCGGCAAGCCAGGTTCCGGCATCCGAAACGGCAACAAAGCGTTTGCCATCAGGGCTGATCTCAATTCCGGAATAGCCGCCAAAAGCGGGATCATTTGCAGAAAGCACGAGTCCGCCCAACCATTTGAGCTTGCCATACCGAACAGTTGTGCCCTTTTCCCCTTTGCTGAATTTTGTAAGCTGCCAGCTTGTCACTTTAACTGAACGCGAGGCGCCGGAAGTAATGTCCGGCTTCGCATTACTCTGTGCATACGCCGGTTTACTCGCGAGCCACAAGCTGTTCAAAGCCATAATTAAAAACAGAAATAAACCGGTGCGCACGTTATGAATCTCCTGATATCTACAGATCAGATATATGCCGTGTTCTTAAGTATGTTGACATTGAATAAGCCGGAGTAGAAAGATTTCGTCCGGCAAGCCGCGTCTGCGTGATGTAGGAGCGGCACTCCAATTAAAGCGGAGGAAACAGCCGCAGGCAGGAAACGCTGTCCCGTTCTGAAAGATTTGGCGCAATCAGCTTATCTCGGCGTCGCTCACCCTCGAATATGCGTTACATGCCATTGCGTTTAATTCCTGGAAATGAACTGGATTTCGTCAACCGTCACCTCTTATGCATTTAGCAGCAAGGGTCCCCCTAGTATTCCAACTCCAACACTTCTTTCTCGAAGTGCCTTCGCAGGAAAACTAGGTAGCTTTTTGTTTATGTTCTACATGCGCAAACGCTTGCAGATCGCCGCCCGAGACCCAAGCGTTTGATCTGGAACACTAGTAATCTTTGATGCTTATTGCACTTCTAACGCGCCGCGTTTTTCTTGAACGTTCCTTAGCAACACCCAGCTTCGAAGCTGGTTCTGATTCATCAAACAATTCTACAAGCTGTTCTGTCATTGCGCCGGCCAGTTCTGATGGGTCGGTGATTGTTACCGCGCGGCGGTAATATCTTGTCACATCATGGCCAATGCCGATAGCAATGAGCTCTACCGGCGGCCGGCTTTCAATTTCCTCTATCACCTGACGTAAATGAAGCTCAAGAAGCGATGATGAATTAACAGATAACGTCGAATCATCAACTGGAGCGCCGTCCGAGATCATCATAAGAATACGTCGCTGTTCCGGCCGCCCAAGCATGCGTTTATATGCCCACGCCAAAGCTTCGCCGTCAATATTTTCCTTCAGCAAACCTTCGCGCATCATCAAGGCGAGATTGCGTTTTGTCCGGCGCCACGGTAAATCCGCTGATTTATAAATGATATGTCTGAGGTCGTTCAAACGGCCAGGTTGAGGCGGTTTGGATTCACTCAGCCACTGCTCACGCGATTGCCCCCCCTTCCAAGCTTTCGTTGTAAAGCCCAGGATTTCCACCTTGACACCGCAACGCTCGAGCGTACGGGCAAGAATGTCGGCGCACGTTGCGGCAACCATGATAGGGCGTCCACGCATGCTGCCGGAGTTATCCAGCAGCAATGTCACGACCGTATCGCGGAAATCGATATCATTTTCGCGCTTATAAGAAAGAGGTTGCATGGGATCGATGACAATGCGCGTTAAACGCGATACATCCAAGGTTCCTTCTTCTAGGTCGAACTCCCAGGAGCGGTTTTGCTGTGCCATGAGTTTCCGCTGCAACTTGTTTGCAAGCCGTGATACAGCACCGGACAATGACCGTAATTCTTTATCAAGAAATGTGCGCAAGCGCTCAAGTTCTTCAGGTGTCGAAAGATCCTCGGCATTGATCTCTTCATCATATGCACGCGTAAAGACCTTGTATCCAAAAGATTCGGGATCATCGAGAACCGACATGTTTGGCCGCTGCGGTTCATCGGTGCCGGCAGGCTCATCCCCATCGGCTTCCAGGTCATATTCAGCAGTCTCAGAATCTTCGCTGCTATGGTCGAATTCACCTTCCTCATTTTGAGCTGCTTGCTCTTCGCTTGCACGCTCTCCCCCATCTTCTCCTTCGGAGTTTTCACCTGGGTCCTGATCAGGTTGATCACCGCCATCCGATTGGTCGTCCTGCTCGTCGTTCTCTTCGCTCTCGTCGCCCTCAGATACGTCCTCATACAATTCGAGCATTTGCAGAAGATCACGCACCATGCGCCCGAAGCGCTCTTGATCTTCAGCAATGTCATCAAGCTTATCAAGAGATGGCCCGGCGCGTTGCTCGACCCACTCTCTCCAGGCCTGAACAACAGCCTTGGCGTTGTCCGGAGGCGCCAGACCTGTAAGACGCTCGCGAACAATAAGTGCAAGTGCGTCTTCCAATGGGGCGTCCGCCGGTTCCTGAATGTTAGAAAAACGGTCGTCTGCGTACTGATCCTCGACCTTGGCAGTCAGGTTCCGCGCTACACCAGGCATGCGATTACATCCCAGCGCTTCAACACGAGCGCGCTCAACGGCCTCAAAGACTGCGCGTGCTTTACCAGCAGAAGGCATAAGCCGGCGATGAAGTTTGTCGTCATGGCATGTCAAATTGAGTGACAGGCTGTCAGCCCACCCGCGCATAACCGCAATTTCACGCTCAGTAGGTATACGCGACGGCTCAGGAAGATAAATAATCTTGCCATCAGCCTGCGGACGTGATGCGGCATAGGTGATCTGGACGTCTTCTTCACCCGCAATCGCGCGCGCAGTCAGTCCGATTGCACGTTTGAGCTGCTCTAGCGATGAATTACTATCGTTGCTGCCAGTTGCCATAGGTGATTATCGTTTGAGTTATTTTCATTGGACAGGGCGAAGAGAGCCTTTGCCCTGGGCGATTACTCCACATTACCGTGAACGCCCAAAGGCCTTGGCTCTCAGTCCCGGCGTATCAATTCAACAGGATGTTGACTGCACTTTCCGGCAATTCCTCGCCAAAGCAACGCTGATAAAACTCTGCTACGGTTTGGCGCTCCGGCTCATCGCATTTGTTGAGAAATGTCAGACGAAATGCAAAACCGACATCATTGAAGATTTCAGCGTTCTCCGCCCAGGTCATAACCGTCCGCGGGCTCATGACCGTGGAAATATCACCATTTACAAAGGAATTACGCGTCAGATCAGCAACCCGAACCATATTGGATACAACCTTCCTGGACGCATCATCCTTTTGGAAGCTTTCCACTTTGGATAGAGCGATGTTTGTTTCGTCGTCGTGTGGCAGATAATTCAATGCACACACGATAGACCAACGGTCCATCTGCCCCTGGTTGATCTGCTGCGTGCCATGATAAAGTCCTGACGTATCACCAAGTCCAATCGTATTCGTTGTCGCAAAAAGACGGAAAGCTGGATGCGGACGTATCACTTTGGATTGGTCAAGAAGTGTGAGTTTGCCGGAAACCTCTAGAACACGTTGAATAACAAACATCACATCTGGACGACCCGCATCGTATTCATCGAAAACCAACGCGACATTATTTTGCAGCGCCCAAGGCAGAATACCTTCTTTGAATTCAGTAACCTGCTGGCCGTCTTTGATAACGATCGCATCTTTACCGACGAGATCAATACGGCTTACGTGACTATCAAGATTAACGCGGACGCATGGCCAGTTAAGCCGGGCAGCAACCTGTTCTATGTGGGTTGACTTACCTGTACCGTGATATCCTTGGATCATCACGCGGCGGTTAAACTTAAAGCCTGCCAGAATGGCCAGCGTTACTTCGCGGTTAAACAGATAATCCGGGTCGCGATCTGGCACATGCTCTGTGGCCGCGGCATAAGCCGGCACCTCTATGTCGCTGTCTATATTAAAAGTTTCTCGCGCGGAAACTTTTTTTTCCGGCATGCCTATATGGCCAGATTGTTCGGTTGCGAGCATGTGTTCTTTCCAGATCTATTTATATTGTTGGTCTTGGCTGGTTCGTGACACGTAGCGCCATGAATTTTACAGCGAAATTTTGCTTAAGGAGAATGAAACGCCTGCTGGCAGAAATTAGCAATCATTGTTTCATCCTCCATGTGCAGCATCTTTGTTTTTAATGCCTAGAGGCGGATGATGCACAGCCTTTCTGCAGCCCCTTTGGATACATATCTCACAGATGCAAACAGGCCACGCACGTCTATCGTGTTTTAATTCTACGGCGAGGAGGAACGATCAGACCAAGCCGACCTGCTTTAAATAATTATAAGCCTGAATAATTTCACGCAGCTTTTCTTCAGACCCACGGTCTCCGCCGTTAGCATCCGGATGGTGACGCTTGACAAGTGATTTAAATCTCGACTTGACCTCGTCCTTGGTTGCATGCTCGGAAAGGCCTAGCTTGGTCATCGCCTTCTTTTCAAGCGGCTTTAATTTGCGCTGGGGCCCCTTCGTCTGCTGGCCTTTTTGCGCCCGCCACTCCTGAAAACCCTTGGAACCTTTTGCCTGGCCTTTGGCAACACGCGCAACATCTTCCGGGGTTGCGTCACGGCGCTCTCCACCAACGTAGGCGTTGGCGCCGGCTTTCCATGTAGGGCGGTGCCCGTAGGAGGCATCACGCTGAAAATCTTTCACTTCTGCATCACTCATGCCATCAAAATAGTTATAAGAAGAATTAAACTGGCGGATGTGTTCAGAACAGAAGAGATAAAACTCGCCCTCCTTGTCGCGCCCTTTTGGGGCACGGTGCACGCCCGGCTTATCGCATCCCTTCCAATGACATACAGGAAAATCCGGTTCCTCAGGCTCCGCATCGCGAGAACCTGATTTAATCCGTATCATATCGAAATATTTAGATTCGAGCTTCATAACGCTTACACTATGAGACTGTCTTTTGATTGAAACAAGCACGGTCTTTTAACGCAGGGCAACCGTGGTGGATTACCTGCAAGGCTTGATACATGAAAATAAATCTATGCAGCGCTTTCATGTTCTTCGTCCAATAACAGGATGAAATTTTAAAGCGCCCTACGCTTAAAGACATCAACTCTTGCGTTGTTTTCCACTATATTATTTTAACAAGAGCCTGTTGACATTTACGACGCCGTAGATGCCAAAAAGCTATGCCGGTGTGGTTGATCAATGCCAGCCTTGGCATTCTAAGAGCCTGTCCGTAAAAATGTTGAGTCATCAGAATCACTTATGATTCAGATCCTTGAGTGAGCGAGGTCCGTAAATATGAAATTTACCCCCTTAGTTGTGCTTCTCTCTTTATGCCGACTATCCCACAATCAATAATGCAGAGCATTGAGAGGCGTTGATTTTACTGGCTAATTTTAAGGACGGACTCTAAGCCTGCAAGCTTATTGCTTCATTCTTCTGTGAGCGCACTTGGCCATTTAAGGTCAAGAGACTGAAGCAATAAAATCTAGAGTTTGCCACGCAGTACGGCGGTCACCTCCGCCAAGATCGAAATGGCAATTTCCACCGGCCCTATCGCTCCGATGTCAAGGCCAATGGGCCCACTGACACGTGCAATGTCAGCTTCGTTGAAGCCTAATGCCGCAAGACGTTCGACACGTTTGGCATGTGAGCGTTTGCTGCCCAAAGCACCGACATAAAAAACGTTTGACTGCAATGCGATCTGCAATGCCATATCGTCAATTTTGGGGTCATGCGTCAGTGCAACCAAAGCAGTTCGTGCATCAAGTTGCATCGAATTCAGAGCCTCGTCAGGCCAGCGCATATCACGCGGAACACCGGCAAATCGCTCTTCACTTGCGAAAGCCGTGCGCGGGTCCACTACAAACACATCGTAGCAAGCCTGCCGGGCCATCGGTATCAGCGCCTGCGCGATGTGGACAGCCCCAATAATGATGATGCGCAACGGCGGATTATAGATATTGATGAACACCTCTTCGCCGGAGATTTCAATCGTCGCGCTACGATCCGTCCGAAAACCTTCATCAATGGCATACGTCAGTTCATCTTGAGCAACATCGTCGCCACGACACACGAGGAGCTGGTTTCCGGAAGCAGGCCATGTAACCAGGGCCACTGGCGTCCGTTTTTTAACGTGACGCACGAGCAGATCAAGAAGTGAACGCTCCATAACAGCCTGACCCTGTTATGCCTGAATGGGTTCGATATAAATTCGGATGCGTCCACCGCAGGAAAGACCGGCCTGCCACGCGGTCTCGTCGGCAACGCCAAACTCCATCAGTTGCGCTTTGCCACTGACAATAACATCAACTGCTTCCATAACAACCGCCCCCTCAACACATCCCCCTGAAACAGAGCCGTTAAAATGACCATCAGCATCAACCAGCAATTGGCTCCCGACAGGCTGCGGGGCTGATCCCCAGGTTTCGATAACGGTCGCCAGAGCAACGCGCCGCCCATCATCTAGCCACGCCTGTGCAGTTTCAAGAAGAGGCTGATCTAATGCTGCCGTCATGGTGACCTCTTATCAGCAGATTTTATCCATGCATATGCTGCATCAAGCTTGTGAAACGGGTAGGTTGCAACAAACGGATGTCAAATCTCAAAATTGTGCCAGCGGCGGCATGGGCAGGGAGCCAAAATCCTGTTCAAAGGCTGCCGCAACCCTAAGCGCCATGGCTTCATCATGACCACGTGCAATAACCTGAAGCGCGGTCGGACCTTCACCTTCAACAATACCCATAGGCACACTCATAGCACAGAACGCCAGATAATTCGCAATCCGTGTGAAGCGGGCCGGCGTTTGGCCCTGATCAACCTTGCTGATCGGGCGCGGCGTTGAGGTCAGCGTCGGTGTCAGATAAGTGGCGATGCCCCGCAATCCCTCCAAAACCTGCGCCTGATATCGCTTACGGTCTTCAAGCGCTGCAATAAACGCAGCAGCTGTCACCTCCCGTCCGGCCAGGATGCGCGGCTTCACGTCCTCATCAACGGTGTTTGACGGATCTTCATACATGGCACCGTGATGATAATACCCCTCGCACGACATGATAATACCGGTGCCATCCCGCATATCCTGCGAGCTGACCGAAAGGTCCATAGGCACTGTTTGCGCGCCAAGTTTATGTAATCTTTCTAGCGCAGCATCGTAGTGTTCGAGCACAATGGCATCTATACCTTCGCGCTCCGCCTCACTCAGGACGGCGAATATCAGCCCGGCAACGCCACGTTCCAGTTCACCGTAAAGCCCCGAGCTTTTATCAATGTTCTCGGCAATCGCCGTCGGATGGCGTCCGTCCATTGTCTCGAACATAATTGTGGCGTCACGGACCGAGCGTGCCATTGACCCTGGCGTATCAAGCGTATGCGAAAGCGGCTGAATGCCCTCCAACGGCAATCGGCCTTCCGTGACCTTAAGGCCTGCCAGACCGCACCAGGCCGCAGGAATACGCACGGAACCGCCGGTGTCTGTGCCAACTGCACAGCCTGCCATCCCGGCAGCAACCGCAACGCCCGAACCGCTTGAAGAGCCTCCTGTAGTACGCTGCGTTTGCGCGTCCCACGGGTTCCATGGCGTACCGCGCACAGTATTGGTACCCCATGCGCCATAAGCAACTTCCACCGTCGTCGTCTTGCCAACCAATATACCGCCGCCGGCAAGTAACCGTCTGGCCAGCGGCGCACTTGAAACAGCCACCCTGTCTGCATAGACCATAGTGCCGCCTGCTGTTACATAGCCCTCGACGTCAATAAGATCCTTGAGGGCGAAGGGAATACCATGAAAGGGGCCAATTATATGGCCGCATTTGATGGCTTTGGTCGCTGCATCCGCTGCCTGCCGTGCCTGGTTTGCCAAAACAAGATCAAAAGCTCTCAGTTTGGGCTCCAGCTTCTCTATGCGCTGTAGCACATCCTCCACCACCTCACTGGGTGTAAACGTACCGTTACGATAGCCTTTGGCCATTTCCGATATCTGAAGCAGTGCCTTATTGCTCATGATCCACGTTATATCCTGAAAGCGCAGCATACGCCGCGATGCTTATTTGGGTGCAATGAGGGCAGGCAATCAATTTGCCTATGCCGGATGTCTTTCGATATCAATCTGCAAGACTCAAGTCCAACCGGATGAAGCGCCGCACGTCATACTACACACAACGATAACACTTTAATACCAGTATGCCGCGCCGGTACAACGCCCGCAGACATGCCCTCTGGAAAGTAGGCCTTTGCGCTCGAACACTTGCATACGCATACAAGGCTAGCGCATACGATATGAAGACAAATCATGAAATAGGCTGCCGTTCTTGAAAGACCAAGTATCGAAAAAGCACAAATAGCATTGACGGCGTGCCCACCTTATGCAAAAGCATTCAGCGTGAATAGATTTTGCGGTACATGATTTTGTTACAAAATCATTTAACGAGTTGAACATAGCAGGGGCCGTAGCTCAGTTGGGAGAGCGCTACAATGGCATTGTAGAGGTCAGGGGT
>CAYUYL010000016.1:0-21107 GCA_964449195.1 uncultured Filomicrobium sp.
GCACGCCGGGATCTGCGCAGGGGGCGAGGAGTAATCCTCGTTCCTACTGCGACCCCTCTATCTCGGACGTGAGACGTGTTGCGGAACGCGCATGACGCAAGGCAGGGCGAGGATGGGTGTGCAACACGCCAAAGAGGATCTGTCCAACCACGTTGTCGGGCAACGCTTCAAGATCGGCATAGCTTGCCGAACGTGTCCCTTTAACCGTACTCATGACTGTTATCTAGAGTGTTTCCGTTTCAACTTGGCCATTCCCCGCCCGGCCATACCCCCCCGGCCACTCAACGGCATGATCTCATGGGCGGTTGAGCGGGGGAGCGGGGGAGCGGACAGGTGACGCAATGCAATCTGATGCGGAGAAATTCTAGCATACAAATGCGGCACCACACAAAAAAACGCAGATATCATGACAAATCAAGTTATGAATAGCATGTTAAGACCGCCTTATTAGAATTTAGGAAAAGCACTTAGGGCCTGGATTTTGTCAAAGATTCCGACATGAGATCTTCGATAAAAAGGCTCAGAAGCTGAAGACGGCCAGAAATGCCGGCCTTTCTATATATGGCATTTGACTGCGCCTTAACTGTCCCTTCTTTGGCTTCTCGGATGCGGGCTATCTCCGCAATTGAGAGCCCCTTTATGGCCAGTAACGCGACATCGCGTTCGGACGGCGTCAAGCGCCATTTCTCAAAATAATCTTCAAGTAATTCGCTAAATGCACCTGATGCGGCTCGGATCTGCTCCTCCAAACGTTGCTGACGTTGAAGAACCATCCGGATTTCAATCGCTGTCAGGCAAACCGCAGCGGCCAAGGCTATAACAATCATTGTCTCCAGAAAATCATTGCTATCCATGTACGCATCCCATTCCAAACCGAATAGGTCAGCAATTGTATCACTGAGGAAAAACAGTGTGCAAAATACTAGGAGCCCCATAAGCCCCCAGAGTCTGCCGGTATGGTTGTTGATCAGATGCGACATATATATCTTCCAAAGTTACCACGATACTCAAGGAAATCTGTTTTTACATTCTGCGCTTGGATTGCTTGGAAGTGCAAGCGCCCAGGTCGAAGCAAAAGCAATACGCCTTGACCTGGGCAAATAGAGGCTTTGATTAGTCGTCCTCTTCCACCTCCGTGACCTGGCCTGTCATTTTGTCGATCTCAATTTCGAGAACCTTGTCATTGAGAGCAACTTCTACTTCGATCTCATCATCCTCGATTTCGATGGACTTGACCTCATACCCCTTCGCCTTCAGTTGCGACCGGATTTCATTTTCAGTTGTCCCAATCTTATCACCTGCAGCGACCGTTGCGAGCGCCATAGTGGATGATAAAGCAAGAGCCACTGTTGCCAGGATTGCAGTAGAGATCTTCGTTTTTGGGTGTGTCATCTTTCGTCTCCGGGTGATTACCAGGCCACCAGCGTTATTGCCGGCGTAGAACGGAAATTGCAGACCACGCCCTTATAAACCATTGGGAAATGGATTATTCCGGGATGCATATAACTAAGGTTTATGCACCCATATCTTCGCAAGAACTTAAACTCTGGTTATAAAACCTCCCCACACTTGCAGCCCTCAACCAAATAATCTTCTACCGGAAAGGCCGCTAAAGATTTACCTGCCGTGGATTTTGAATCATGAGATATTTTGTTGAACGACGTATAAGGCTTCATCGATCTAAAGCGCAGCCCAACCTAGATTTCCACAGCTGTGAAAATTACCGGTCATACTTTTCCAAATAATGAGACACGCTTATGACGCATACATTTTCAATTCGTCTGAACATCTAGGGATGGAATGATGACTAAGGATAAGCTTCCCAATGTAGATTGTACGCACCGGTCAATGAACCACCGATCATATCAATCAGCTTTTGCAACGAATGGGAAAAAGCAATGAAGTTTTGGCAGCATATTGCAATAGTTTTGTTCATCTTGAGTGCAGGCGCGTGTGCTGCTTTCGCGCATTCGAAAATGAGCGGGAGTATTCCGCAAAACGGCGGCACTGCAAAAGCCGGGCTTGAAAAGCTTCAGTTAGGCTTTGAGAAGCCTGTTAAAGTGGTGCTGGTCAAGGTCAAACGGACAGATCAGGCAGCAAACGTCGCCATTATAAGCAAAGACAAACCCGCATTCGAAAAAATGTATAGGATTGCCGTATCACCTCTGGCAGCCGGCACTTACAGCGTGAATTGGACTGCTGTGGCCAAAGACGGCCATGTTATGAAAGGCGAGCTCACGTTTACGCTCAAACCATAGCCGGGGGCTAATCATGACTTTCTCTGATCTTGACTGGATCGGGCTATTGCTGCGCACGGCTGTCTACATTGCAACCATAGCCTCTGCAGGCGGGATGTTCTTTTATGTCACTGTAGCCGGGTCAAAGGCTGTTTCCATTCCTGTGCGCAATCAGATTTGGTTTGGCGCGGCTCTCTTGCTGCTCGTAGAGCCGATGCGGTATGTGCAATTTCAGCTCGCGATTGGCGGCGGTGATGTCGCGACCGCGTTCGATCCCTCTATGCGCTGGATGGCGTTTGAGACACCCATAGGCCAAGCTGCACTCGTGCGTGTTGTGGGGGGCGCCATTTTGGTGCTGGCAGGTTTGCGTTTGTGGCCGCTTAGTCTGATGGCGGCATTGGCCATCGTTGCATCATTCACGCTTGAAGGTCATACAGCATCGCATGAAGGCGCTGGCTGGCTGCCAGCTTGTCTGATCATGTTGCATCTCATAAGTGTGCATTGGTGGCTTGGCGCGTTATTTCCATTGCGCGCGGCAACCCGCATCCCGGGTGACGCGCGTGTTGCTGATCTCGTTGGGCAGTTCGGCAAACTGGCTCTGATTGCGGTCGCAGTTCTGGCCGCAGCCGGTGCGTTACTGATGGCGGTCCTGGCCGGTTGGCAGGTGGATGTGGCACGCAACCATCAAATCGTTTTCATGGCCAAGCTTGTGGTATTCGCGGCAATCATGGCGGTGGCGTCAATCAATAAGCTCCGGTGGACACCAATGCTCGTATCTGATGCTCAAAAAGGGCGCTCGGGATTCCGTGAGGCTTTACATCTTGAAATCGTGCTTTGCTTTTTCATTCTGCTAATCACGGCGATTATGACGTCATTTGGACCATCAGGTGCCTTCTAACGTAAGGACCCGTTGTGAACTTGTCCGGTCATATCACCAGAGTTTGAGCCCCGGCGGTATCGGTAGGCCGCCTGCGACGTCTTGCATTTTATCCTGGGCGGTCTCATCGACCTTAGCCTTGGCATCCTGGGTGGCAGCAATGATAAGATCTTCCACGATTTCTGCCTCATCCGGCTTCATCAAGGAGGGGGCGATTTTGATGCCGCGCATCTCGCCTTTGCCGTTAAGAGTTACGGTGACCATGCCGGCACCAGCCTGACCGGTCACTTCCATATCGGCAAGCTCCTGCTGCATTTGCTGCATTTTGGCCTGCATCTCCTGGACCTGTTTCATCATGCCCATGATATCGCGCATTGGTTTTCCTTCGCTTTTGCAATGGGCATTTGCCCTTGTTTAGTCTTCGCTCTCTTCAACCGGCTTAATCTCAGTGATTTCGGCATCGGGAAACGCCTCCAGAACGGTGGCAACAGCGGGATGCTTCTTGATTTCGGCGATTTCATCTTCGAGACGCTCGCGCCGCACCTGACCAACGGGTTTGGCGCCACGCTCCCGGCCGACAATTGCGATCCAGCGTGCGCCGGTCCACTTGGTGAGCTTTTCACCCAGTTCACCGGCAAGTCCTTTAGGAGCGTTCTCCAGCGGATAAAATTCAATCTTGCCCGGCTCGAAGTTAATCAGGCTGACATTATCTTCGAGATGCATTTTGAGCATGGCATCGCGATTGTGGCCGATCAGTTCGAGGACATCCTCAAAACTCTGCGGGCCTGATGCCGCCGGACGTTTTTGTGAAAGAGCTATGGGGTCAGGCTTGCCCGGTGCCGCATGTGCGACTGCATGTACGGCGGAAGCGCTGGCTGTTGCCGGCCCGTCAGCACGCGCGGTTGTGCTGGCTGGTGGGGATGCAGAGTGAGACGGTGCAGAACTACCGTCCCCCAGCGCCTTGATAATTTCATCCGGCGTTGGCAAATCAGCCGTGTGAGTAATGCGGATAAGCACCATTTCAGCAGCAGTCACGGGGCTTGGGGCGCGTCCGGTCTCATCGATACCCTTGAGCAGCATCTGCCAAACGCGCGAGAGCAGCGGCACCGAAAGTTGTCCGGCAAGGCTTTCTGCGCGCTTCTTTTCCTCGGCAGCCACGGTATCACCTGCAGCCTCGGCGCCTGCAATTTTAGCTCGCGTTACGGCGTGCACAATCTCAGCAAGATCCTTCAGCGCCTGCAATGGATCAGCACCGTCACGATGCAGCGCTTCGAATTGCTTGAGGGCACCGGCGGTTTCACCACGCAACATAATCTCAAGCAGATCAAAGATACGTTGCCGGTCAGCCAAGCCGAGCATTGCGCTGACTGATACACCATTGACATGGCCAGCGCCCATCGCAATCGCCTGGTCCAGAATCGAAAGCCCGTCACGGACAGATCCCTCGGCGGCCCGTGCAATCAATCGCAGAGCGTCTTCTTCGGCTTGAGCTTCCTCTTTTTCGGCAATTTTCGCAAAATGTGAGATAAGCAGTGAAACATCGACACGGCGCAGGTCAAAGCGCTGGCAGCGCGACAGAACGGTGACAGGAACTTTGCGGATTTCGGTGGTGGCAAAGATGAATTTCACATGCGGCGGCGGCTCTTCGAGCGTTTTCAGGAGCGCGTTGAATGCTCCCTTTGAAAGCATGTGAACCTCATCGATGATGAAGACCTTATAACGCGCTTCAATCGGATTATAATTCGTGTTCTGGATAATCTCACGAATATTGTCGACGCCGGTATTAGAAGCCGCGTCCATCTCTAAGACATCCGGATGGCCTGACTTTAAAATACGTTGGCAGTGATCCCCATAACCTTCAAAATCAATGGCGGGTTTGTCCGCTAGGCTGTCGCCGGAGTAATTGAGTGCACGCGCCAGGATGCGCGCAGTCGTAGTCTTGCCGACGCCACGCACACCGGTAAGCATATAACCCTGAGCAATACGGTCTGACGCAAAGGCATTACGAAGGGTTGTGACCATGGCGTCCTGGCCGATCAGGTCTTCGAATGACTCTGGGCGGTATTTTCGCGCAAGAACGACGTACGGTTTGCTGTTGTCGCCTGAAATATCCAAACCAGACTGTTCGGTACCATCACTCATGCCGTTGCCTTAGCCATCATAAGCCAGACTTGTGTGAATTTCCTGCTCAGAGATCCTTCGACAGGTAACTTGCTTGGCTGAATGCAACGAATTCATGTAAGATACAAATATACTCGAGTTATAAACGATTTATCTGTGTTTCAATCAGGATGTATACGTATTCAAAGGATATGAAACACTTATTACGGCAGTTTTAAAGTAGGAGGCTGGACAACGACCCATGCCGGGCTCGTTAGGGCTGCTTCTTTCCAGACCTGACCCGGTTGGCGAGGGACATGTCCGCGCCAACCTCCCATCTATATTATGGCGTTTATATGCTAAGAGAGCAAGAGGTCTGAGAACATGATTGTGCGTATTATCATTATTCTGTCCGCCGGCGTGTTCAGCTTTATCATCGGCAGATGGCTTGGTGACCTGATCTGGCCAGATAGTTTTCTCCTCGGTCCAATCATCGGTGGCCTTCTTTTTGGCGGCGGCGTGCTTTACATCACACGCAACATAGGCCGCCAAAGGCAGTAATTTGAGAAATTGCCATCTATCTCGAAGTCAGCGCCTTCCTCTATTAGCAGCGCTCCTTGTTCAGAATAATCAACAGGCTTTAAGCTACATCTTCAAAGCTCGATATTAATAGGTATTTTTTTCGCTTTTCCTGCATTTTGCGGATTGATGGCGATAATAATCAAGTACGTAAACACGAACAGCCCCCGACAGACCGGCTTCAGCGCGTTTGCGATCAATTTCGGCCACCAGCGAAGCCAGCGACCGTTCTTGTGATGATGCAATTTCGCGAAGAGCTTCCCAAAATGCATTTTCAAGCGAAATTGATGTTCGATGACCTGAGATCGAAAATGACCGCTTTATCGGCCGGGTTGGAGCAACACGCCAGACATCATCCTTGTTTTGCGTATCAGAGCCGCCCTTATGTGCTTCGTCTTCGGTGATCTTCATACTTATTTCATATAAAATCTATCAAAGAACGAAGTCATGCCCCCGTCTTTTCTATAAATTTTCTTTTCTATAAATTTTCATAAAATTTAACTGCTCGCATAAACGGCTACGCGTGTGAATATGAGTTTGAAAACGAATCTTACTTCACTCGTAGCCGTATATGTCTTTACCTGATGACCCGGATATATCCGCTGAAACTCAAGATTTTCTCTGCTCTTACCAAAACCTTGGTCATTCCGGCATTTATTGCCGGAATCCATTGCCCAACAAGCATAGTGTCCGGGAAATGCGCACGTAGCAAGACTTAAGCCGGTGCCGCCAGAAAAGTGTTTTCCCGTTTGGATAAATGGTTGCCGGTGACAAGCACCGGCATGACCAAGTTTATGTTTGCAGCCGGAAAACGTTCTAAATTCCGGTGGACGTGTCTGAGTAATCAGGTGTCTTTAAGAGAACATTCAGGCTGGAGAAATCATTTTTTCCGGCCTTACGATTTCGTCAAATTCAGCTTCAGTGACGTATCCGCCACCCACAGCCTCTTCGCGTAGTGTCGTGCCGTTGGAATGCGCTGTTTTGGCGATTTTAGCAGCATTGTCGTAACCAATCTTAGGCGCCAACGCAGTTACCAGCATCAGCGAGCGTTCAAGACCGGTTTTGATATTATCTTCGCGCGGCGTGATGCCAACCACACAGTTATCCGTGAAAGAAATCGACGTATCTGACAGCAAACGGACAGACTGCAGGAAGTTGTAGGCCATGACCGGATTGAACACGTTTAATTCAAAGTGTCCCTGGCTGCCGGCAAAGGAAAGAGCAGCGTTATTACCAAAGATCTGAACGCAGACCTGGGTCGTGGCTTCACACTGCGTTGGATTGACTTTACCCGGCATAATGGACGAACCCGGTTCGTTTTCGGGCAGCGCCAATTCACCAAGACCGGAACGCGGGCCGGAGCCGAGGAAGCGAATATCGTTCGCTATTTTGAATAATGAGGCGGCGACCGTATTAATCGCCCCGTGCGAGAATATCATAGCATCATGGGCTGCCAGAGATTCAAATTTGTTTGGCGCCGTCGTAAACGGCAGACCGGTAATCTCTGCAACGCGCTCTGCAACTTTTTCAGCAAATCCAACTGGTGCATTGAGGCCCGTGCCAACAGCCGTCCCGCCCTGCGCCAACTCCATCAAAGCTGGCAGTGACGACTTTATGCGCGCAATCCCGCTGTTGATTTGATGTGCATAGCCGGAAAATTCCTGGCCAAGCGTCAAGGGTGTTGCATCCTGGGTGTGGGTACGGCCAATTTTGATGATATCCGACCAGGACTGCGCCTTCTCCTGCAATGCATCATGCAGTTTTTGCAGCGCAGGCAACAATGTCTTATGAATTTCAAGAGCACACGCAATATACATGGCCGTCGGATAGGTATCGTTTGACGACTGGCTCATATTGACGTGGTCATTTGGATGCACAGGCGTTTTTGAGCCCATGGTCCCACCCAACATTTCAATGGCACGGTTCGAAATGACCTCATTGGCATTCATATTGGATTGCGTGCCTGATCCTGTCTGCCATACGACAAGTGGAAAATGGCTGTCGAGTTTGCCGTCGATAACTTCCTGTGCTGCGGCAACAATGGCATTGGCTGTTTCCGCATCAAGCTTATCAAGCGCCATATTGGTTTCCGCGCAGGCCCGTTTCACAACACCCAGCGCCCTGACAATCGGTAACGGCTGCGTCTCCCAGCCAATTTTAAAGTTTCCCAAAGAGCGTTGCGCCTGAGCGCCCCAATAACGATCTGCGGCAACTTCGATCGGTCCAAAAGTATCAGTTTCAGTGCGCGTCACGCTCATTTTAGGCCTCGCCGTTTTTGGTCAATAAAGTTTCAAAGACGTAGCACAAGACGCCCTCTTTCTCAAAGAGCCTCGCCCGGATATCTTGTGTGATCACAACCATGAAAGCGTTGCAACAGTGGCTGTATAATTGCGACATTCAGAAGCGCTTATTTTTTTCGGAATTCATCAAGACTGACAATCTTAGCGCTTTGCGCGCCGCCATCATCCTGAACAACATCACTTTCCATGGCATTCTGCTGCGTGCTGGAAACAGTGTTGTCTGATTCGGCAACCAGCTCATGAATGGCATCGATATGGGCATCGTCCTGTGGCGTATCATGGCTGGGATTTTCGATTATCGTGGGCTTGGCGGGGCCGTCGACAGGGGCACTCAGATCGCGGGGTTTCTGATCGATCAGTGCAGGAACAGGCGGCTCGATATCGCCGCGCTCGAACATAACTGGTGACAACGTATCAGTCTTGCCTCCACCGCGTACGTCAAATTGCAATCCGTATCGTACGCTTGGATCGAAGAAGACCTTAATTGCCTGAAATGGTACAACAAGACGTTCAGGAATACCGTCAAAGGTTAACTTAACTTCGAAATAGTTCTCACCAACCGCAAGATCCCAAAAGCGGTGCTGAAGAACAATCGTCATCTCTTCTTCATATTTTTCACGCAGACGCTTTGATAATATAACGCCTGGTACGAGCGTATCGAAAGAAATGTAGAAATGATGATCACCGGGTAAACCTTCGTTGACGATCTGCTCCAAAACCCGCCGCACAACGCCACGCATTGCGTCCTGCGTCATGGTTTCGTAATCTAGCGTGCTTTCGCTCGACATGCCTTTCCGATCCTTCCACCAGAGGCGTTTGCTTTTTTTATTAAGGACTGAGGTGACCGCCGCATATGACGTATACGGCTCTTTTAAAACCTGCCAACGCTCGTCATGGTGCAGAGTAAACTTTTACACCACAGATTATTCATGTCTGTATATGAATCGCAAGTCTTTCGATATTGTAACATATAAGCCGGTAAATTCATTGAGAGCATCACTACCATGTTATGAGATGTACAAACAGTAATATCATTATACATCATACATTTCTGCCATATCAAATATCCACTCTGGCGTCATCGGTTACCATGGCAACAGCAATCACATTAACGCGTGCCACCCCCGCGCGCTTTAAGATACGCGCACACGTCTCTATCGTGGTGCTGGTTGTAATCACATCGTCTATCAAAAGTATAGTTCTGCCCTCAAAAAGCGTCTGAGATTCTTCCGGTATCATAAAAGCGCCTTGTAAATTACGGCGGCGCTGATCGCGTGTGAGGCCCACCTGCGGCACTGTGGAGCGCTTGCGCCTGAGACCGTCCGGGCAAAATTCCAGACCCGTCTGTTGGGCCAGATCCTGCGCCAGCACAGCGGCTTGATTAAAGCGCCGCGTCAGCAACCTCGAGCGATGCAGAGGCACCGGCACGATCACGCCGCACTCTGCTATAATATCTCGCCCTGCGATCATCAACCACTGTGTAAACAGGCGCCGCAAGGTCAGTTGATCGCCATATTTGAAGCGGTGCATAAGATCTCTCGCCGTTCCTGAAAAATGCGTTGCCGCCCGCGCGCGATCGTACGCCGGCGGCTTTGCCAACGCCGCGGCAGAAACAACCACGTCGTCACCCGGATCAAAAGACAACGGCAGGCCAAGACGGTCACACACCGGGCTGGAAGAAATAAATCTGACATCCCGCCAGCAGCTTGCACACAGGCTATTATGCCGGTCCAGCAGTTGAGAACAGGACAGGCAAACCGGTGGTATGATGGTATCGGAGATCTGCGTGGCGACACGCCGTAATATGCGCAGGTGCGGCGCCAGGCGTGCGGATATAGATTGCAATTCTTGGAAGTTTGACACAACGTAATCCGCGAACGGCTGACATTTCAGATCCTGAAAAGCCTAGCGCATCCAATGTGTTTTCACCACCGTATCTTGGACAGGTATCGCCGTATGCCAAAAGCCGGGGCGGATATTCAACATTTAAGACGTATGGAGCCAGGCGTTGAATACCCCTGCAAAGCCACCGCAGATCTTCAATCGCAGCGCCCTGATACGCCATCGTGAGCGGGCCGCATCGGGCGCGGATATTCCTGATTTTCTACTGCACCATGCGGCTCAGGACTTTGAAGAGCGTCTGAGTGTAATCCAACGCACCTTCCCAACGGTGCTATGCCTCTCGGCCGGGACAGGCGCTATGGGCGATATGGTTCGCCGGCGGGCCGGGACAACAACCGTTATCAACTCAGAACTTTCGTTGCCGTTGGCGCGCCGCCTCGCGCCCCCTGCCATGGTTCTGGACGAAGAATCACTCGCCCTGAAGACCGGTCAACTGGACCTGGTGCTCTCAGCACTCACGCTGCAGTTCGTCAATGATCTGCCCGGCACACTCACCCAGATCCGCCAGGCCCTGAAGCCCGATGGTCTCTTTCTGGGCGTTATGCTTGGCGGTGTGACGCTGACCGAGCTGCGCCAGGCGGTCCTTGAGGCTGAGACGGAAATCTACGGCGGCGCATCACCGCGTGTGGCGCCGTTTGCCGATGTGCGCGATCTTGGCAGCTTATTGCAACGCGCGGGCTTCGCCCTTCCGGTAACCGACAGTGAGACGATCACGGTGACTTATGCATCACCGCTGCATCTGATGCGTGAACTGAAGGCAATGGGTGCCAGCAACGTGCTGATGGAACGCCGCAAAACGCCGGTTTCGCAACGCTTTTTGTTGCGTATCGCTGAAATTTATGCGGCCCGCTTCAGCGATAGCGGCAGCCGCATTCGTGCAACCTTCGAGTTGCTTACCATGACCGGGTGGGCGCCGCACGAAAGCCAGCAGCAGCCGCTGAAGCCCGGCAGCGCACAATCCCGCCTCGCCGATGCTCTGGGTGTGCCGGAAAAGTCTGCGGGCGGGAAGCCCATGGAATAAGGAATCACACGATAATAAAGTCCGCCACAACTGGCTGAACCGGCAGCACCTCTGCGCCCAGTAAACGCGCTGTTTCTTCGCATAGGAACAACAGCCATGCGCCGAGATATTGCCAGAAGAGAAGGCCCAGGCCCGTTGGAATGGCAAAGATTATAATGATGAACAGCACAGCCAGCACAAATGGCGCGATATCGCAGACTGTCATGAAACGGGCATGATAACGCCGTTTCTTGTGATCGCCCTTCAAACCGCCCTGAATTCCTTCACGATGCCAGTCGAGCCACGTTTGCGGCATGCGCGCGGTCAAAAGGCTGGAGGCTGCGATCATCGCATGTGCAAAACTGGGCAGGAACGTGGAGAGCACCACGACATACATCCAATAAAGCGCCGGGTCCCATGCATCGTCTTTCAGGCGCTGCAGCAGCCCCGCGATATCGACAAGCGGCGCCTGAGCGCCGGAGGATTGCGCCAAAAGGTTCAGGCCTTGCACCGCGGCAACTGTCACCACCGCTAACACCGTTAAGAGTGCGGCGGCTGCCAGCATATCCAAAAGACCAAACAGGAAACCCCAGCCGGTATTCAATCCCTTGCGCAGCAACCAGCGTGTGGTGCCCACTGACACCAGTCAAAAATCGCATTGACCACAGGCAGCGTGACGAAAAATATCAAAAGCGCATAGTGCTGCGGGTTTTCGGAGGGCTGCAGATAGATCGTGATGATAACAGCCAGTATCGCAAATCCAACGAAGACGATTTGCGATAGTGATCTATAGCCGCGACTCTCCAGAAATTCGATGAATAAGGCGCCAGCGAAAGCGACAGCGACAAACCAGATGAGCCGTGACTTCCAAGTGGATGCCCGCAACAATTGCCAATAGCTGCCAAAAAGAACAGCCACAGTTAAAAAGGCTAGTAAACGCTCGTTATTTGATGCCGCTGGCAGCAGGGCCGTCATGCCGGATGTGTTGGCACCCGTTAAGATCCAGATCAAAAACAGGCTGGCGATGGGATAGAACAGCGCCAGACGCAGGCAGAACTCAAAAGACCTGGTGCTCCAGGCGCGGCTGCCCAGGCGCCCATCCACCCAGTCCAATGCCTGCTTAAGCGTGCTTTGATACGTTGCCTTGTCCACAACTGCAGGGTTTGCACGCCCGGCTTCTCTTTTATTGCCCTTTCCATCCGGCTCATCGGCATCATCTTTAAGCTGCTGGAGGTTGTTGCTATGGACGAAATAAATGGCTGCAAGCGCAAGGGCTGCGATAACCACACCGGCAGGCCCCAAAAGGGCATTCAGCATATCAAAGACTGGCTGCAACACCTGATTGTACACGCTTATCCCCCGCCCCCGTCATGCAGGCCTGCACCCCATGCCTGAAGATCCCGCCGCTTTTTGTCAGATCATGCACAACAGCGGCGTGCGTGACAACCATCAACGCTGCGAAATTTGCTGGTCACAGCGCTGATAAGCCGGTCATAGCACGGCGCCAAAGAAACCTACAGACGTCATCCCGGAGCTTGTCACCGTGATCTATCCATCGAACCGTGAAAACGCTTGTTTGGCGGCACCACCTCCAATCTTACGACGAGCACCATCATCGGGCACCACGCGTGTTGGACAATGGATCCCGGCAATAAATGCCGGGATGACCAAGGTTGTGGTAAGGTTAGAGAAAATCTTCAGTTCCAGCGGATATATCCGGGTCATCAGGTGCACAGACCCCGTGGGCTTTCGCGTTTGCAGAAAAATAGACCCCGGACATGAATACCGGGGATGACGCCGTGGTGAGGCGATCAGCCCAACAGATCGCGCAGGTAGGGGATGAGGGGCAGATCGGCGGCCGGCATAGGATAGTCCGACAGACGCATGGCGCGCACCCAGGCCAGCTCCTGGCCTTCACGCGGTTGCGGTTCGCCCTCCCAGTTCCGGCATAAAAACAACGGCATCAAAAGGTGGAATTTCTCATACGTGTGAGACGCAAACGTGAACGGCGCCAGACATGTGTCACACACCTCTATGGCCAACTCCTCACGCAATTCCCGGATCAGTGCGGCTTCCGGCGTTTCACCGTTGTCGACCTTGCCGCCTGGAAACTCCCAAAGCCCGGCCATGCTTTTGCCTTCAGGGCGCTTGGCGATCAGCACGCGGTTGTCGATATCCACCAGCGCGGCGGCTGCAACCAGAAGAAGAGGCTTTGTCATCTTTGAAATACTCTGAGGCTCATAACATTGTTCCAAGTGACCTTGGGGAAACTCTTAAATCCCGAAGGGTTTAGCCATATCATCAAAAACTGAACTAGCGTAAAATTTCCGTAAGCTGCATAGTTCAGGCTCTGCATCGCGACACACTGTGCCCGGCATAGAATTTCTGTACCAGTTTCTCGGCCCAGCGAACTGATATATAAATATTCAATCCTAGTAAATTTGATCTGAGACCTGCAATTCATGAGCACAAACAACATCGGCGGACCGGAAATCGAGAAGATTGTGCGCCTCTTGGGCCGTCTTCCCGGCCTTGGCCGCCGCTCCGCGCGCAAAGCAGCACTGGCGCTTATCAAACGCCGCGAAGATTTGCTGATACCGCTTGCAGATGCGATGCATGTCGCAGCAGAAAAACTTATGGATTGTCCCAAATGCGGCAATATAGATACGGTTTCGCCATGCATGATATGCGCTGACCCACGCCGTGACAGCAGCCTGATTGTTGTGGTTGAAGAGATTGCCGATCTTTGGGCCTTAGAACGCGCCGGTGTTGTTAAGGGATTATTCCATGTTCTCGGCGGGCACCTGTCGCCACTGGATGGCGTCGGGCCTGAAAAACTCAATATTGCCAGCCTGATTGAGCGCGCACAAAACCCTGATGTTAAAGAAATTATCCTTGCGCTTAATGTTACTGTGGAAGGTCAGTCGACGCTTCACTACCTTATGGATGCGCTTGAGGACACTGACGTCAAAGTTACCCGTCTGGCGCAAGGCGTGCCTGTTGGCGGTGAACTCGACTATATGGACGAAGGCACACTGGCTGCCGCCATCAAATCCCGGCGTCAGATTTAAAATGGTTTATCAGCTCTCAAGCATACCGCACAATCTAAAAAGGTCTCGAAGTACAATCCTTGACATTGCGTGCCCGGTCGCCGGGTCTATCCTGAAAGCTGCACTTGCGCATCATTTTGAGGGTGGCCGCGATGTCTCACCGGAATGAAACCGGCTTGGCATGCGGTTGGTTTGCAGTTGCATTTATTTTACTCACGCTTGCAATTCTGCTGACGGTTCTCGGAGATAAATTTAGCTGGCTCAATCAGCTGAAAGACATACCTGCTGTGCCACTGGCGGCCGGTTTCGTTTTTGCAGGTGCCGTGTTTGCCTGTCTTACCCATCTCATTCCTGCCGCCGACAAAGCCGGTTGGAGCCGTAGCCGGCAATTTCTGGTATTTTTATTTGCCGTTGGTCTTGCCATGCGCGTTATTCTACTCGCCAGCGTGCCGGCATTGGAAGATGATTTCTACCGCTATCTCTGGGATGGCGGCGTAACTGCACACGGGCTCAACCCTTACACGCATGCGCCTGATGCTGTTTACCTGACCGGAGCTGCGCATGACATACAAGAACTTGCCGCTCGCTCAGGGGCGGTTATTGAGCGCGTTAACCATCCGCATCTGAAAACGATTTATCCGCCGGTTGCGCAAGCCTGGTTTGCTCTGGCACATATGATTGAGCCGTGGAGTTTGCTGGCCTGGCGTATTGTTGGCCTTGCCTGCGAACTGATGACATTATGCTTATTGCTCAGCATTCTGAAGTCGTGCAACAGATCGCCAATCTGGGCGGCACTTTACTGGTGGAATCCGGTTGTCGCCAAAGAACTGATCAACTCCGCACATATGGAGGCCGTCCTGTTGCCGGCGGTGGTACTGGCGTTACGGTTTGGCGTAAGGCGGCGTTATACGGCATCTGTCTTTGCCCTGGCCCTGGCGGCCGGCACAAAACTCTGGCCGGTTATGCTGTTGCCACTCGTCCTGCGGCCGCTCTTGCAAATGCCCTTGCGTCTTCTGGCTGCGCTCACTCTGTTTGGCACGCTGTGCGTGGCCTGGGCGATCCCGCCTTACCTTGGAGGATTGGACGAAACATCCGGTTTTGTTGCATTTGCGAAGCACTGGCAAACCAATAGTGCGCTTTTTCAGAACATCAATGGCATTGCCGGACATGCTGTTCTGAGCCTGGGAATCTCACCTGAAACGGCGGGTCTTCTGGTACGCTTATGCTTGGCTGCCGGAGTTGCCATGGTTGCACTTGCCGTTTCCCGCACACATTACGAGGCTCCGCAAGATTTCATTGCTGCGGCTGCATGGATCATCGGGGCGCAATTTCTGTTAAGCCCGGTGCAGTTTCCCTGGTATGCGGCTTGGGTTTGCATCCTGCTGCCATTAACCCCACTGCCGGGCCTGGTTGCAATAACCGTCACAATCCCTCTTTATTATGTATCGTTCTATTTTGCAGCCATGGGGCGGTATGACCTCTTTAATGCACATGTCCTGTGGATCATCTGGGTGCCGGTATGGCTGCTGCTCGCCCGCGATGCATGGCGTGCATGGCATCAACCTTTGAATTGGAAAGCAGATGCGTGACAACAAACGCATAGGGGCTGTCATTCCAGCGCTCAACGAATCCCGCGCCATTGGCCGGGTGATCGGTGATATTCCCGGCTGGGTTGACCAAATTGTTATTGGTGACAATGGCTCGACAGATGGGACGGGCGATATTGCGCGGCAAGCCGGGGCTGATGTGGTGCGCGAGGATGAACGTGGCTATGGTGCGGCCTGCCTGGCGGCCCTTGGGCAGCTTCGTGATATTGACGTTGTCGTTTTCCTTGATGGCGATTATAGCGACTACCCGGAAGATATGCACCAGCTGGTCGACCCGATCCTGGCAAATGAGGCTGACATGGTTCTGGCCTCACGGGCTGTGGGTGAGCGCGAGCAGGGATCACTTACTCCGCAGCAGCAGTTCGGCAATTGGCTGGCCACTTTCCTGATCCACCGCATTTGGGGAACAAAATACACGGACCTTGGCCCCTTTCGCGCTATCCGCCGGACGTCGTTGCAGTCTCTTAATATGTCTGACCGCAATTACGGCTGGACCGTGGAAATGCAGATTAAGGCCATCGAACAAGGCCTCAGGGTGCACGAGGTTCCGGCGCGCTACCGGCGCAGCATCGGCGTGTCCAAGGTTTCCGGCACATTGAAGGGCAGTGTCATGGCGGGCTATAAAATCCTGAGCATTATCGGCCGTCATGCATTGCGCTATTGGTTCGAGCCCAAGAACAAAGCGGTATAGAAGCAGCTATCAAGGCTTAAGATTCCGGTAGCTGATCATTATCGGCGTTATCGTCTTGATCATCACTGACGGTATCATCCGGCATAATCACGATGACCCGGCCGGTCGCAGGGTTGAGTTCGGGCACGAAGTCCTCTGTAAAGGGTACAAACTCTGTGCGCCGGCTGCCTTTCAGGCGGATTTCCAGGAGATCCCCGGCGCCGAAGTTCTGAATGGCCACAATCTCACCGGCCTCAGTGCCATCGCAGCGTAAGGCCGTAAGGCCGATGAGGTCCGCATGATAAATTTCGTCCTCCCCAGGGGGCGGCAGCTTATCACGCGCAATATAAAGCTTTGTACCGCGCAGCGCTTCCGCCGCATTGCGGTCAGTGATGCCGACGATGCGCGCAATAACACCTTTTTTGGTGACCCGTAAACGGCTCAATTCGAACGAGTGTCCACCATCCACATCAGACAGAGGACCATAAGCCCCGATATCCACCGGGTTATCCGTGTAAGACTTGACGACAACTTCCCCGCGGATGCCATGGGCGGCTGAAATATGGCCAAGCAAGACGATATCAATATCGATTTTGGTGCTGTCAGGCATGGAAACGTAGTGTTATAAAAGGCCTTGCATTGCAAGTGATAAATGCCGCAATTCCCAGCGCAGGCAAGGTTTTCATGGGCTTGCTATATTGACATTCCAGCTCATTCTCTATATTAAACGTGTGCAATTCTATGCCATTCAAAGGCTCGCGGAGGCAACCATGACGGAAAATAGCCAGTACCGAGAGGCTCGCTAAATCGCTCCGTCGGGGCGCTCCAGTGGCGCCTCCGTAGCACGAGACAGAGACCTTGTTATCGTGCGCAAAACCAATATCCAAAATAAAAATTCATCGCATCAACTGGCATTTTAAATCCGCCGGTTCATGCTTATGCGCACGTGCCTGGATTATATCTTGGCATGGCCAGTTGCGCGTGCCTGTGAGGTTCTCCCATGAAACGCTTAACCAGAAACATTGGCATTATGGCTCACGTCGATGCCGGTAAAACGACTTTAACCGAGCGGATGCTCTTCAACACCGGCCAGATCCATAAAATTGGCGACGTCCACACCGGGAATTCAGAAATGGATTTCCGTGCATTGGAGCGTAAACATGGTATTACGATTTCGGCTGCCGCAACATCATGTGACTGGCGCGATGCGCGCATTACGATTGTTGACACGCCAGGTCACGTTGACTTCACCATCGAAGTGGAACGGTCCTTAAGGGTGCTCGATTCTGCCGTTGCGGTCTTCTCGGCCGTTGCAGGTGTCGAGCCGCAGTCAGAGACGGTCTGGCACCAGGCTGATCGTTTTGATGTGCCACGGCTCTGCTTCATCAATAAAATGGATCAGGTTGGCGCTGATTTCGACAATGCCGTTCAAGCGCTCACCCGGGAACTCGGAGCAAAACTTGCCGTCCTGCAGCTGCCGATTGGGGTGGAAGCTCAATTTTGCGGCGTGGTTGATCTTGTGGAGATGCAGGCTCTGATCTGGCTAGAGGGCGAGGCTGTTCACAGGGCGGAACCCATCCCGCAAGCCATGCTGGAACAGGTAGGGGATGCACGAGAACGTCTGATTGAGCTGCTCGCCGAGCAAAACGAGCAGGCGCTCGAAGTCTATTTGGAGGATGGCGATGTCTTTGAGAGCCAAACCGTAAAGCAGCTTGTCCGGCAGGCCTGCCTTGCAGGCCATTGCCAGCCGGTGCTTTGTGGATCGGCATTCCGTAACATCGGTGTGCAACCGCTGCTGGACGCCGTTGTCGATTATTGCCCGAGTCCAGAGGACCGGCCGGCGATCATCGGCACGCATCCACGCACGGCTGAATCCGCCCATCGTGCTCTTAAGGCAAACGAGCCATTTCTCGGGCTTGTCTCAAAGGTACAAATGCGCCGCTCGGGAACGTTGTCTTTTGTCCGCATCTACTGCGGTCGATTGGAACGTGGCATGCAGGTGCTGAATGCATCACTCGGCAAACATGAACGTATTAGCCGAATCGTACGCATGTACGCGGATAAAGAGACTGAGTTGCCGTTTGCCGAGGCTGGCGACATCGTGGCGGTTATTGGTTTGGCGGCGGCTGAGGCGGGCCACACGCTGTGCGACAGGGCCCAGCCTCTCCTGCTGGACGGGCTTGAAAGCCCCGATCCGGTGATGGAGGTTGTGGTTGAGCCGTGCGCATCACCTGAGAGGGACAAACTCGCCCAGGCGCTCTATGCCATGGCACGCGAAGACCCGTCTTTGCGTGTCATGACTGATACTGAAACTGGTCAGTTTCTGCTTGCCGGTATGGGTGAATTGCATCTCAATATTGCCGTTGAGACACTTGAGGAGGACTACAATGTCAAAGCACGGATCGGCACCCCGCGCGTTGCCTACCGGGAAGCCATCACAGCAGCCTCAGGGGTTGATCATATGCATCGCAAGCAAAATGGCGGTCAGGGCCAATATGCCCGTATAAAACTGTTGTTTGAACCCGCATGCGATGGCGATGTTGGCCTTGTGTTTGTTGATCAGACGGTTGGAGGTGCGGTACCGAAAGAGTTCGTACCTGCAATCGCGAAATCGCTGTCGCATGCGATGCATGAAGGCGTTCTTGGCTATCCCATGGAAGCTCTTCGTGTAACGCTGGTGGATGGTGATTTCCATGCCAAGGACTCCTCGGCGCTGGCGTTCGAACTGGCAGCCCGCGATGCATTCAAAACCGGCATGGCTCAGGCACAGCCAGTGCTTCTCGAGCCCATCATGAGCGTGAAGGTGACAACGCCTGAAGCACACCTCGGTGCCGTAATCGGGGATCTGCAAGGTCGGCGCGGTGAGGTTCTGGCAACGAACTTGGTTGGAAACCGGCATGAGGTTCAAGCCAATGTGCCGCTCGCCAACATGTTTGCCTATGTCAGCGTTCTCAGATCGCTGACACATGGGCGGGCAGGCGTGTCGATGGTCTTCGCGCGCTATGCTCAAGTCCCTTCCGGGGTGCAGGCCAGCGTACTCGCTGAAGCAGTCTAGGATGAGACAGGTGTGAGCGGTTTGACCGCTCACACCTCACTTTGGGCATTCCGTTATTAGGGGTTTCATCCCAGATCCGTCAGCCTTACGTCCGTGTCGCTGCCTGCATGCTGCTTTCGATCTGCTGGGGCACTTGCCAGAACCAGCGGCAAATTTAAAGCATGCATAATCATTCCCATTTAGCCTAAGTCGAGTTTTTTTGATTGCTTTTTCACTGTAAAGGTTTGGCTCTGACAGCCGGTTGATCTGGATCATTGCTGCAGCCCAGTACGCTTATTATGCTACTCATAATCACAAATTCTGATTTCTGAGGACTGGCAGTGGCAGACGAGCATCCAAATATTTCTGTTATTGGAAGATTTAATCCAGCAAATTTAGCTGGATCGGCAGATGTTTTAAAAGACGATGTTATCTGGCATTTCTTTAATCCACGATTACCTGAAATCCAGGGAGATTATATGGGCCGCGATGGTCTTCAGGCCTTTTTCACGAAAATAGCACAGGCAACCGATGGTACGTTCAAGGTTGATCCAATCTCTGTGAACGCTATCGGCAATGAGCTGGTCGTATGTCATTCAAAGAATACAATGACCCTTTCTGATCAAATGGTCGAGACTGATGTTGTCGTCGTGTTCCGTGTTGTTGATGGAAGAATCGCTGAAATTTGGGACATTCCCTCTGTTTACAAAAAAATGGAAATGGGTGAGCAGCATTCAAGGGCCGTTTCCCATAAGAAAATAATTGAATAGAACAGCTGAATTGTACTGGTCGTATGAGACGATCGCATATCAATTGCCGAATTCTTTTACGTGAAACTCTCCATAACGTGAGGTTGATATGGCTGAGAAAGACAACAGTGCCCGGGCGGCCGCAATAAAGCGCCTGAAGGTTAAGCGTGATTTCAAAGTACATCTTGCAGCATACCTCATCATCAACGCTTTGCTCGTCGGCATATGGTTTTTATCAGGTGGGGGAAGTTTCTGGCCTGTTTGAGTTATGGTGTTTTGGGGCGTAGGGCTCGCGTTTAACGCATGGACTGCGTACTTCCAAAGATCAATTTCGGAAGCTGATATACGCCGCGAGATTGAGAGAGAGCGTTGAGCATTTTCCATCTCAACTCAGCTTTCAATCCAATCATAGCATCTCCGATGCCTTTGGGTCATGCGATGGAACGATAATAAGACCGGGCAGCTTTTCTTTCAGGCCGCGCACCTTGGCGTAGGATTGGCAAAGCAGAATGGCGTTGCCCGTGCCCGGCCCTCTATCGTTAATGAGATTATCAGCATCATAAGCGAGATCGCCGATCAGCAGCACCGGCAGTGAGAAATTCAGTTACAATAGCATCGATAAGGAACCCGGCGTGTGTAGATCGTGAGGTCGCAGTAGGAACGAGGATTACTCCTCGCCCCCTGCGCAGATCCCGGCGTGCGCTGCTAACGCACCGGGCTCCTCCCTCAGGTTTTGGCGCCGAAGCGGTGAAGAGGCCATGGATGCAGTATGCGGATTTGCGGAATAAACCGCTTTGCGATGCGGTCAAATCTTTTCCAATCCATACGCGAGCGTTGACTACGTCGCCGGAGCGATCGTATCCAGTACCAACGTACATGGTAGAAGAACCAGCCCAAGCTTGGGCTATTTCCAGGCACGGCATAGTAGTTCAGGTGTCCTCTCAGAACCCAAGCTGCAATCTCTATTGGTTCGGCTGCAGGAAGCGGTGATATCAATAGAGC
>CAYUYL010000017.1:0-20591 GCA_964449195.1 uncultured Filomicrobium sp.
CGCTTTGGGAATCCCGAAAACCAAATGAGTCGAGCTTTAATTCATCTGGTATTACATATAAGCAGATATCATTGCGTCTCATTCCTGCAGAATAACTGATTTGAACGGAAATGGGAGCTATCTGTTAGATGGGCAACACTAGCTTATTTCTATGTTAGCTTGAAAAGGATGCTTTTCATCTAAGAGCTGTTTGGTGCAATAATGCTTCAAGTCTGTTTTTTCTCGCGCACAGATCCAATGAATCTTAGTTTGTAATCCGTGGGGCGGTTGCAACTTGGCGTTCGATCATCTAGTGACATGGCGAAATATGATTAACGCCTCAAAAAAGCTGTATCTGGCCGAAAGTTCATCGTGGACTTGTCGATGAATACAACAAACTTTCGTTTGAGAGTGCAAGTCAATTACGGATGGAGGCGCGGCAAACGCGTATTCAATACATGACTTTGCGTTACTTGTTTTGGGTTATATGCCTTTTACTCAGCCTGCAGCATTCCGTTCATGCCGGACCGGCTATTTTATATAATCCTGATAACGATAAGGTACTTTACGCGGAAGACATCGACAGACCATGGCATCCAGCATCGGTCACGAAAATCATGACGGCTTATGTCACGTTTGACGCCATCAAGGCAGGCCGTTTCACACTCACATCGAAAATTCCTTATTCAAAGCTCGCCAGTAAAATGCCGGCGAGCAAGATCGGCATGAAGACAGGCTCTAAAATTAGTATAGAGTTTGCGCTTAAGGCCCTCATCATTAAATCCGCAAATGATATTGCGGTGGCGCTTGCGGAAGCAGTCGGAGGCTCACACGATCGTTTCGTAGCTCAGATGAATGCGACCGCCAAGCGGCTTGGTATGACACGCACCACATATGTGAATCCCAACGGCTTGCCATCGCCGAAGCAAGTGACAACAGCGCGGGATCTCGCATTGCTGACAAAGGCTGTCATACGTGAATACCCTCAACATGCCCATTACTGGACAATGCCAGTTATGCGCGTCGGCAACCGCGGTCTCAGGTCTCATAACTCGTTGCTGAGAACCTTTTATGGTGCTGATGGTATCAAAACCGGCTTTATCTGTGATTCCGGCTACAACGTCGTAGCAAGCGCGACACGGGACAATTTACGGCTCATAGCCATTGTTCTCGGCGAGCAAACCCCAGGTAGGCGTGCGAGACGCGCAGGTAGTTTGCTGGAGCATGGTTTCCAGACCTATGCCTGGAAAATTCATTTTGGTGCCCCAAGCCTTGCAACGCTGCCGGTTTCGGATGATTACCTTAAGCCTATCAGTATCAGACGAACGATACCCATCACCGCATGTGGCGGCCGCCGTTATTCACCGAGCAAGATAAAAAAAGTGAAAGCGCATAAAAAGAAGCAGGTGAAAAAATCAAAAGCACAAACGAAGCAACCTGCTGCCGCGGCTCCAAAAGCTTTTAACCCACAGAGTGTTTTTAATAAACGGTAAAGCAGCCAATCAATACGTGCGCGAACCATGATGGCGTGCTCTAGACGAGAAGCTGCAGATCATCTCTGTTTCTGAACCGGCAGCCAGGCGTATCCGGCTCAGACCTTTGCAGACCTCTCTGTCCACGTTGCGGTTTGGTTTGAGACCCCCAACTTTTTGGTATGACAGTTATACCTGGCACGCTTTTAGGTGCGACTTGGGCCGGGGGTAGCGATCCATTGCCCTGCCCCCGGGCCGCATAAGATGCGAGGGCACAGGCCGCTCCAAGAAATACAACAAATGTAAGAGACCGGCGGTGATACACCCCATAATTGCGCAAGTGTTTCATCATGATGTTCCAGTTTGGTGCAAGCGCATATCTTTCGTTAAATCATCGCATATGTCATAAGCGATAACGTAAATAAACACCCTCAAAACGGCAAAGCAGTGTCTGTAAATCTGTGAAAAAATCTGATTCTGTAATTTCGTCCTTAAATTTTATCCATTGCTTATGCTGAGCTTATTTTGGCTCAAGATTTGCTCCACACGATGAGAGGAAATTTAAAGGAATGCGTAATCATGGCAACCGGCCGATATCCGGAATTCGATGCAACCCCGACACCTGCAGACGTAGAGCATATTGTTGAAATTCTTGAAGGCTGCCATGGCCTTCATGCTGCTGATGTTGCAGATTTCTTTGCAACCAAGCATACGCTGGAGGGTGATGCCGGACGGTCCTGGGCCTGGGCAAGTGTGGCCGAACGCGTCAGAACGCGTACACGTAGCCGTCTTAAAGACGTGCTACCGTATCAGGACGTGTAAAATATACAGCATGGGCTAATTTGTTTTCCATGCTGCTGCATAAACCGGATGATTTCGCCGCATTATTTCCAGCTGCCAAATGGAGATATTACCTAAAATATGCCTCAACTTGATGTCCACAATCATGTGTAAGGTTGGGATGCTTGCGAGAGATCTTATGCTGCGCCGTGATGTACCTAAAAGATGCCAGCGCGTAAAGATTTATAGGAACCAGGAGTAAATCAAATGAAGATCATTGTTGGTGGCTTGGCTACGCTCATGTTAGTGGGGTCGACGCTCACTGCTGCTGCCTCTGATGCAATTGTGGGCAATGCTGCAGCCGGAAAGAAAGTTTTCGGCAGATGTGCTGGCTGTCACTTCTATAATAAAGAGAGGAAAAAGCTTGGCCCGCATCTTGTCGAGATTGTTGGGCGCAAAGTTGCAGCATCAGAGAAATATAAATATACGAAAGCTCTTCGAAAGATTGGTGATGCTGGTAAAATCTGGGATGAAAAAGAGTTAGACGTCTATCTAACAGACCCTATAAAATACACAAAAGAAAACGGCGGGAGCCGTGGAAATATGAGGCTGAAACTGAAAGACGCGCAGGACCGCGCCGACGTTATCGCCTTTCTTAAAGCGGAAGCCAAAGCCAAAGCTAAATAGCTTCTGGCCTAACTGTGTGATCTACCGCGAAGGCGGGTCCACACAGATTGCAATATTTTCAAAATGTATGCTTCCAAATCCAGTTGATTGATGCCCAGATTTTCCATTTTAAGGCAAAATAGAGCTAAGCCATATCTCAGCGCCGCTTGTTATGACGCCCAAGTATAACCTGACGTGCCCTGAGATGCGCTCAGCCATACCTGCAGGGCTTGTCGTGTTTCGACCACGTCATGAACGCGTACAATCTGTACCCCCTGTCCGGCAGCGTGGCAGGCTGCTGCCAATGATCCAGACAAACGCTGACCTGCCTCCTGCGCAGCCGTCAAACGGGCAATGAAACTCTTGCGCGAAGCCCCCACAAGAATTGGCAGACCCAAACCGTGCAATAGGCTCAAGTTTGAAAGCAGGCGCAAATTGTGATCAACCGTTTTGCCAAAACCAATGCCTGGGTCAATAATAATCCTGCGACGGGGTAGACCTGCCCTGAGACAGGCTTCAACCCGGGCTTCAAGGTAATCAAAAACATCAAGCACAACATCGTCATAGTCCGGATCGTTTTGCATGGTTCTGGGATCGCCCTGTGCATGCATCAGCACCACAGGCACGTCCGCCCCTGCAACCACGTCCAGGCTATCGGGATCGTATGTGAGTGCTGAAACATCATTAACAATATCTGCTCCCGCGTCCAGAGCACGGCGCATCACGCCTGCCTTGCGGGTATCGATGGAAATCAGCGAATCTGTCTTGCCTGCGAGCCCCTCGATCACTGGCATGACCCGCTTAAGCTCAACGTTTTCAGGGACGGCTTCAGAACCCGGACGCGTCGATTCACCACCGATATCCAGAATATCCGCGCCTTCCTCGACCAGCTTTCTGGCATGATCGATGGCCATTTGAGCATTATCGAATTGCGCACCGTCATAAAAACTATCCGGCGTCACATTAACGATGCCCATAATCCGTGGGCGATCAAGGGGCAGCCCGCAGATGCGCGCCCTTGGCGTTTGCAGGCACTCGTACATATCGGCAGCGTTCATGGCCCGGCGTCCCCAATCGCGTTCCATGAAATCACTAAGACCGATAATACGCCGCTCAATTTGGGCGCCATTTCGCTCGGCAACTTCAACGGCGGTGAAGTCGAGCCACCCCTCGGCAAGCCGCAAACATCCCCAGACCTGATCGGCACTCTCGCCTTGATACGCTGGGTAAAGACCGACCGGGCGGACATAAATTTCGCGCAGCATGGCGGTTCCTAGCAAAAGTGAAGGATGATGTTGGGATGCCAGAAATAAAAGGATGGCCGCGGATTACATCTACGGCCACACATAGGGTTTATTTGAGCGCAATATTTCATCAAGTCATCTCACGGCCTGCTGAAACCAGAAACCTAGCGGGCCATTTAGAAATCCTGACTTGACTAGGGTGTTTTCGCATCAAGCTGCACCACACGCAGAACCATATCACTGATGTTATAATGAGATGAGCGAATTTTGCAATTCAACCTGAAACGAAAACACCCCAAGATACCACGTGCGCAAGTATCCTAGGTTGGTTGTGGTTCCATATCACCGGCTTCCGGATCTTCATCCTTCCCACGCATTGGCCGTGTTGTACCGGCTGATGGTACCGCTGAACCAATCGGACCTTTGGTATCCGTATCATCTTGCTTACGGACAATTTTTTCGCCGCGCATCACGGCCATGCATTCTTCTCCGGAGATCGTCTCAAATTCCATTAAGGCTTGTGTCACCGCTTCCAGCTTATCCTTATTCGTCTCAAGGATCTCCCAAGCCTTCTGCTCACCTTCGAGAACAATGCGACGGACCTCCTGATCAATAAGCTTGGCGGTATCCTCGGACATGTTCTGACTTTGTGTTATGGCATGACCGAGGAACACTTCCTGTTGATTTTCATTATATAGAAGCGGGCCAAGCTTTTGGCTCATCCCCCATTCCGTCACCATGCTGCGGGCAATGTTGGTTGCCTGCGTAATATCACTCGCAGCTCCCGTATTGAGGTGGTCCTTACCGTAGATGATCTGTTCGGCAACGCGCCCCCCAAACGTCATGGCAAGCCGCGCCATACACCATTGCATGGAATAGCTGAGCTTATCGCGCTCCGGCAAGCTCATGGTCACGCCAAGCGCGCGTCCACGCGGGATAATTGTTACTTTATGAAGCGGATCATTCCCTTCAACCAGCACGTTGACAATCGCATGGCCGGCCTCATGATAAGCTGTTGCCAGTTTTTCCTCTTCCGTCATCGCCATGGATTTGCGCTCAGCGCCCATCATGACTTTGTCTTTAGCATCTTCAAATTCATGCTGCGTTACAAGCCGCTTATTCCGTCTGGCGGCCAACAGTGCAGCCTCGTTCACCAGATTCGCCAAATCCGCGCCGGAAAAGCCCGGCGTTCCGCGCGCAAGAACTTTTGCGTCAACGTCCGGCGCCAAAGGAACTTTGCGCATATGAACACGCAAGATCTTTTCACGGCCAGCAACATCCGGATTCGGCACAACAATCTGGCGGTCAAAGCGGCCAGGACGTAACAGCGCCGGATCAAGAACATCAGGCCTGTTGGTGGCAGCAACCAGGATGATACCTTCGTTTGCCTCAAAACCATCCATCTCAACAAGAAGCTGGTTCAAAGTCTGCTCGCGCTCGTCATTACCGCCCCCGAGGCCCGCACCACGGTGGCGGCCCACCGCGTCAATCTCATCAATGAAAATAATGCACGGTGCGTTGCGCTTGGCCTGTTCGAACATGTCACGCACACGGCTTGCGCCCACACCGACAAACATTTCAACAAAATCAGAGCCGGAGATTGTGAAGAACGGGACGTTCGCTTCGCCTGCGATTGCGCGCGCAAGCAGCGTTTTACCTGTACCAGGCGGGCCGACCAGCAAGGCACCGCGTGGAATACGGCCGCCGAGACGTTGGAATTTTTGCGGGTCACGCAAAAACTCTACAATTTCCTGCAAATCATGCTTGGCTTCGTCAACGCCTGCGACATCCTCAAATGTGACACGGCCGTGTCGTTCAGTCAGAAGCTTAGCCTTTGATTTTCCAAATCCCATGGCCCGGCCTGAACCAGATTGCATTTGGCGCATGAAGAAAATCCATACGGCAATTAGAATCAGCATCGGGAACCAGGATATCAGCATCCCAATAAAAGAGAATTCCTCCTCTATTGGACGCGCATTTATTGTGACCCCTGCATTGCGCAATTCCTCGACTAATTTGGGGTCACGTGGTGCAAATGTCGTAAAACTTTGGCCATTTTGAAGTTTACCAGTCAGCCTATCGCCTTTGATCGTAACTTCTTTAACGGTTTTTGCTTCAACCGAGTTCAGAAATTCGGAGTAGGAGATCTCCTCCGCCCGACCGCTTTGGCTCTGGTTCTGAAACATATTAAACAAAGCAACCAGAAGAAGGGCGATAATTACCCAAATTGCGAAGTTGCGGAAATTCGAGTTCATACTTATCCCTTTGGGGTTATTGAACCCTGGCCGGCAGGCGGATCCTTAACGGTTCTTAATAAGACATCGAGACGAGTTATTTTTTATGAAGATAGGAATTGAAGCAATGTTTGCCAAGAAGTACCTTGAGAAGTCTCTCAAGAGAGAGACACAGAGGCCTGATCTGATAGCCTGAAATCAGCACCCGTTACTCTTGCGAGACATTGACACGATCGACCCCCTCCATGATTGCGGCGACTCCCATACCGCCAGCGGTGCATATTGAGATCAGGCCGCGCCCATCCTTTTGAGAATCCAGGAGCTTGGCGAGATTGGCGGCTATGCGCGCGCCGGTTGCCGCAAATGGATGGCCAACCGCCAGTGATGATCCCTTGACATTCATCTTCGTGCGGTCAATCGAACCCATGGGAGCGTCACGCCCAAGCTTTGTCTTGCAATAGTCCGCGTCCTCCCACGCCTTAAGCGTTGACAGCACTTGCGCGGCGAATGCCTCATGAATTTCGTAAAAATCGAAGTCCTGCAACGCCAGCCCAGCCCGTTCGAGCATTTGCGACACAGCTATTGCAGGCGCCATCAGCAAGCCATCGCCGGCGACAAAATTGTTTGCCGCTGTCTGGAAGCTTGTCAGATAAGCTTTAATCGGCAGACCGCGCGCCTTGGTCCAATCTTCCGAGGCCAGAAGAAGTGATGCTGCGCCATCCGTTAAAGGCGTTGAATTGGCAGCAGAGAGCGTACCGCGATCAGATTTCTCGAACGCATTGCGTAATGTTGCAAGTTTTTCCGGATCCATATCCTCGCGCAGATTATTATCACGATAAACACCGGCACATGGAACAATAAGATCGTCCATATAGCCATCGCGATAAGCGGCTGCAGCCTTGGCGTGGCTTTCCATGGCCAGTTGATCCTGCTCCTCGCGCGGAATCTGCCACTCTTGAGCCATCAGCTCACAGTGCTGCCCCATGGACAAGCCGGTGCGCGGTTCGGCAACGGATGGAGGCTGCGGAGCCATCTCGCGCAGCTTCAAGCCCTTGAAAGCACCGAGTTTGGCCCACGTTCCCTTACGCTGTGTCATATCGGTCAGGCGCTTTGAAAATTTCTTAGAAAAGACAATGGGCGCGTCCGATGTTGTATCAGAGCCTATCGCAATACCACAATCGATTTCACCAAGAGCAATTTTAGCGGCAATCCCCATGGCAGCTTGCAATGACGTACCGCACGCCTGCATCATGGTCGTACCGGGCGTTGATGTGGCCAGGGACGAGCTGATGACCACCTCGCGTGCCAGGTTCCAGTCCTTGGAGTGTGTCACGACAGCGCCACCGACCACCTCGTCGATATGGACACCTTTGAGATTGTATTTTTCGCTGAGCCCGTTGAGCGTTGCCGTCATCATGTCGAGATTGGACAGATCTGAATAAAGCGTGTTGGAACGGCAGAATGGAATTCTAACGCCGCCAACAACAGCCACACGTCGTGATGTTTGTTTCATAATCGACCTCTGTGATTTCAGCCTGTCCGCTGCAGGGAGACTGTCTTGAGATTAAGCTGCGGCATCATCTATGCGCTCGATAGCATCGGTGCCAGCAACCGAGTTGGCATAATGCAGGGGGCCACCCCGGAATGGAGCGAAACCAGTTCCGAAAATAACGCCGGCATCAACCAGATCGCTAGAGGCAACCACACCTTCATCACGGCACTTCACACATTCATCGATCAGCGGTTGCACTAACTCGCGGCCAAGGTCTTCCAGCACTGATTGACTTGCTTTGATTTCATGTGAGACCGGCTTGCCGTCCTTCCAACGGTAAAATCCCTCGCCAGATTTCTTGCCAAGCTTGCCGCCGGCCACAAGTTCAGACAGCTTTACAAACTCGGTACCACCTTTGAGAACCTCGTCGACATGCATACAAACATCAAGGCCAACAGTATCGGCCAGTTCAACAGGCCCCATTGGCATGCCGAAGGCTTTGGCGGCTTCGTCAATTTTTGCCATGTCCTCACCAGCCTCCAGGCGTTGAAATGCGTCAAACATATAGGGCGCAAGAACACGATTGACGAGAAATCCCGGCACGCTTTTTACGATGAGAGGAAACTTGTTGATTGCTGTTACAAATGCGCAGCCCCGCTGTGCTTCCTCATCCCTGCTGCCGGTACCTTTGATCACTTCGACAAGCGGCATCTTTGCAACCGGATTAAAAAAGTGGATGCCGATCAGGCGTCCAGGGTCCTGGAGTGACTGAGCGATATCTTCAATCATGATTGAAGACGTGTTCGTGGCAAGAACGGCGTTCGGCTTTAGGCGCGGCTCCAGGTCGGCAAAAAGTTTTTGTTTGATTTCGAGGTTTTCAATAATCGCTTCAATAACGACGTCGGCGCGCGCAACACGCTCGCCCTCAGGATCGGCAATCAAGCGGGCTTTGGCTGCCTCGCGTTCAACCCGCGTCTTAAAGCGCTTTTTAAACAGCTTGTCCTGCGCCTTGATGCCTTTTTCGATGGCCTCCGGCGACAGGTCCTGCAATGAAACCTGCATGCCGGCTGCAACACAGAAACCCGCAATATCAGCACCCATAACCCCCGCGCCGATGACATGCACGCGCAATGGCTTGAAACTGAGATCTTTAGGTGTTTGCGCCTTCAGCTGTTCGGAGAGATGAAAAACCCGGCGCAGATTGCGCGATGTTTCACTGACCATCATTGGGGCAAAGGCTGCTGTTTCAGCACGTTTGATAGCCCGGTAACTCCCACCATAACGGCGAAATAGCTTGACCAGCTCAAATGGAGCCGGATAATGATTGGATCGCGCTTTGCTGCGCGTCTGTTTCAAAATCTTGTTTGCAACAAAACCGCGAACAGGCCATTTTCCAAGCATTGTCTTGAGACCTTTGGCCTGTTTTGACCTGCTCTTCCTTAAAATCGCCTTGCGCACACTCCAACGCAGGTGCTCAGGGCTTGCAACAAGTTGATCGATATAGCCAAGTTTGCGGGCAACTGTGGCGCGCAACATCGATCCGGTGAGCATATTTTGCATTGCTGCAACCGGACCAACCTGCCTGATGGCACGTGCGGTTCCGTTAAAACCCGGGAAAATACCCAGTTTGACTTCTGGAAATCCAACACGTGTCACATCGGCCCGCGTCGCAATTCGATAATGACAGGCCAGCACAAGTTCCAATCCGCCGCCAACACATGGGCCATGAATCCCACATACGACAGGCACCTTAAGTGCTTCAATCCGGTCCAACATGCCAAGCACCGGAGTGACAGCGTCAATGACCTTCTCCTCGGTATCCAATTCCTCAAATTCGTGAATATCGGCGCCGACGACGAAACTTCGTGCTTTCCCCGATAGAACGCCAAGACCACGCACACCACGCTCCTCTGCGTGGTCTTCCATCCATTGCACAATCTGGTTCAATTCCTTCAGCGGCCGGCGCCCAAGCGCATTCGCACTTTCGCTATCGCGATCAAACACCGCCCAGGCGATATGTTCGAAATCGATGGCAAAGCGCCAATCCATGAGATCAAGCGGTGTGTCGGTCATGAGTGGATCCCTTGCCCCTTTGGAGAGCCCGTTTGAAAATCCGTTTGCTGGGCCTGTTAAATTTGCGGTTCTTTCTAACCGTGACGTTTATTTAGCTGCCTCGTGAAGCATTTGCGAATTGTGCCCCAGGGCACCGTAATTGGGTTTGACTGCTGCCGGATCAAAATGATCGACAGCAATAACACGTGCCGTCAATTCCTCGGCTTCGCGCACCAATGCAGCCTCCTCCTCGCTCAGTACATTTTTTGCGACGGCCTCATTAATCCAGTCCATACCGTGGAAGCGGCGTACAGTACCGGCCCGCACGGCGCGGTCAAGCTTGCGTTCTGCGTCCTGGGCGGCGATAACCTTGGCCAACGCCGCCTCCAGAACGCCTGTTTGGTCATTGGGGGCATGAGATACGAAGATATCCCGAGTCATGCGATCGCGGAATTCACCGGGCTCAATGGCCTTGCGCACAACACTGTGTCCGATGGCATCGGCCGCTGGCTTGTAGTGTGAGCCAAGCGGAAAAACGAGCCAGCGCATCAAGATCCGCGCTGGCGTAATGGGAAAATTCTCAATTGTTTGGCGGAGCGACTGCTCCATGCGGTAAAGACCATTGCGCGCGACTAGTTCAAGTACAGCGCGGTCATCTTCCGGCCGGCCGTCATCCTCAAAGCGCTTGAGCGCACACCCAATGAAGTAAAGCTCTGACAAGGCATCTGACAGGCGCCCGGTCAGTTTCTGTTTAACTTTCAGGCCACCACCAAGAAGACTGACTGTCAGATCGGCCACAAGCGCAAAGTTGCGGCTAGATCGTGATAACTGACGATACCATTGCGCGGTACCTGCCGCATCTGATGGCAGGCGTCCGAATATGCCAACGGTGAGATTATGAAACAGCGCTGCAAAAACGTTGGATACAGCGAAACCGACATGACCGCAAAATGCCTTGTCGAAATCATCTAGTCCCTGTTCAGCCTGCCCGGTTTGCGCAGCCTGTATCTCTTTAAAAAGATAAGGATGTGACCGCAATGCGCCTTGAGCAAATGTGATGAGCGAACGTGTCAGAATATTAGCGCCTTCGACTGTAATCCCGACAGGCACCATCTGATAAGCGGATTGCAGATAATTCGATGGTCCATCGCAAATCCCCTTGCCGCCATGGAGATCCATGGCATCATTGACAGCCTGACGCAGTCTTTCTGTTGACTGATATTTCATCATTGCGGAGATGACAGAAGGTTTTTCACCAGCATCGACCATCGTGCATGTGACTGCGCGGGTGGCTTCAAGCGCGTAAGCGTTTTCAATCGTCCGCGCCAGTGGCTCTTCCAGACCTTCCATCCGTGCCACCGGCAGTCCGAATTGCTTGCGAATACGTCCATAGGCGGTGGAATAACGCAGCATGGTCTTGGCACCGGCGGCAGATGAGGACGGCAGCGAAACGGCACGGCCTGCCGAAAGGCATTCCATCAGCATACGCCAGCCCTGGCCAGCCATATCTGCACCACCGATGATCCAATCTATTGGAATAAAGACATCCTTGCCCCAATTTGGACCATTGGGAAATGCGGCACCGCATGGCAGGTGGCGCCGGCCGATTTCGACACCAGGGTGATCAGCCGGAATAATGGCAACGGTAATGCCCACATGCTCGCCTTTACCGAGGTGGCCTTCCGGATCAAACAGTTGAAATGCCAACCCGACCACTGTCGCCTTCGGCCCGAGCGTAATGTAACGCTTATCCCAATTCAGGCGGATACCAAGAGTTTCAACGCCGTCATGCATGCCATGTTCCACCATGCCGATATCACGCATGGTGGCCGCATCCGAGCCTGACGTTGGGCCTGTTAGCGAGAAGCACGGTACGTCCTCTCCCGAGGCAAGGCGGCCTAAATAATGCTCTTTTTGCTTCGGCGTGCCGTACTTTTCGATCAATTCACCGGGACCAAGCGAGTTCGGCACCATAACAATTGTCACGGCATCGGGGGCACGCGATGAAATTTTGCCGAGTATGAGAGACTGCGCCTGTGCTGAAAATCCAAGGCCACCGTGTTCTTTGGAAATCAACATGCCCAGAAAGCCATGTTTTTTAACAAAGTCCCAAACCGGTTCAGGGATTTCTCTTTCATGATGGCGCAGCTGCCAGTCGTCAAGCATTCGGCACAACTCTTCTGTCGGCCCGTCCAGGAAAGCCCGCTCTTCATCCGTCAGTGTCATCGGCGCAATGGCGCGCAGCTTATCCCAATCCGGCCTGCCTGAGAAAAGCTCAGCGTCGAAGCCGATTGTGCCGGCCTGTAGTGCCTGTTGTTCGGTATCGGATACTTTGGGAAGAATTTTGCGTACGATCGCATAAACCGGCCCGCTTACCAGGCTTTTGCGCACAGAAGGAATGGCTAGAACGACAAAAAGAAGCGCAGGAAGCCAGCCCAGTAATGTCCAGAACCCCAGTTGCGGCATATTGAAGCCGCCTTGAAACAGACCGCTCTGCCAGACCATGGCCAACACTGCAGCCGCCAACGCCCAGACAATCAGCCTTGCCTGTGTCATTGCCAGAGCGAACAGGGCCGCAACAGTAACGACAAGAAATATCACTGTGTCCATTGTCATCTCCTTTGATGCCCGGGCATGATGTTTGCCTGAAACGCGTGGATTGCTAAAATTATGTAACTATAATTAGAGATGATATGCCGTGGCAGGTAACGTTTACAATACTGGTATGACAGGTTTTCGGGAAGTGCCATGCTCTGATGCGGTCAATAAAGTTGTTGCACAGGATTGAAGCTCCCTGACTGCCATCTTCTTACAGAAATTTCGTGGCCTTCAAATTATCGAGCGGACGTTCTTGATCCAAACGTCCTGTCCGGGCTGGACAGCGTTGATCCGCCAGGGCTATGACTATCACTGTAAACCTTTAAAGATTGTAAAACAAACCGCTGGTCTATGGTGCTGCTTTGAAAGCTAGGAACGGCTTTCGTTGTTCATCGGCGCCGATCACGTTGCAAGAGGTGCAAACATGGCAGACGAAACCGTAAGTGCGCAAAACGGTCCCTATCAAGTCGAGCTTGAAGAAGGACGGACGTATTTTTGGTGTGCATGCGGTAAATCCGACCGCCAGCCATTCTGCGATGGTGCCCATAAGGATACAGGTATCGAACCCATAAGTTTCAAGGCTGAAACCACTGGGACCTATAACCTTTGCGGTTGCAAGCAAACCGATGAACATCCGTATTGTGACGGTTCGCACAATATGCTTTGATCGGCAATGGCGGCACGTCCTCACTCCATGAACAGCCTTTGGTCCGTGGCGGTATTGCCCAGCACCTAACTGGATATTACAAAAAGCAATGCTTCGAACACCTTACGATTGCGCCGCTATATTCTCTCTTGCCCAGCCGGGACATTTGCTTAAACTGAGCAATAAATTATCGTAAGACGCATACCAAAACTAATCCCGGTGGCATCGAAATCGGCCCGCCAAATTTTATTTTAAAGGCGAAAAGAGAGAGGCGCATGGAATATTTCCTGCAGCAATTGATCAATGGTGTGACACTGGGCTCGATATATGGCCTTATCGCCATCGGTTACACGATGGTGTACGGTATTATAGGTATGATCAATTTCGCGCATGGCGATATATTCATGGTCGGCGCGTTCATCTCTCTCATTCTTATCCTTTTTTTCGGTATTATCGGTGCCTGGCCGATCGCCCTCCTTTTGTTGGTGCTTATTCTTGTGCTTACGCTGGCTATGCTGCTGACATCTGTGTGGGGCTGGACGGTTGAGCGTCTCGCCTATCGCCCGTTGCGCGGCTCTTTCCGACTTGCTCCACTGATTTCGGCCATTGGCATGTCGACGTTTCTGTTCAATTTCGTCCAGAACATTCAGGGCGCCCGCGTCAAGCCCCTACCGCCTGTCATTTCAGGCGGCTATACGATCATGGAAAGCAACGGTTTCTCCGTTATCATATCGAATATGCAGCTTGTTATTGTTGTTACCACCGTCGCACTCATGGCGATGTTCAGCTACATCATTGCGGCAACACCATTAGGCCGCGCACAGCGGGCCTGTGAACAGGACCGCACAATGGCCGCGCTGACCGGCGTCAACGTGGACCGCACAATATCTCTGACATTTGTCATAGGCGCGGCTCTCGCTTCGGTCGCCGGTATGATGTATCTGCTGTATTACGGCGTCATTGATTTTTACATTGGCTTCCTGGCCGGCATTAAGGCCTTTGCCGCTGCCGTTCTTGGCGGTATCGGCTCTTTACCTGGAGCGATGCTTGGTGGTCTGATCATCGGCTTGATCGAGGTGTTCTGGTCGGCCTACTTCTCGGTTGAATATAAGGACGTTGCGGCTTTTTCCATTCTTGCTATCGTGCTCATATTCCTGCCCTCCGGCCTTCTCGGCCGCCCTGAAATCGAGAAGGTATAACATGGCAGGAACCGGTTTCACCATTGATGACCTTCGCCAGCCGCTCAAAGAAGCCGCCGTTGCCGCTGTCGTGATGTTTTTATTATGCATCCCGATGTTTCTATTCAAAACCAACGATGGGCCTCAAGGCCTGGTGCTGGAGACACGCTGGGGGCTGGTTGCCGCCATGGTTGCACTGGCGTTCGCCGGCAAACTGGTTTTCAGCCTTCTCAGCCTTGGCAAGCACCGCACGGCACAGACCGGCCATTTGCAGTCACTCAGCGGCCAGCTTTCAGATTTTTTCAAATACGCCGGGCCAGCGATGATCATCTTTGCGGTGATTTTGCCGTTCATGCCTTTTTCAGACCGCTATATCATGGACCTTGCGGTTCTTGTGCTGACCTATGTCATGCTTGGCTGGGGGCTCAATATCGTTGTCGGTCTGGCGGGCCTGCTTGATCTCGGTTACGTCGCCTTTTACGCCGTGGGAGCCTATTCCTATGCTCTTTTGGCAGCCCACTTTGGTTTTTCATTCTGGTTGTGTCTACCGCTTGCAGGTATTCTGGCCGCCTTCTGGGGAATTATTCTGGGCTTTCCGGTGCTGCGCCTGCGTGGCGACTATCTTGCCATCGTAACACTGGCCTTTGGCGAAATCATTCGTGTCGTCCTGCTCAACTGGTATGAATTCACCGGTGGTCCTGACGGCCTTTCAGGCATTCCGCGCCCCACATTCTTCGGCCTTGAATTTTCTCGATGGCCTCAGGAAGGCCAAGAGACATTTCACACATTTTTCGGGCTTGATTATTCGTCTTTGCACCGGATCATTTTTCTGTATTACATCATTCTCGTGCTGGCACTGATTACAAACTGGGTGACAATCCGCTTGCGAAAGCTGCCCATTGGCCGGGCCTGGGAGGCTTTGCGGGAAGATGAGATCGCGTGCAAATCACTGGGTATCAATACTGTTAGCACCAAACTCTCTGCCTTCGCAATTGGCGCTATGTTTGGCGGCTTTGCCGGTTCATTCTTCGCGACCAAGCAGGGCTTTATAAGCCCGGAGAGCTTCGTCTTTCATGAAAGCGCGATCATTCTTGCGATTGTCGTGCTTGGCGGCATGGGAAGCCAGATCGGCGTGGCGATTGCCGCTATTGCACTCGTCGGCGGCCTTGAATATCTGCGTGATGTCGCGTTTCTCAAGGTTCTTTTCGGAGACAGCTTCGATCCCCATCAATGGCGGATGGTGATCTTCGGTATGCTCATGGTTATCGTCATGGTTTGGCGGCCACGCGGTCTCATTTCAAACCGCCCCCCCTCAATTGCCCTGAAAGAACGCCGGGCTATTGGCTCTGATCTTGTCAAGGAGGGGCAGGGCTGATGCAGAGCACCGTTTCAACCGCTCCTGTTCTCAAGGTCGAGCACCTAACGATGCGTTTTGGCGGACTGATTGCCATCAACGATGTTTCATTCGACGTTAAACGCGGTGATATCACGGCCGTTATTGGCCCGAATGGAGCCGGAAAGACGACGGTCTTCAACTGCATCACAGGCTTTTATAAACCAACCGTTGGTATGATGACCATGTCTCGAACCAACGGTCAGAGCTTCAAGCTGGAACGTCTGCCTGATCACGTTATTTCCCGTGATGCAGGCGTTGCACGCACCTTCCAGAATATCCGCCTGTTCTCCGGGATGACAGTCCTTGAGAACCTTCTTGTTGCCCAGCATCAAAACCTCATGTCCGCATCCGGCTTTACCATCGGCGGCATTCTAGGTCTCACATCCTACAAGAATGCGGAAAAAGCAGCTATCACAAAAGCCGTCAAATGGCTGGATCTGGTTGGCCTGACCGAGCGGGCCGACGATGCAGCAGGCGATCTGCCATACGGCGATCAGCGGCGGCTGGAAATAGCCCGCGCCATGTGCACGGATCCAGAATTGCTTTGCCTTGACGAGCCGGCGGCCGGCCTTAATCCGCGCGAAAGCAAACAGCTTAATGTGCTGCTGAATAAGATCAGAGACGACTATGAAATTTCAATTCTGCTCATAGAGCATGACATGGGCGTCGTGATGGAGATTTCAGATCACATTATCGTTCTCGACTACGGCAAGAAGATATCCGACGGCACACCTGACGAAGTCCGCTCCGATCCGGCCGTGATCGCCGCCTACCTCGGTGTTGAAGATGAAGAGACAGCTGCGGTTGAAGAGGAGCTTTCCTCATGACGGAAAATATGCTCGAAATCCGCGCCCTTGAGACGTATTACGGCAAAATCCAAGCACTCAAAAGCATTGATCTGGATGTCCGTAAAGGCGAAATATCCACGATTATTGGCGCCAATGGAGCCGGTAAGACAACGCTTATGATGTCTGTTTGCGGCAGTCCACAGCCGCGGGCTGGTTCAATCAAGTTCGAAGGCAGAGAAATTCGCGGCCTGCCGACGCATGAAATCATGCACCTTGGTATTGCTCAGTCGCCGGAAGGCCGCCGTATTTTTCCGCGGATGACTGTTCTCGAAAACCTGCAAATGGGCGCCATTCTGAATAAAGATCACGCGGACACGTTTGATGAAGATCTGGCGCGCGCTTACGAGCTTTTCCCGATCTTGAAAACACGGGAATGCCAACGCGCTGGCACAATGTCAGGTGGTGAGCAGCAAATGCTGGCCATTGCACGTGCGCTTATGGGCCGTCCCCGCCTTCTATTACTCGATGAGCCGTCACTTGGTCTGGCGCCAATGATTGTAAAACAGATCTTCTCCATCATCAAAGATCTCAACGAAAAGCAGGGACTGACCGTCTTTCTTGTCGAGCAAAATGCTTATCACGCGCTCAAACTGGCGCATCGAGGTTATGTGATGGTGAACGGCCGGATTACTGTATCCGGCACCGGCCATGAATTGCTCCACCGTGAAGACATCCGCGCAGCCTACCTCGAAGGTGGCGCACACTGATTGATTGGCATGTAGGGCTAAATATGGGCATTGTTTATGATAACTCGCTGACCGCCTTTATCGTCATCACGCTATTGTTGGCGGGGGGCGCGGCCTGGATGACCGGACGGGCGCTGGCCCGTACGTGGTCAACTTTCTGGCTTGTTATTGTGTATATGTTCCTGCTCACGCTACCTGCGAGATTTTTTCATTGGAGTTTGGCTGATGGCACGCTTTTGTCTCTACAGCTTTACATCACGGATGCAGTCATTTTAATCAGCATTGCGCTGGTATCTTACCGGCTGGCGTTTACAACTCAGATGGTCACGCAATATCCCTGGCTTTACCGCCGTAAGCATCTCCTGTCGTGGGAAGAAATTGAAAATTAGGCCACAACTTAGATCTACAGCAACTCGGTTTATGATGTGTGCCGGGCTAAAGAAGCTGTCTAAGCCAATGCCGCGTGGTAAATCTCAACAGGCTCCAGAATATAAGTAAAAAAACATCTAGTCTTTTTGAGAATATCCTTTAATCATTGAACTCTGGAGGCGAAATACTCGTTCAAAATTTCCGGGGGGCCATCCGCGGGAAACTTCCTCCATACGACAAGGTGGAGGTGCATTGCGACTTGAAAGCAAGGAGAACTAAGCTTATGAAAAAGCTGATACTGAGTGCTGCTCTGGCTATTGGCCTGGCTGCTCCAGCATTTGCTGCTGACATTAAAATTGCCGTTGTTGGCCCCATGACTGGCCAGTACGCCTCTTTTGGAGCTCAGATGAAAGCGGGTGCCGAGCAAGCCGTTGCAGATATCAATGCTGCAGGTGGCCTCGATGGCAAAAAGCTTGAGCTTATCATTGGTGATGACGCATGCGATCCAAAGCAGGCGGTTGCCGTTGCTGGCAAACTTGCCGCCCAGGGTGTTACATTTGTTGCGGGCCACTTCTGCTCTGGCTCTTCAATTCCAGCCTCAAAGGTTTATGCTGAAGAGAGCGTGATTCAGATTTCTCCTGCCTCCACCAACCCAAAGCTGACTGATGAACGTGCAGGCCCTAACGTTTTCCGTGTCTGCGGCCGTGACGATCAGCAGGGCCAAGTTGCAGGCGATTACATCGCAGCAACATACGCCGGTAAGAAAGTTGCCATCCTCCATGACAAGACAGCCTATGGTAAGGGCCTTGCCGACGAAACCAAAAAGTATATGACTGCCGCTGGTCTTAAGGAAACCATGTACGAAGCGTACACGGCTGGTGAAAAAGACTACACTGCGCTGGTTTCGAAGATGAAAAAAGAAGGTATCGATGTTGTGTACGTCGGTGGCTACCACACCGAAGCCGGCCTTATCGTGCGTCAGATGCGTGATCAGGGCATGAAAGCACAGCTTATTTCCGGTGACGCGCTTGTGACACAGGAATATTGGAAAGTTACAGGCGCCGCTGGCGAAGGTACGCTTATGACATTCTCACCAGATCCACGCAAAGCACCAGAAGCCAAAGATATTGTTGCCAAATTCCGCGAGAAAAACATCGAGCCGGAAGGCTATGTTCTTTATACTTATGCGGCGATCCAAGCTTGGCTACAGGCTGCAACCCCTGTAAAATCAGCCACGAAAGTTGGTGATATCATCAAAAACCTGAACTCTATGGAGTTTTCCACGGTTCTGGGTAAATTCAAGTTCGATAAGAAGGGCGACCCGAACCTGCCTCCATATAAGTTCTATGAGTGGAAAAACGGAACTTACGACCAGATCAATTAAGATCTTCTGTGAACATATATATGCTCACGAACAGAACCCGGTGGAGTATTCCGCCGGGTTTTTTATTCGATAAAGAAACAAGTCACAACGAGCTTATAAAGGCTCTCTGACAAGGAAGGCTGAGACGCGGGTACGTAATGGATGATTTTTCAAAACGGACGTCCCCATTTCATAGGGCAACTGTTTTCCAATTGGTAACGAAGCTACATGTGCAATCTGGCATGAATCATAACGCTACGTTTCAATCGAATTGCCAGCTGCTGGTAACATGATATTACGTAATGTTTCATTTTTTTGCCAGTATTCATACAAGATTGCCGTACAAAAATGCAGTTCATATTGATTAATACTTTGAAATACACTTAGGCTATGGACAGCAACTCATCTCGTCTGCTAATACTTTGTTAAGTTTGGCATTTTAATGGCAGACACTTTAAGAATTGACCAGCTGACAACATAAGCTCGTCTATGCTTTGGCCTTATTTTTGAGGTGGAAAAGCGCGTTTTGCGTACCATAACCACTTCAGAGTTTTGCCGGCATAAGCGTACTTATAAGCTGCTTGCTTAAATCTTGTAATCAGGTGCACTTCGTCATGCGTTATCGCTCGTTCGCTATTTTCTGTATGTTGACTCTTACTATTATTGCATATTCTCCTTTTTCCGGGATGGCATGGTTCAGTCAACCTCATCATGCAAATAGCATTTTGAGTTTTGAAGAGCAGAAACAGAGATATCTTCTGCAGATCAAACACCTTAGGCAAGCGTTGCGCCATAGTGAGGCTTCTCTTGAAGCTGAACGCAAACTTGCCAGGGATTTGCAACGCGAATTACGTGATGCGAATAGCCAATCCCGCGAAATGTCACGCAATTTGCGCGAGCTCCGTTTGCAAGTAACCAAATTTAAGCGTTCAGCTCACGATAGATCTAGTACTACGGTTTTAGCAAATTCCGACAGCTTTCCAAACACGACAGTGGCCATAAATCTTGGCAATAAGGAAGCCCAGACGTCTCTCTACGCACCAAGCTCAAAATCCAGCTTTGCAGCCGCCCCTAAAAAACGGCTAGAGCACATACGAAAAAAAACTGTCCGATTTGCAGCACTGAAACTTAAGAATAAGCCATCATATTCGGACCGGCAGCAACGCCAAAAGAAACCGCTTGCTAAGCAACGTAAGCCATATACAAAATCTGCACTTAAAAAGAAACGTAAAACAATATCGTTGAAGCGGCATAAAATTCCGTCTCGCTCCTACACCAAAATGCGCCTTGGCAAAACACAACGGGCCAAAGTGTATAAGTCCTATCGTCCAAAGACAAAGACAAAGACAAAGATAAGGGCAAATACAAAACGGCAGATGAGTGCATTCAACCGCTTCGCTCAACGGGGGGTGTTTGGAGACGGTTATTCTACGAACTAAGACGTGTGCGCTGACGATATGAACGAAGGACAATTCTGGTATAAAAGCCATAGCGTCTTCGCCGCAAGGCGCTATCAGCCTTCAAAAGTATTCTGTCGCCTGTGAAAAAGACCCCGTCAAATCGCCGACCACCACCGCCCCCGGAGCTG
>CAYUYL010000018.1:0-597 GCA_964449195.1 uncultured Filomicrobium sp.
GCCATAATGCGTATGGTGATCATCAAGAGACCTTTCACCACATAGTGCTACAGTTAGTTATGGCTTGTAAAGCCGTTTGTCTCACGAAGGTCCTGTAGGCCAAGACATGAAAGAGAAATTCTAATTGTAAACAGAAATATAAAGCATACCGCCCTGATATTTATGGACTTTGCAACGATATAACTGCTATTCAATTAAAGCCATGACGCAATCACTGTCACATTACCCTGATCCGGTTCGCGATCAAGAGATTGTCCAACGTACACTATCAGCTCTGGTAGACAATGAACCAGGTGTTCTTGCCCGGGTTATAGGTCTATTCTCAGGACGCGGTTATAATATTGACTCGCTTACTGTGACGGAAACCGAGCATGAACGGCATTTGTCGCGCATTACAATCGTCACGCGCGGCACGCCTGCGGTGATCGAACAGATTAAGAAGCAACTGGAGCGCGTGGTTCCTGTGCACCGCGTTGTCGATCTGACCGGTGATGGTGATCCTCTGGAGCGTGAATTGGCCTTGATCAAGGTCGCTGGAAAAGGCGAAATTCGCATTGAATCTCTGCGTCTGGATGAAATTTTTCAAGCTCAGGTTAT
>CAYUYL010000018.1:607-20456 GCA_964449195.1 uncultured Filomicrobium sp.
TGAGATCGAGAGATTTATCGGGCTCATGACAGGACTTGGCTTGGTTGAAGTTTCCCGCACCGGCATTGCTGCTATCGGGCGCGGTAAATCCGGCCTCTAATGCTTGTGTCTATTCGAGTCGTCTTAACTGAACAGCCGAGAACATTGCTGCCAGTTTAGAACCTGTTGAGCAACAGCACACAAGCGTCGATTGCGCCAGATCCGTACCGCGTGGCGCGCGATAAACTTCAACAGATCCTAAGATTATAGCGGAGCAGGACCGACATATTCAACGCGGACTTTCGCCAACCCCCGAGAGGCAAAATTGAGTTCACGCGCAGTTTGAAGCGAAAGGTCAATAATCCGTCCTGCCACAAACGGCCCGCGATCATTGACCCTGACGACGCGTGAAACACCATTCTCTAGATTGGTAACGCGGACATAAGATGGAAGCGGTAATGTGGGATGTGCGGCGGATAATGCATTTTTATCATAAATTTCACCGTTTGCCGTTTGCCGCCCATGGAAATCTTGACCGTACCAGGATGCGACCCCAACACGATTATAATCAGGCTCATGTCGTGGGACATAGGTTCGGCCGTTAATTGTGTATGGACGCCCAATTTTGTGATGTCCGGTGCTCTGTGATGTTTTGGTCGCTGATGCCGGGGGACGTTTGGAGATGGACGAATAATACTGGCGGGAACCGCAACCGGTGACCATCATCGTGCACGTAAGAGCTGCAATCAAAAGTGTTGCTTGCTGCGTACTGACGGTATTACGAAGGTATTGAGACCTCTGGTCTCTACTTTGATATGATGGTCTCATGATGGGATATTCAGAATTTGTATTGTCAATTTCAGATTGAATACAGCAAAATTGTTAATTTTAGCCTTTTCTACAAAAATGGCATGTCGATTGTCTGAACTCTATCCGTCCATAATTTGACCTCGCCGGCGGCCATTATGTTGTGATATAAACTTGGCCAACACGACACACGGGGACCGCAGCAGATGTCAGCCGCATCGGAAGGCGAACGAAAATCAAACAGCGCCTTTTTGGATGCGGCTGAACTTAAAATGAAATCAGGACAGCCGCATACTCCGTCCAGCGAATCATACGTTCAAGGCAGCTTACTGAATGGCCAGGATAGCTTGGCCCCAAAGCCACTCAACACGTCCAATACGAAGAATTTGAACGCGGGGCACCGGCAACGACTGCGTGACAGGTTCATAAAGGGTGGTTCCGATGCCATGCCTGACTATGAGATGCTGGAGTTGATCTTGTTTCGTGCCATTCCGCGTGGTGATACCAAGCCAACAGCGAAACGTCTCTTAAAACGTTTTGGAACCTTTTCCGAAGTTATAAATGCGCCACCTCAACTTCTCAAGGAAGTGACTGGCGTGGGCGATGCTGCCGTTACAGAGTTAAAGCTCGTCCGGGCTGCTGCGGTTCGCCTCATGAAAGACGAAATTATTGAACGCCAGGTTCTGTCTTCATGGAAGGCGGTTCTGGAGTATTGCCGCGCACAAATTGGCTATGAGAATACCGAGCAGTTTCGTATTTTGTTTCTTGATAGAAAAAACAAATTAATAGCTGATGAAATGCAAAGCAGGGGAACAGTTGACCATACGCCGGTTTACATCCGCGAAGTCATTAAACGAACTCTAGAGCTGTCAGCGACAGCTATTGTTCTTGTCCATAATCACCCATCCGGCAATCCGCAGCCTTCACGCGCCGACATTGAAATGACACGTCAAATTGAAACAGCGGCTAAGCCGCTTGGAATTACGATCCATGACCACATCATTGTTGGTCGTGACGGCCATGCCAGCTTTCGCCAACTGGGGTTGATTTAAGCAGCCGGTTTCAGTTTGATGAATACATCGCAAGCTTTGTTATACTGCTATGCCTCCTCCTCCTGTGCTTACCTATCATGAACATGCCCCGCCTTGCCTTGCTTTGTTGGGCTAAAAATCTGTTCCCGCCGTCTTTGTGTAGGAAGTCCGGCAAGCTGTGGGCTTAATAATATAATTACGCAATGGGACTTACACTTGCATGACAGGACACCGTAACGCATTGTATTTTGTATATAAGTGGTGTTGATATTGAAGTACGTGCTTCCGTGTTGCCGTTTGGATGCGTCACGATATCTGGAAAGAGATAACGGCAATGGACTGGGATAAGTTAAGAATTTTTCACGCAGCGGCTGAAGCTGGAAGTTTCACGCATGCAAGCGAACACTTGCACATGAGCCAGTCAGCGGTGAGCCGCCAAGTTTCTGCGTTAGAAAAAGATATTGGTGTTGCGCTATTCCACCGTCATGCCCGCGGCCTGGTTTTGACTGAGCAGGGCGAGACACTTTTTGATACAGCCAGCGAGATCATCACCAAGCTGCATACCGCTGAAACCCTGCTCAGTAATTCAGCTACGAAACCGGCAGGTGATTTGCGTCTGACCTGCCCTATAGGGCTTGGTACCGTTTGGGTAACACAACGCATGCGTGAATTCATGGATATGTATCCGGATATTCGCGTTGAACTTGTTCTCAATGACGAGATGCTGGATATTTCAATGCGCGTTGCAGATGCTGCATTGTGGACGCATGAACCTCAGCAAAGTGATCTTATCCGCCGTGTTTTATTCCATGCACGTGTGCGGGCATTCGCCTCTGCCCAGTATATCCGGCGCTTTGGCGCGCCCCAATCTCTCACTGAACTCGATGAAAGCCATCGCATTGTATCCTATAGTGGTGCGCCGGCAATGCATTTGTCGGCGATCCGGTTCCTGGACACTGCTGGGCGTAATAGCGGGAAACCCCGCGTCCCCTCTTTTCGCGCGAATAGTTTGATTGCTATGAAATACGCTATAAGATCTGGCGTTGGGATCGGCCTTATTCCGGAATATATTGCCGAGGAAGAAACGGATCTGGTGCCGGTCCTGAATGATGTTCAGCTACCGACAATGCCAGTTATTTTTGTTTATCCAGAGGAACTGCGCACAGCTAAGAAAATACATGTGTTGCGCGATTTCCTCGTTGCACAAGCCAAAAGTTTTGGCATTTGATGCATGCGTTTAAAAATATGAATGTGGGGTAAGATCAGAGCATTGATTTAAGAGTGTTTTTTACCTTCAGGTCAAAAAAGTCTTTCGTCTAATGAGCCATTATGCGCCTAACACGAATATAATGGTGCCTTTGTAAACAAGGCCGCATGGCATCAATTCGATTAGCCTGGGCCTTACGGCCTGAGGATTGCCGGGGTTGCGTCATTGATTTATAACGCCTGAAAACACTCGCGAAGGTATATGACGCGGATCAATCGGGCAAAAATGGCAAAAAAAAATAAAGAAAAGCGCCCAAGGGCACGTCTCCCTAAGGGCTTTAGTGACATTGCGGCAGACGAAATCCGCCTGATGAAGCGGATGCTGGCAACCATTGGCGAAGTTTATGAGAGCTACGGGTTTGAGCCTCTTGAGACGCCGGCTTTCGAATATACTGATGCACTCGGCAAATTCCTGCCTGATACGGACCGCCCCAATGAGGGGGTATTTTCCCTGCAGGACGAGGATGAGCAATGGATGTCGTTGCGGTATGATATGACTGCTCCGCTTGCGCGCCATGTTGCTGAGAATTACCAGCATCTTGCCAAGCCGTTCCGCCGCTACACATCCGGTTCTGTCTGGCGCAATGAAAAACCAGGGCCGGGCCGCTTCCGTCAATTTATGCAGTTTGATGCGGACACGGTGGGCACGTCAAACATAGCTGCAGATGCCGAGATCTGCATGCTTGCTGCGGACGCCATGGAGCGACTGGGTTTCAGTCGTAAAGATTACATTGTACGCGTTAATAATCGGAAAGTTCTGGACGGTGTGCTGGCAGGTATGGGGATCAATCCTCAAAGTCTGGAGCAGTCTGCACAAAGGTTAATTGTTTTGCGTGCTTTAGATAAGCTCGACCGTCTCGGGATCGAAGGTGTGCGCTCGCTGCTCGGCCCGGGACGTAAGGATGAATCCGGTGATTTTACAGAGGGCGCGGGCCTTGAAGCCGGTGCGATCGATAAAGCCATTCATTTTCTTGAAAGCGGAAAAGGCACACGTACGGCTACGGTCGAAGCTTTAAAAGATCTCATCAGTGATAACGCACAAGGGCTTCAAGGCGTTGAAGAATTGCAGAGCATCGATGAGCTTCTGCGCGCAGCTGGATTTGAAGAGGACCGGGTTGTCATCGATCCGTCCGTTGTGCGCGGGCTCGATTATTATACCGGCCCGGTGTTCGAAGCAGAACTCACATTCGAAGTGAAGAACGAGCAAGGTCAGATTGTTCGCTTCGGGTCTGTTGGCGGTGGTGGTAGATATGATGATCTCGTTGCCCGTTTCACAGGGCAGACCGTTCCAGCGACAGGTTTCTCACTTGGAGTTTCTCGGCTGCAGTCTGCATTGATGATGCGTGATGACCAGATCGGGCGGCGTGTTCTTGGTCCTGTTGTCGTTCTGGTAATGGATCGCAGCGAGCAAAGCCGTTATCAAAACATGGTGCAACTGCTGCGTGCCGCCGGGATTCGAGCGGAGATGTATCTCGGTACGTCTGGCATGAAGGCGCAGATGAAATATGCTGATAAACGCGGTGCGCCCTGCGTCGTAATCCAGGGTGGAAATGAGCGTGCTGCAGGTGAAGTTCAAATCAAGGATCTCATTGAGGGAGCCCGCCTTGCAGAGGGCATCGCTGATGCTAAGGAATGGCGTGAGGCGCGGCCGGCTCAGTTCTCGGTGCCAGAGAGCAAGCTTGTTGCTGGTGTAAAGGATGTTATCGCCCGTTACGGCCAAAACGCATAACGGTGGAGCAAGAGAAATGTCGGCGGAAACAGCCCGCAAGTTTCAAGCGCTAGAAGACCAGGCGCAGAATATTCTGAGTGTATTCTGCGCCGCCGATTATGAAGCAGTTGCGCCGTCAATAATTCAGCCGGCAGATATTTTTCTCGATGTTGTTGGCGAAGATCTGCGCAGCCGTACATACGTCTTTACCGATCCGGAAGGTGCTGAATTATGTCTGCGTCCAGATCTGACGGTTCCAACATGCCGCTTACATTGGGAACGCTACGGCCGCCCAAATGAAACGGGGCGTTATTGTTACAACGGTCCGGCGTTCCGATTTCAACCCGACGGCGGCAGCTCAACCAATCCGCGTGAATTTCGTCAGGCTGGTATCGAATACTTTGGTGGAACACACTGCGAAGCAGCTGAGACAGAGATTCTGTGCCTGGTTGTCAAGGCACTCAAGGCGGCCGGTTTGCAGGATTTTCAAATTCGAATCGGCGATGTCGGCATCTTTGAAGCGCTTTTAAATACACTCGACATGCAGGCCCGCTGGCGTGAGCGGCTCAAAGCACAATTCTGGCGGCCCGCGGCGTTCCGGACAGCGTTGAAGGAATTATCGTCACGGCCGGCCGCTGCCGTCGATGGACTGCCGGAGGACTTGCTGCATGATCTCGGCGAGGCTAGGGGATCGGCCGCCGAACAGATCATTGCTCAATATTTAGCGCGTAAAGGTATTGAGCTGATTGGTGCAAGATCAATGACGGAAATCGCTGAAAATCTTACCGCCATGGTCGAAGATGCTCGCGCTGAACCTTTGCCGGCCGCAACACGCGAATTGCTTGAAGCATATCTCGATGTCGATGCTCCGGCACGTGCGGCTGGCGCACGCATGCGCGATCTCATCCAGGCAACAGGCTTTAAACTGTCGGGACCGTTAGATGTTTATGAACGCCGGTTAAAAAGTTTTGCATCTGCCGGCATAGATTTGAGCCAGATCTGCTTTTCCGCTGATTTTGGCAGGCGTTTGGAATATTACACCGGCTTTGTGTTTGAAGTGCATGCCTCCGGCCTGGACGCTAAAAGCCCAATTGCAGGTGGCGGGCGTTACGATAAATTGATGCGGGTTGTTGGTGCATCCACAGATGTTCCTGGAGTTGGCGCTATGATACACACCGAACGCCTGTTGCGTGCTGTTCAGGGAGGCCAATAATGAGTGACAAGCTGGTTATAGGAATCCCATCAAAAGGCCGTTTGATGGAGCAGACGGGGGAGTTTTTTGCTAAGGTTGGCCTGCAGATTTCAAAAACTGGAAACGAACGAGGTTATCGCGGGGAAATTGATAGCATGGCAAATATTGAGGTGTCTTTTATCTCAGCCTCAGAAATTGCCAATGCGCTTAAGACGGGCCGCATTCATCTCGGTGTAACAGGCGAGGATCTGGTGCGCGAGGAAATTGTTGATGCAGATGAGCGCGTTGCATTGCTGAAAAAGCTTGGTTTTGGTCACGCGGATGTGGTGGTTGCCGTGCCCGATTGCTGGGTTGATGTGCGCCGGATGCGTGATGTCGAAGCTGCCGCACAAATCTACCGCCGTTATCATCATCGTCGCCTGCGCGTGGCAACGAAATACATGAATTTGACGCGCCAGCATTTCACCTGTCACGGCATAAGCGATTATCGCATTGTCGAAAGCCTGGGTGCAACAGAAGGCACACCGGCCAGTGGTAAGGCTGACATGATCGTCGACATCACCAGCACCGGCGCAACTCTGAAGGCAAACGGTCTGAGAGTTCTGGACGGTGAAGACGGCGTCATTCTAAAGTCTGAGGCTACGCTCATCGCCTCCAAAACCGTTGAATGGACACCGCAAACACGTGCTATAGAAAATGAAATTCTATCGCGGTTCGATTTGACATAAACTAGAGTCTTTTCGTATCAGCCTGACCTTCCCACTCCCCTGCCCGGTTACCCAAAGTCAAGATCTCATGGGCGCCATGTTATGCTATGGGCGGGGAGTAGGCTGGCGATGAATGCACTTGAACTGAAAACACACGAACTGGGGCAAAGGCTTGCCTGCCAACATAGCCATATTTTCAGGGGATGCAGCAGCGTCTTGGAGAGAGTATATGAGTAAAGTCGCTGTAACACATGATGCGTTACTCGATGCTTTGAGATGCCTTGCTAAAGGTTCGCATTGTGACGAGCAGCTGAGTGAGCAATTCTGCACTGCAATTCTCGCATTCGGGTCTGAAACACCAGACAATGTCAGGTGCATGAAGAACGTTGCTGTAAGCAGGGTTGATGAGGTTTGTGCCCTGAGGCTGCAAAATTCAAAGATATCATTAAGTAACGTGGCGCATGAGCTTGAAGAGGTATCAATGCCCTCAGCTTTACGGGCAGCTTTTCCAGATATGTCGGAGGCGGAATGGTCGGCCTTCCTGCGTCTGACAACACTGATATATATCGCGCTTGAGCCTTTATAAGGCTGCTTGGTAAAGTGCCAGTGCTCTGTGGTTAGCGTGTGTTGATAAGCTCGGCTATGATGGAGCCAAGAAAATCAAGGGTGGCATTCGGGACCGCGTTATTGCTTCTGAGGATTGCGTGTCGTTTATTCCCACCTATCGTGAAAGGCTTGGCCTCTGCCGCAGGCTTGCCGAAAACTTTGAAATCCTCCAGCGCACGCATGCGGTTTTTATTATAATGACCATGCGGCTCATGTTAAGAAGAATTACAGATTAAGAAATTCGTAGCTTCTTATTAGGGCGGCCTCTTAGCCCTAAAAATTCAAAAGCGTTGAGTTGTCAGTTTTGACCAATGCCTGAAATGCGTTGAAGCAGCGGGGTGCGCTTCTTTGCGGATGTGCCTTTTTCAGGTGTCTCTTCTGTTTCTTGCTGTGATGTATCCGTATCTGCAGGAGCGCTTTTGGATATTTTTTCTTCGCTTATCGTGGTGTGAGATGATTGCGTTGGAGTTGCATCTGGCAATTCAGAGTCGTCCTGCACAACTGAAAGTTTCGCTTTTGCAATGATGTCTAATTTGCTTTCATGCTTGGGCGTACGCGCGAGGTCTGCTGAAGCAGCCGGAATTTTTTCAACGATACGCTCGGTAAGGCTTTGTTTGCGTTGTGCCTGTTCGGCTTGGTTTCGAGCTTGTGCGCGTTGGCGTGCGGATAAATTCGCTTTATGCGTGCCGGCACCCAGTCTGCGCAATTCGTGGGCATGGTGCGCGGACTGACGGGCGATACGGTCGTTTGTCGAGGCCAGTTCAGCGCGCAGCTTTCGTATGATTTCGGTTTGGGCAGCCGTCTCTTTTTCCAGAGCCGCAATACGCGATTTGCGCCTAATCCGCATATCACGAATGGAGATAGACTTTTGTCCCGCTTCATCCTCTTCAAAAACTTTCAGTGCAGCATTTAGTTTTTCAATTTCAATGCCCTGTATCTCGATTTTGGCCTGCAGTTCCTTCATTTCGCTTTTATTTTGCGCCGTGGCGTCAGCATTTTGTGCGGCAGAACGTGCGTTGCTCACGTTCTCTTCCATTTGTGCACTGAGATCAATTTGGGATAAGCTTAGCTCAAGAGAATCGCGGGCACCGCTAGCATTGGTATCTGCGCCGTCAATGGTCTCCCGCATCATCTCTTGCAGTTTGGAAATCACTGCTGCCTGTTCTCGCGTCCGGGCTCTGAGAGCTTCGGCCTCCGCGCGAAGCGCTATGTCACCTTCGTATACGGCATGATGCGCACGCCCCCGCACTGCGCGCTCATGGCGGGATGCGAGAGAGCTCTTCAGTCGGTCCATCTCCAGCCGCTGTTGCAGGTTAATTTCCATTGCTTCTTCCAAAGCCCGGAATGTCTTGTTCGATTCGGATTGCAGGGAAGCAATTTCACCATCGCGTTGCGATATGAGATCTCGTGATTCGTCAAGCCGCTTCTCAACCCGCGGCACGCGGTCCATAATAACCTGCTCAAGAACGTGCAATGCATTATTTCGTGCTTCAAGATTTGTTTCGAACTTTGAAAGCGTACGTTCCAGTTCACCGATTTTCGCGTCGCGACGATTGATTTCGACTTTTTGCCGAGCCATCGAAATGCGCGCAGTTTCAGCAGCCGTTGCTAATTTATGAACGTGAATTGCGTGTTGAGCACGCAGGCGATCTCTGTCCGCGCGAATTTCCGATTCATTCATCGGAAGGGAGTGGCGTAACCGTTGCGTTGTTAGTCGAACAGCCCGCCCCCAATAGGCCGGGGCAACAATAAAAGCGAGTAAAACCGCCAGCAGAAACCCCAGCGATATGAGCATAATCGACTGGATCGTAAACACAGATGCACCCTTTAAAACTCTTTACTGTACCCACTCTATTTGAGAAACGTCTTGCACGTTTGGAACAGTAGCACTTTTAACAATCGGTGCATTAGTATTAAACGCCTGCATTGCCTGACTGCAAGCAAGCAATTTGGCACGACAATTATAAATTGCCAGTGAAGATGTATGTCAGTCTCTATTCATGTTGAAGTTTCGCGAGTGTGAGACAAATTTGTTGTCCGGAAATGCAGGTCTGTGTGGATTAGATTGGAGTTTGATGAGGTGAATACAGCAACGAGGACGGAAAGTCCGCCCTCGCATGTGCATGATGATAAGTCTTAGAACGGGTTCCATGTTGGGCGCGGCGTATATTTGAGGTAGCCGACATTTGCGCCAAATCTGATACCAACACCTGCTCTGATGGGTGCTAATATGATTTTATCGTTTTTCAAAAGCTGCACGCCGACCCCGCCGACCATGTAGGCAGATCCCTGTACCCCGCCAAACCGGCGATAAATTTGGCTTGGATGTTTGAGGTTGTAAACAAGCACCATTGTACGGCTGCCTTCACCGCCAAAGTCGTAACCAAGCGATGGGCCTTGCCAGAAAATCTTTCTCCGGTCGCCGAATTTTGTGTGCAGATGCCCTTCTCCATACCGCAAACCGGCGATAAAAGCGCCGCCCGCATCCTGCCCCAGAATATAGCCTGTCGGGCGGCCATGTTTGCGGAACAGGGTTTCGACGGCTTTTGCTAACCCTTCGCTGACCTTGCCGAAAAATTGATGTCCGGCGTCGACGATCTCTGATTCGGAATAAGATTTATCATCTTCAAATTGAGATTTTCGAGCATTGGAGTTCAGTGCCGTTTGCGATTGCCGTTGCGTTTGATATGCGGGTTGGCCGTATTGCGGCTGACGTGTATCATAATCGCCGTGCGGTGAAGCTGCATAAGGATCATCAGCAGGAGCCTGGCGTTTCCAGGGCAGTGTCTCCTGAGCCGTTACAGCCTGAGAATTTAAGAGGATGCTTGCGCAGAGGCTGGTTGACAGAGCCATAAACGCGAACAATGCAGGTTTGAATATTTTCATAAGAAGCCGTTCCCTCTGACGTGGATCGTAAGATAAAATGCGTATCGCGTATTCCATATTAGTAGAGATGATTCAAAAAAGTATTACGGCAGTATGGCCGTACCATGCCGCCAGTGCAACATCGGGAATCTGGGGCAATTCAGCAAGTGCCGCGATGCAATTTCGTGAAACGTGCATCTTACCGGCGATAAGACTTTAATATGTCGTAAAACCGTTTAAACTCATACACAATGGCGGTAAAATTGCACATTGAATGCACTTTTATGTCCTAAAAGTTAGATTTTATTAATTTTTCAGCCGACTATGATAAAAATAGGCCATGTCCAAGCTGCCCGACTTTACCAAGATTGCTTTCGCAGATCTGCCGCAGTCTCCATCTCAATCGGAGGAAGAGGCAGCTGGACACACAAAATCGGCGATGCCGGCCTGGAAAACGCCTGAGGGCATCGAAGTTATGCAGGCTTACAGTGCAGCTGACACGGCGGGCCTCCGTCAGATTGCATCTTATCCGGGGCTTGCCCCCTATTTGCGTGGTCCTTATCCAACCATGTATGTCACGCAACCCTGGACAATCCGCCAATATGCCGGTTTTTCGACAGCTGAAGAATCCAATGCGTTTTATCTCAGGAATATAGCGGCCGGTCAAAAAGGGCTCTCAGTCGCCTTTGATCTTGCCACTCACCGCGGCTACGACAGCGACCATCCTCGCGTCAAGGGTGATGTTGGTATGGCTGGCGTCGCAATAGACTCGATTTACGATATGCGCACTCTCTTTGGTGGCATCGATCTCTCGAAGATGTCGGTATCCATGACGATGAACGGCGCAGTCCTTCCCGTGCTTGCCCTATATATTGTCGCAGCCGAGGAGCAGGGCGTCAGTGCCGATAAGCTATCGGGCACCATTCAGAATGATATTCTGAAAGAATTCATGGTGCGCAACACATATATCTACCCGCCGGCGCCTTCGATGCGGATTATCTCCGATATCTTTTCTTATACGGCGGCAAATATGCCGAAATTTAATTCGATATCAATTTCCGGCTATCACATGCAGGAGGCCGGCGCGACGGCAGATCTGGAGCTGGCCTATACGCTGGCGGATGGTATCGCGTATGCGCGTGCCGGTTTGGAAGCCGGTCTGGATATCGATGCCTTCGCACCACGGTTTTCCTTTTTCTTTGGAATTGGAATGAACTTTTTTATGGAGATTGCCAAGTTGCGGGCCGCCCGTGCGATGTGGGCAAAGCTGATCCAAAACGAGTTCAAGCCGAAAAATCCACGTTCTCTGAGTTTGAGAACGCACTGCCAGACATCCGGCTGGTCCTTGACGGCACAGGACGTCTTTAACAATGTGATCCGCACCAGCATTGAAGCTATGGCTGCAACCCAGGGGCATACGCAATCCCTTCATACCAATGCGCTTGACGAGGCGATTGCGCTGCCGACAGATTTTTCCGCGCGCATTGCCCGCAACACGCAACTTTTTTTGCAACAGGAAAGCGGAACCACACGCATTGCTGATCCTTGGGGGGGAAGTTATTATGTTGAGCGTTTGACGCAGGATCTGGCGGAAAAGGCGTGGCAACATATCCAGGAGATTGAAACTCTGGGAGGAATGGCGAAAGCAATTGAGGCCGGTATCCCGAAAATGCGGATCGAGGAGGCTGCTGCGCACGCGCAGGCTCGGATCGACGCTGGTGAACAAACCATCATCGGGGTGAATAAATACCGCAGCGCAGATGAGGCGCATATTGATGTGCTCAAGGTTGACAATGATGCCGTGCGCGGCCGCCAGATCGAAAAACTTAAGCGTTTGCGGGATGAACGCAGTGAAAGTGATGTAAAAGCCAGGCTTGCCGCCTTAACGGTAGGTGCCCGAAATGGCGCCAACCTTCTGTCTCTGAGTGTGGAGGCCGCGCGTGCCATGGCGACCGTCGGCGAAATATCAGAGGCTATGGAGAACGTCTTTGGTCGCCATCAGGCTGAGATCCATGCTATCTCCGGGATATACACATCAGAAGGTCGTACGATGGCTGAAGATCTTGCTCGCGTCCAGGCTGCGGCGGCAGCGTTTGCTGACAATGATGGTCGGCGTCCGCGTCTGCTGGTTGCCAAGATTGGTCAGGACGGCCATGATCGCGGTCAGAAGGTGATTGCAACGGCCTTCGCCGATCTGGGTTTTGATGTTGATATCGGCCCTCTCTTCTCAACGCCGGAGGAGGTGGCCCGTCAGGCTATTGAAAATGACGTGCATATTGTTGGCGTTTCATCTCTTGCGGCTGGGCATTTAACGCTTGTGCCGGAGCTGAGGACGGCACTCGAAGTCTATGGCCGCGGCGACATCATGATTGTCGTTGGCGGTGTCATACCCCCGGGAGATTACGAATCCCTCTTCTCAGCCGGTGCTGCAGCAGTGTTTGGACCTGGAACTCATATCGCGGAAGCTGCGGGCGATTTGATCGAAGAACTTAATGCTCGGCTTGGTTACACATTATCTGACGCTGCGCCTTAGATTAGATATTACAAATGCTTGATCATGGTCATTGCAGACGTATGAAATGGTGAATGCTGTAGGAAACTGTGTATCATTGGCTTAACGCAGAGCTATCTTTGCGTTAAACGCATTTGGTTTATCGGCACAAACCAGACACAGCCAAGGCCAATGTCACCACAGCGCAAAACGGAAAAATCATCCAGGTCAAAGACGCCGCCTGCCGGTATAACGCCGTCTATGGCTCAATACCTGGAGATCAAGACTGCCAATCCTGACAGCTTGCTATGGTATAGGATGGGCGATTTTTATGAGTTGTTTTTCAAGGATGCCGAAATTGCCGCTGAAGCACTTGGTATCGTGCTCACCAAGCGCGGCAAACACATGGGCGAAGATATCCCGATGTGTGGAGTTCCCGTTGTGCGGGCCGATGAATATCTGCAGCGCCTCATCCGGCAAGGGCATCGCGTTGCCGTCTGTGAGCAACTGGAAGACCCTGCTGAGGCCCGTAAACGCGGTTCCAAGGCTGTTGTTCACCGCGATGTTGTCCGCCTGGTAACACCGGGCACGCTGACGGAAGATGCATTGCTTGATGCTAAGGCGCGAAATTATTTGACCGCCGTTTTTGAGGCACCTGGCGAGACCGTGGAATTCGCCTTGGCGTCACTTGATATATCTACGGGTGAATTTGAAGTTGGCATTGTTTCCAATGCTGATCTTAACGGTGAGCTTGTGCGTTTGCTTCCCAGTGAAATTCTTGCCTTTGATGAATTTATTTCCCGGCCTGACATAATACGGACGGGCGAGCTCATTTCGGCGGCTTTAACGCCTGTCGCGCATGCCACATTCGATAGTCTTGCCGGTCGGCGGGCTCTGCAGGACTATCTGGGGGTATCGGATCTCGGTGCCTTCGGTGAGTTTAGCCGCAGTGAGCTGGCGGCCGTCGGTGCTTTGCTTAAATACGTGGAACTCACACAGATCGGGCAACGTCCTGCAATCCGCCCTCCGAAACGTGTCGGGCGCGGGCAAACAATGACCATCGATGCAGCAAGCCGGGCCAGCCTTGAGCTGCTTCGCTCTTCAAGCGGCGATAGGCAGGGCAGTCTTTTGGCAGCCATAGACCGCACGGTGACAGGGCCGGGCGCCCGCGAACTGGCAGCCCGCATTTCAAGTCCCTTGCGCGATCTTGCCAGCATAGCTGCGCGTCAGGATGCTGTTGGTTTTTTAGTAGACCAGAGCATGTTGTGCGCAGACTTGAGACGCGAATTGCGCGGCGCGCCGGATGTGGCACGTGCAATTTCAAGGCTGTCTTTACAGCGCGGTGGCCCGCGTGATTTAGCTGGCGTGCGGGATGCTCTTAATGTTGCTGCGCGATGCGCTGATCTCATCGAGAAGGCTGGCGGCCCCATGGGATTACCGGGTGCTCTTGCTTCAATTGTGGCCGGTTTGCGCAAGCCGCCATCAAAACTGCTGCAAACGCTACGTGCGGCACTGCTTGATGCACCACCGGCTTTAAAGCGTGAAGGTGGCTTCATCCGTGAGGACTATGATGTCTCACTTGCCGAGGCGCGGTCCCTGAGAGACGATAGCCGTGAGGTCATGGCCGGTCTTGAAAGCAGCTATGCCGAAAAAGCAAAGGTAAAATCTCTTAAAATTCGTCATAATAATATCCTTGGCTATTTTATTGAAGTAACGGCGGCGAACGCCAAACCGCTTATGGATGTGCCACTTTCTGAGTTCTTCAAGCATCGCCAGACAATGGCCAACGCGGTACGTTTCACCACCGTTGAATTGACTGAAATCGAGGGCCGGATTGCGTCAGCTGCGGAGAGGGCGCTGGCCCTGGAGCTTGAGATTTTCGCGGAACTGGCAAAGTTGATTGCTGCCGAGGAACACACGCTATCGCATCTTGCAGCCGCGTTGGCCGAACTGGATTGTACGGCAGCACTGGCACAATTGGCAGCGGATGAAGGCTATGTGCGTCCCATTGTCGATGAAACACTGACATTTGATGTCCGCGGCGGGCGTCATCCAGTTGTTGAGCAGGCGTTGAAGAGAGACTTGGCCGGACAGTTCATCGAAAATGACTGCAGTCTGATACTGGCTGCCGATCCTGACCGTCCGCCCGGGTTCGACGAGATGGCCGTCGGCCGCATCTGGCTTTTGACAGGGCCTAATATGGCTGGTAAATCAACATTTCTACGTCAGAACGCGTTAATCGCGCTTATGGCGCAGATGGGCTCTTTCGTTCCTGCACAAAGCGCGCATATTGGTGTGGTCGATCGTCTTTTTTCTCGTGTTGGAGCGTCCGACGATATTGCCAGCGGCCGCTCTACTTTTATGGTCGAAATGGTGGAAACGGCTGGTATCCTCAATCAGGCAACTGAACAATCGTTTGTTATTCTGGATGAGATTGGCCGCGGTACGGCAACATTCGACGGGCTATCAATTGCCTGGGCAACGGTTGAGCATTTGCATAATATAAGTGCATGCCGAGCATTGTTTGCGACGCATTATCATGAGCTTACATCACTGGCAGAAAGGCTTGCAGAAGTAGCTAATGTCACGGTTGATGTCAAAGAGTGGAAAGATCAAATCGTCTTCTTACATAAAATAAAGCCTGGAGCCGCCGATCGTTCTTACGGCATACACGTGGCTCGATTGGCGGGGCTTCCGGCATCTGTGACAGCTCGTGCGAATGAGGTGCTGGTGATGCTTGAGAAAGATCAGGCATCTTCCGGCAGTAGTGGTTCGCTGAAAGATCTGCCTCTTTTTGCAGCGGCCAAGGATGTAACTGCCACAAGGGCATCACTTTTGCATGAATCACTTCTGCATGATGAGCTGAAAAGCATCAATCCAGATGAATTAACACCACGCGCTGCGCTTGAATTGGTGTACCGTCTGAAAGAGATTGAGCGACAAGAAAGAGAGTAGCCTCATGAAAAAAAGCGCAATCGCTCCGCCACCTTACTTTGACCCAGAGGTACTGCGTGATGAGTTTGGGGCTCTGTATGCTGACAGTAGTAACCCTGAAGACTGCCGGCCCGAAATTTTGCGCCGTCTTAAGCAAATTACCAAAGAGGCGCGCGATGCCGCGCAAGCCCAGTTGCTTCTTGACGGAAATGGCATCGCTTGCGCCGAAGGTCTATCATATTTTCAGGATGAACTGATCCGTTTGATCTTTGATTGTATCAAACAGTACGTATATCAGCCGAGTACGGCAAGTTCTGATGCTGAACAAATGGTTATTGTGGCAACCGGCGGCTACGGCCGCGGTATGCTGGCCCCACATTCGGACATCGATCTCTTGTTTCTTCTTCCCTACAAACAGACACCATGGGGCGAGAGTGTTGCGGAATATATACTTTATCTGCTTTGGGATATTGGTTTCAAGGTTGGACATGCGACACGTAATATAAAGCAGTGTGTAGCACTGTCCCGCCAAGATTTTACGATTCGTACATCTATGCTCGATTCACGTCTGATACTTGGCGATGAAAAGCTCTATGAAGAGTTTCAAAAGCATTTCCGCGAGAACGTGGTTGCAGGGACAGCGCGTGAATTTATCGCGACAAAGATGGCCGAACGCAGAGAGCGTCATAAGCAAAGCGGTGAAACGCGTTACCGGGTTGAACCCGACATCAAAGATGGTAAAGGCGGCCTTCGAGATCTTCACACGCTGCATTGGCTTATTAAATATGTGTCCGGTGAGACCGTCGGGGATCAAACGATCGTAACCGGAACCTTCAAGCCCCAGGAAGCGGCAACGTTTAAGCGCTGCAAAGGTTTTTTATGGACAGTGCGTTGCCATCTGCATTTTGAGACCGGTCGTGAGGAGGACCGGCTGACATTTGATTTGCAACCGTCATTGGCAGCAAATCTCAAATACCGTGAGGCTGATGGTCTGCGTTCCGTCGAGCGATTTATGCGCCATTATTTTCTCATCACTAAAGACGTTGGTGAGTTGACCGCAATTTTATGTTCGAACCTTGAGATACAGCAACTGGCAACTGCACCGCGATTAACGCGCATATTCGAAGGTTTGAACGATGCAATCAGCAATCAGGTTTCGAGCACGAAGGATTTTCGCATTGACCATGGGCGTCTGAATGTAGCTGACCCTGATGTTTTCAAGCGCGATCCAGTTAATTTTATTCGTATTTTTCTGAGGGCGGAACAGACCCGGCGTTTCTTCCACCCCGAAGCTATTCGCCTGATGCGTCACTCTTCGCACCTGATTAAGGATGATGTCCGCACAAATGCCGAGGCCAATGAGATTTTTCTTGAATTACTCTGCTCGAAAACGCGTTCTGAAGCGTCGCTGAGGCGTATGAATGAAGCGGGTGTTCTTGGCAGGTTTATCCCTGAATTTGGCCTCGTCGTCTCCATGATGCAATTCAATATGTATCATCATTTTACCGTGGATGAGCATCTTTTGCGCACGGTTGGCCAGTTGGCAGCGATTGCAAATGGCGAGTTTGCGGAGACCTTGCCTTTATCGACGGATACTGTTGCGTCTATCAAAAATCTGCGTGTGCTTTACGTGGCTGCATTTCTGCATGACATCGGCAAAGGACGTCCCGAAGATCACTCAATTATAGGTGCTGAGCTTGCCGCTGATATTTGTCCGCGATTTGGGCTCAGCGATGTAGAAACAGATACTGTCTGCTGGCTTATTCGCGAACACCTGACAATGAGTGATACGGCATTGCGCCGTGACTTTTCAGATCCCAAGACAATACGTGATTTTGCAGATGTTGTACAAACGCAGGAGCGCCTCAATCTTCTATTGGTTTTGACTGTCATAGATATTCGTGCGGTCGGTCCGGGCACGTGGAACAGCTGGAAGGGCCAGTTACTGCGCGAACTCTATCATGAAACAAAAAAAGTGCTCTCAAGCGGCAATGCTGCCGAGAGTTCGGAAATCTGTGAAGAGAATTCCAAGGATAAATTGCGTGAGCGATTGGCTTTCGTAGCACCTGATTTTGCAGATACGTTCATTCAGAGCCAGTATCCCGAATATTGGTTACGAACCGATACGGATAAACAGGTTCAGCATGCACAGCTAATGCGTCAACTTCACCAGGGAACTGAGGAAATTGCAACCTCATTCAGCTCAGATCCATTCAAAGGTATAACAAAGTTCACGCTTCTTGCATCAAATCATCCATATCTTCTTTCTATCGCTGCTGGATGTTGCTCTGCAAATGGGGTTGAAATCATTTGCGGAGAGATCTCCTCGACGCGCGATGGCTTGGCGTTTGACACTTTTCTTCTGCAACGAGACTTCGAAGATGATGAAGATGAAGAGCGCCGCGTGGAGCGCATCCGCGATATGATCTTAAAAGTTCTGAAGGGTGAAGTTGAGCTTGAACCACTCCTCCAGAAGCGGCGCGTATCTGAGCCTAGGATCCACGCCTTTGAGGTTGAGCCCGAGGTTAAAATTTCAAATTCTCTTTCGGACCGCTTTACAGTCATCGAGGTCTCAGCCCGTGACCGGCCTGGTTTACTTTATGATTTGACGAGCGCAATGGGTGACCTAAGTCTTGATATAACATCGGCGCGTACCACAAGTTATGGTGAAAGGGTGGTCGGTGTTTTCTACATGACAGATCTAACCAAAGAAAAAATATTCGATCCGAGCCGTGGGCACATCATAACCCAGCGCTTGAAAGAGGCGATGTTGCATAAAGAGTAAAAGGTGCAGATGGTTTTGGCCCGTCTTGCGGCGGGTGCTTAATCTTTTTGGATTGATATCAGATGCTTTTGTGCGCGCGACGTCAGATATGTCTCGCTACGCATCTCAATTAGTCTTGATACTGTACGCTCAAACAACTCGACTCCATGGCCTGCTGGATAGATTTCACCAGGCTCAGCCTCGGCCGAGGCGATGAGACAAACGCCGTTATCATACAATGTATCAATCAAATTAATGAAGCGCCGTGCCTCGTTCCTGCGCGCAGGTGTGAGTACGGGAATAGCATCAATCACGACGGTATGAAATGCATGCGCAATTGCAAGATAATCGGCAGCGCCCAGCGGGTTGGCACAAAGATCGCCAAAATGAAATCTTGCAATTCCCATGGCAGAGCGCGCGATTTCAATCGTGCGTCCTTTGACTTCAAGCGTACGCGTTTCAATGGCGGCATTATTCGTCATATCAGCCCACAATAGATCCACACCTGTGCGTGCATCGTCATCAAGAGGTGCAAAATAGAGTCGGCGGCCTGCCAGCTTTTCAAGGCGGAAATCTTTATGAGCGTCTAATTCCAGTTCCTCCATATTGTGGTTGATCAAATCGATAAACGGCAAGAATAGCTGCCGATTAAGACCATTCTTATACAGTTCGCTGGGATGAGAATTTGATGTAGCAACCACGACAATATTGGCCTCAAACAGCACTTTAAAAAGCCGTCCAAGGATCATTGCATCCGCGATGTCAGTGACGTGAAATTCATCAAAGCACAACAGCCTGGCTTGAGTGGCAATCTCTTCAGCAACGCGTGGTATGGGGTCCCCCTTAACCGTTTGGCGTGCTTTGCCAATCCGCTCATGCACATCCACCATAAATTCGTGGAAGTGGCTGCGGCACTTATGTTTGAAAGGTATGCTTTCATAAAACATATCCATAAGCATTGTCTTGCCGCGGCCAACACTGCCGTGGATATAAAGGCCTTGGGGAGAGGGGCTGCGTTGGCCGAACAAACGCCTGACGTGACTTTGCGTTTTTTGCCAATTTTCAAGCTCTATGGTGAGCAGGTGAAGCCGTTCTGCCACCACTCTTTGAGCGGCATCGTTTTGCAACTCTCCACTCGCCACACGGGCATCATATGCTGATAACAAAGTGTAACTCATATAACGTTGGCTAAAGCCCATACGGCCGTAGGTCAACTCAACTTACTGCGACAGAATTTGCAGCCTTCAGCATTCATTAAAGGGGACGAACTGTCCGAGGGCCATTGTGCGTTGAGAAGATGAAGTGAGACACGCAGTTTGCTTCTTATGCAAGCGCCATTGCAATCACATCAGATAAGAGCGAAGTATTTAAGCAGAGTTTGTTTTAAAATTTTTTGATCAGCCTATCCCTTTATCGGAGGGAATGTAAGAATGCAATAAGTTATGGCAATGCATGGCCCTGGCCTGCACTCAAAAAGCATCAAGATATTGATTTATAAG
>CAYUYL010000019.1:0-20014 GCA_964449195.1 uncultured Filomicrobium sp.
GCGTTGTCCTTGCTGCTGTAGAAATAACAACTTATGACACAGTAGGACTAGGGTGTTCCCGTTTCATCTTGGCCATCCCGCTCCCCACGCCAGCCACTCAACGGCATAATCTTACAGACGGTCGGGGAGGGGGAGCCCGCAGGTGATGCAATGCAACTTGGTGCAGAAAGACTCTAAACGCGTTGCTATATGAAACCGATTTGCCAAAATCGCTTTCATAACTAATCTTTAAAAGATCTGGAATGAATTTTACATATTTCATCAATGCATCACAAAAAACGATTGATTGACAAAAGTAAATGGCGTCACAGCAAGAGAATGGCACAACAGACTTTGCACAGTCGTCCGTAACAATACGTAATCGCAAAGGTTTGCATGCAAGGGCTTCTGCCAAATTCGTGAAATGTGCGGAACAGTTCAAGGCAGAAATTTTTGTCACACGCGATGATCAAACCGTGTGCGGTATATCCATCATGGGGCTTCTCATGCTAGCCGCCGGATCTGGTGTGACCCTCATGATCGAAGCGCATGGTAAAGACGCACCTCAAGCCATTATAGAACTCATCGCCCTGGTCGAGGACGGTTTTGGTGAAGACTGCATGGATGATGCAGATGATCACGTGTAATAATAAAGCTGGAGATAGCTTTTAGGGTATTTTTATTTTAGCTTAACCATCCCGCTCTCCTTCTCAAAATCAGCATGTAACGCAGGCCTCAACTGCTGGCCGTCTGGCTGTGAGAGCCAGCCCCGGCCCGTCCGGCATACCTGCCATTGCCGCCCGCTCCCTGTAACTGCTCATGAAACTCATCGCGTTTTGCATGAATTGAATCGATAACAATACGATCCTGTATGCCCAGCTCAACCAGGGAGGCTTCTGCGAGCTGCAAACTCGCTTCGATCGTTTCAGGTACGGCATGTGTTGCACCCGTTTCATAGAGACGGCGGGCATGTTCTGCGTCTCGCGCACGGGATACAACAATAATCTCAGGGTTGACGCTCAGTATATGCTGCACGACGTCATCGATCGTGCTCGGCGAGTTAATGGTAATGAGCACGGCTTCCGCCTTCTTGAGACCAGCCTCACGCAAAAATATTTCATCACGTGCATCCCCATAATAGACCGGCCGACCGCGCTTCCGCCAAGGCGTAACGTTGGCTGGGCTATAGTCGATAGCAAGATGAGGCACGTCATGCGCATCCAACATTTCAGACAGCAGACGTCCGACACGGCCAAAACCGATAACAATCGCCCGCGGAGGCGTTTCATGCTCACTCGGAGCTTCGAGCAACGCAGGCTCCATCGGTTCTTTTGAGCGCAGCTGGCCAGCAAGCTTTTGTCCGATCAGATCGAGCCCTGGAATAAGCAGCATGGATAAAGCCGTAATCGCGAAAACAATAGCTGACAGGCCCGGATCGATAATACCGCTTGCTGTTGCAAGGCCGATGACAATAAAGGCAAATTCGCCGCCGGACGCAAGCAAACATGAGATTTCAGAAATCGATGATGCCGGCGTGCGAAACAGTATAAGCAATCCGGCTATGATCAGCGCTTTGGCAAGTATAACACCCGCGGTACCAAGCAATACGATACCAGGATCAGCCAGTATAGTGCGGACATCCAGGCTCATCCCCACTGTAAAAAAGAAAACACCGAGCAACAATCCTTTGCCAGGTTCAATGGTTGTTTGAATAGCACGGCGGAACTCTGTTTCTGCAAGCAATAGGCCGGCGACAAACGCTCCCAGAGCCATGGAAAGACCTGCCACGCCGGTGACAAACCCACTCGCAACAATGACCAGAAGAGTTGCAGCAACAAACAACTCCTGACTGCCGGAAGCCGTGACATGACGAAACAGCGGCCGCAGGACAAGCCATCCGATGCCGACAACCGCAAGCAATGCGAGAGCGGCCTGCGCGAGCGCGGTCAGCAACCCTTCGACAACGCCCATACCCGTATTACCTGCTAGAACGGACACCAGGAAAATCAGTGGAATAACGGCTAAGTCTTGCATCAAAAGGATTGCAAATGCCGTTCGCCCTGTGCTCGTTGCAAGGCGTTGCTGCTGGGCCAGCAGCTCGATGACAATGGCAGTCGATGACAGCGCCAGGCTAAGGCCAATAAGCACGGATGCGGCAGGGGGCAGTCCAACCAGCCAGCAAAAGCCGGTGATCACAACAGCTGAGATCATGATCTGTGCACTACCCAGACCGAAGACCAGACGCCGCATTGTCACCAAACGTGGAATGGAAAGCTCAAGCCCGATCAGAAACAATAAAAAGACGACACCAAGTTCGCCAATACCGCCAAGGACGTTGTCAGGCGAAATCGTCACCCATTTTAGAAAACTGTCAGGCGGAGCCAGTAAAGCAATGCCAGTTGGCCCCAGTAAAAAGCCGGAAACCAAGTAAGCAATCACCGGACTAAGCTTAAAATGGCGGACGACAGGAACAACAACAGCAGCTGTCGACAAAACAATCAGCGCGTCTTTATATACTTCAACGTGTGCGGCACCGGCCATTAATAGCCCCCCATATCAGGCCTTTATTCTATTTTCCGCCAAACACACTTCGCGCACGATGAGCATCCGGACAGAACGCCAGCATTCATAAACTAAAGATTATAGTCTTCAGTTAACAAGACTGCTGTTCTACAGAATAAATTTCTACGATTGGACAGTTGAGTGGGGAGAATACGGCAATGTACTGCGACATCGAAGCAAGGCCAGGCCTCTATCCGGCTAAAGCTGCTTCGACTGCCTTTAAAGCGTCAGCGGCTTTTGAGGCATCCGGGCCGCCAGCCTGCGCCATATCAGCCCTGCCGCCGCCACCTTTGCCACCAAGAGCTGCAGCACCAGTCCGCACAAGATCAACGGCGCTAAAGCGCTCCGTTAAGTCAGCCGTCACGCCGACGGCCAAACCAGCTTTGCCATCTTCTGTCACGCCTACAATGGCAACAACACCAGATCCAATCTGCTCTTTTCCATTGTCAACGAGACCACGCAGATCCTTCGGATTAAGTCCCTCCACCAGACGCGAGAAGAATTTCACACCAGCCACATCGCGAACCGCATTTTCTGCGCCCGCACTATTGGCTGCCCCACCATCACCGAGAGCCAGTTGCCGCTTTGCATCAGCCAATTGCCGCTCAAGTTGCTTGCGTTCTTCCGTCAGCATTGCAACACGTTCAACTACATTTTCAGGCCTGGTTCGCAAAATGGCGGACAGTTTGCGCATGCGTGCATCCTGCTCCGCCAGATATGACCGTGCACCATTGGCCGTCAAAGCCTCAATACGCCGAACACCAGCGGCTGAAGCAGTTTCCCCAACAACCCGGACAAGACCGATATCCCCTGTTCGCGCCACATGCGTCCCGCCGCACAACTCCACAGACCATGCCTTGTTGGCCTTGGTGCTTCCATCACTGGTGCCCATTGATACAACACGAACTTCATCGCCGTATTTTTCACCAAACAACGCAATCGCACCGGTTTCGATGGCATCATCGTAAGACATAAGACGGGTCTCAACAGTAGAATTCTGAGCCACATAGATGTTGGCCAGCTTTTCCACCTCACCCACCTCTTCGTCGCTAAGCGGCTTGGGGTGCGAAAAATCGAAACGCAATCGCTCAGGCCCCACAAGCGAACCTTTCTGAGCGACATGCTCGCCTAATACGATCCGCAAAGCTTCATGCAGCAGATGTGTTGCCGAATGATTAGACCGGGTTGCCGAGCGCAAATGGTGGTCAACGTTAAGTTCAACAGCATCCCCAACTTTGAATGTGCCGTTCATCACCTTGCCGCTATGGACGAACAAATCTCCGGCTTTTTTCTGAGTGTCCGCCACCTCAAGCAGAGCATCCTGGCCACAGCGCATAACACCCTTGTCACCAAGTTGACCTCCGCTTTCACCGTAAAATGGCGTCTGATTGGTGATGACGTGGACCTCATCTCCCGCCTTAACGGACTTGACTTCACTCTCCCCCTTGACCAGGGCACGAATTTCACCCTCTGCTCTTTCCGTTTCGTAACCTAGAAATTCCGTTGCCCCTTCACGCTCACGGAGATCAAACCAAATGGTTTCCGTCGCGGCTTCGCCGGAGCCCTTCCAGGCTGCGCGCGCCTCCGCCTTCTGCTTGGCCATGGCCGCATTAAATGCTTCCGTGTCGACACCAATATCGCGTGCGCGCAGGGCATCTTGCGTTAGATCGAGCGGGAAGCCGTAGGTATCATAAAGCCGGAACGCCACCTCACCGGAAAGCGTATCACCTTCAGATAAGGCAACAGTCTCTTCAGTCAGCAAGGTCAAACCGCGATCCAGTGTCTTACGGAAACGCGTTTCCTCCAAATGCAGAGTTTGCGAAATCAAGGCCTGTCCGCGTTGTAATTCCGGATAGGCATCCCCCATCTCGCGCACCAAAACAGGAAGCAGGCGATGCAGCAAAGGATCTTCCGCCCCAAGCAGATGCGCATGCCGCATCGCGCGGCGCATAATACGCCGCAGAACATAACCACGGCCTTCATTGGATGGCAGAACGCCATCGGTGATGAGAAAACTTGACGCCCGTAAATGGTCTGCAATGACCCGATGGCTTGGTGCCGTCTCACCGGCGGCCTCTACTCCTGTGGCATCAACGGAAGCAGCAATCAGCCTTTTGAAAAGATCTGTTTCATAGTTATCATGGGTGCCCTGCAGCAAAGCTGCGATACGTTCCAGTCCCATGCCGGTGTCGATAGACGGCCTTGGCAAATCAACGCGTTTATCCGGCGTAATTTGCTCAAATTGCATGAAGACCAGGTTCCAGATTTCGATAAAGCGGTCACCGTCCTCTTCGGGCGACCCCGGCGGTCCACCCCAGATATGATCGCCATGATCGTAAAAAATCTCAGAACACGGTCCGCAGGGGCCTGTATCACCCATGGCCCAAAAGTTATCTGATGTTGCAATACGGATGATTTTTTCATCCGCAAAACCGGTCAGCTTTTTCCAAATATCGAAAGCTTGATCATCTTCATGATAAACCGTCACATAGAGATGTTCAGGGTTAAGCCCGAATTCTTTCGTGACCAGATTCCATGCCAGCTCAATCGCCGTATCCTTAAAATAATCGCCAAATGAAAAATTGCCCAGCATTTCAAAGAACGTGTGATGCCGCGCCGTGTAACCAACGTTATCCAGATCATTATGCTTACCACCGGCCCGCACGCACTTCTGCGATGTTGTGGCACGGCTATAGGCACGTTGCTCCTGGCCGGTGAAAACGTTCTTAAATTGAACCATCCCCGCATTGGTGAACATCAGCGTCGGATCGTTGCGGGGCACAAGCGGCGACGATGCCACCTGCTCATGTCCATTTTTGGCAAAGTAGTTTAGAAAGGCGCTGCGAATTTCGTTGACGCCGGTCATGGGGCTCTCGTTATTTTTGTTATGACGTGGCGGAGGTGCCATCCGTTGATATTAGCACTGACAAGCCCACTTGCAACGTCCCACATAACACGGGCGCTGTCATTGCTGATTTTTTATTTCTAAATCGTATTTTAGCATCGCTGCAAGCGCTGTCCACTCAGCTTTCCATTGTGTAATCATGCAAATATCGTCACCAGAAACAGCTCTGATTATATCTCATAGCACCTTGCCCATATGATGATTTGCAATACAAAGGAGGCACCGATGCGCCATGGAGGCCAGATTCTCGCCGATCAGCTTACAATACAGGGCGTAACAACGGTTTTTACGGTGCCCGGTGAAAGCTTCCTGGCAGCACTGGATGGGCTTTATGACGCAAGCACCATCACAACGATCATCTGCCGCCAGGAAGGTGGCGCCGCCATGATGGCCGAGGCCTGGGGCAAGGCGACAGGTGAGCCAGGCATTTGCTTCGTCACGCGCGGGCCAGGAGCGGCCAATGCCATGAGCGGCCTGCACATTGCTGATCAGGATTCAACGCCGATGATCCTGTTTCTCGGCCTGCCCGCATCGCATACAGAAGACCGTGAGGCTTTTCAGGAAATTGCAACAACGCAGCTTTTTTCATCGTTTGTGAAATGGGCGGGTGTCATTCGCGATATAGCGCGCATTCCGGAATACGTCAGCCGCGCCTTCCATATCTCAAAGTCCGGCCGTCCAGGCCCTGTTGTGCTCGGGTTACCCGAAGATATGTTGTCAATGACGGCCGATGTAATGGATGTGGGACCAGCGGTTTATTCCGATCCATATCCGCCTCCCTCTGCAATCAACAGCCTTCAGGATATGCTCACTGCTGCAAGGCGACCGCTTATGATCATCGGCGGGCCTGGCTGGAGCGGCGACATTCAACGGAAATGCGAGGCGTTCGCCAAACGATTTGACCTGCCAGTTGCCACATCATTCCGCTGTCAGGACTATATAGACAACCGCCTTGATCAGTATGTCGGACATGCCGGCGTTGGCATGGCGCCGGACCTGGCAAAAACGATCGCAGAGACGGATATCCTGCTCGTAGTCGGCGCCCGCCTCGGTGAAATCACCACCAACGCCTACACGCTCATTGACAGTCCGTCGCCAAAACAAAAGCTGATACATGTATATCCCAGTAGTGATGAACTGGGCACGGTTTATCGTGCTGAGCTGCCAATTACAGCCTCAACCAAAGGCTTCGTGAGCGCGCTTGATGGCCTGCAACCAATCGAGCCTCCATCCTGGGGTGCCTGGCGCACCCGCGCACGCATGAACTACGTGACCGGTGTCTCACCAATTACCGTTCCAGGCAGTCTGCAATACCCGGATATTATCCAAATGGTTCACCGAGCGGTTCCAGAAGATGCCATCATCTGTAATGGCGCTGGCAACTATGCAGCCTTTGTGCACAAATATTACACCTATAGCGGTTACGGCACTCAGCTTGCGCCGACGTCCGGTTCGATGGGATATGGCCTGCCGGCTGCAATTGCCGCCAAACTTGCACATCCCGACAAAACGGTTGTCGCCTTCGCAGGCGATGGCTGCTTCATGATGACATCTCAGGAATTGGCAACGGCCATGCAGTACGGCCTGACTGTTATTGTCATTATCGTCAATAACGGCATGTACGGCACAATACGGATGCATCAGGAACGCAATTATCCGGGACGTGTAATAGGCACCGCGCTGACCAATCCGGATTTCGAGGCATTTGCCAATAGCTTTGGCGCCTACGGTGAAAAGGTTGAGACCACCAGCGAATTCAGGCCGGCCTTCGAGCGCGCACTTGCCTCTAAGAAACCTGCCGTGATTGAATTAAAAATTGATCCGGATGCTCTCACCCCCAGTCAATCGCTATCTGAAATAAGACAAGGGCTTTAACTATTCTTCACACAATCACTTTCAGAACAAAAGAGTTATCAAACACTTAAATCAATATTTTAGAAATTAAGCTTATTCGGACCTTTCACTCGACTTAAGGAAAGATTTACATTAGCTTTATTTCAACAGTTGAGGATACACGCAAACGCAAGCATAAACTAAGTGGTTCTTCGACACGAATGTATAGTCAATTAATCTGTAGTCTATCTGATCCATATCTCTTCTAATCGACTCATACTGACCCCGCAGCTCTATTCAGAGCACACTCCTACCCTGTGAAAACTTACCCTCCTCGGTTCCACCGATGGAGGTTTTTTTTCCTGGCATTAAACGATGGGATCGAATCCGTTACCAGTCCCCCCGGGCAACCGGCGGGAATACTCAATGGGCCGCAACAAACGGCGCGCGAGCACCAAGCTCCTGCAAACCAGGGTCGCTGCGCTCCAGGTTAAGCGTCGGAACAACGGCATTCACAACGGTATTTAACGCACTGTAGCGATGACGCAGATAGAGATAGCAGCGGTGGAACTCGCAACCAAGGCGGGACTTAATCAAATATGTCGTCACGCCAGCTTGCATTTGCGGAATGCCGTACTCAAGGCATAGCCGCACCTGTGTCATCCAATCCAAATAAAACAGGCCGTGATCCGGCCCCTGCGGATAACGCATGCCGTTGTAGTTCTGCACAAGCTTGTCACGACCTAAAAGAACCATGGAAAAACCGAGCAAGGTCTCATCCAGCCAATAGGTTAACAGACGGGTGTTATCCGGCATACCATTGAAAATGGCATCATAGAAATGATCCGACGTTTCTGCGAACTGCGCATAGTCTGCCGATGCCCGCTCCATGGTTTGTGCACGCAGGTTGTGCAGTTGATCTGAAAGCCCATCAGCGTTTGAGCGAATGTCGACACGGACATCTTTGGCGCGTTTGAGGCGGCGGCGCAGATTGCTGCGCATATTGGACGACAGGCTTTTGATATAAGCCTCTTCACTCTCGGGAATGTTGAGAGTAGCAACCGGCAGCGCCGTGGCCCGTCCGTACCCCGCACGTTTCAGCGTTGCATGCCCCCAGGATGTCAGGTCTTCACCCACATCCTTCAGCATGATGATGCGCCCGCCACTCCTGGCTGCAAAATGCTCAATGCCTTTGACAAGGGTTGAGAGGGCCTGCTCACGTTGCTGTACACTTAGGTCATGCGCAAACGCCAGCGTTGTCTCCTGGGAATGCGGCGTACCCAAACCGATGATTGGTATGCTGGCCAACGCTGGCATCGCACGGCTAGCCAGATGAAATACCGAGCGCACGGGCCCTTCCAGAACCAGCGCGGGATCAAAGGAGGTTTTAAACACGGGTGCGCCTGCGATCAGCTTATCGCCAGCGAACACAACAATCGCGGAGTATCTGAAGCCTGGTGTTGGCGCTTGTTCGCAGGCATAAAAATAATCAAAGCCTTCTGTCGCGCGACCATACAGATGCCGCCACGCATGACGATCAATATCGGCCATACTCTGCAAACATTTAAATGTGAATTCCGCCACTGTTCATACCTCAAACAGAAAAAGCTCTGCAGTTTTAAGCGGCATATCTGCCAGATTGAAATAACTGCATGATAATAGTCAAAAATTTCACTATAATTTGCGCTACAATACACCAGTCGTACCGTCTTGCAGAATACGATGTCAATTATGGTTATCGCTTCTACGGTTTCGTCCCGCAGCGGTCAGCAGTGTTGCAGGACAGGGTGACACATCAAGGCCACCACTCCACTGCCCGGCTTATGCCGCACTCAGCAAAATAAAAAGCGCTTGAACGCGCTGGAGGGCCAATGACGCATGGTGCTCGTTATCAACTGGATTGGGCTCAAATGTCCGGCGAATCTTGTCAGCAGGCCATCCAAAGCTTCCTCATAGTAAAGTGCGTAGGTGCACGACCTAAGCATCCGGCTCTAGAAGACGGTGCATATGAACGATGAAGTAGCGCGTCTGCGCGCTATCAACTGTGCGTTGAGCTGCGTTTTTCCAAGCATCGTAGGCTGTAGCATAATTTGGATAAATACCGACAATATCGAGGTTATCGAGATCCTTGAAGGTGATGCCGCTCACATCTTCCAACTCTCCGCCAAAAACCAGATGCAAGAGTTGCTGAGGTTGATCATCTTTGCTCATGCCGTTTCCTTCCAATGCGCGTCATAATCAAATTTGTGAGCTGACGTGTTGCAGTGTCATATCACCAATTAACCCTAAAAAGAACAACCATCCTACGGTACGGTTTGATTTAAAACGGACCAGACAGTTATCCCCCTCGTCTGTCTTGAGTGTCATCACCTGCCAGCTCAGATGCAGCGCGACAGCACTGAGAGCTAGAAATGTTAATATACCTGCTCCGGCACTGCCTGCCGCTATCAACCAGCATAAAATAGCACTGCCATAGAATAATACGAGCCATCGGGGTGTGCTGGACCCGAAACGCAACGCGGTTGATTTCAAACCGAGCACAGCATCATCATCTTTGTCCTGATGAGCATAAATGGTGTCGTAGCCAATTGTCCAGAAAACGCAGCCCGCGTAAAGCAGAACAGGCACCAGCGAAAGTCCACCCTGAATGGCAGCCCATCCGACCAACGCACCCCATTTGAACGTCAGCCCGAGCACAAGTTGCGGCCAATATGTAAAACGCTTGGCAAATGGATAGAGAGCTACCAGCCCCAAGGAGCCAATGCCAAGCCAGATGGTGAATGCATTAAATTGTATCAACACCAAAAAGCCTGTCAGACTCAACAAAACTGCGAACCCAAAAGCGCTCTTGCCACTCACCTGACCTGCCGGAATAGGGCGCAGCGCAGTACGCCTGACACGTCCATCATAATCACGGTCAACAATATCGTTCCATGTGCATCCCGCCCCCCGCATGACAGTCGCACCAATGGCAAAAAGCAGAAGATACCACAAATGAGGGACCGCGCGGTCTGCCGCCAACTCTGCCAGAGCCTGCCCCCACCAACAGGGAAAAAGCAACAGCCATATGCCGATCGGACGGTCAAACCGGGCAAGCTTAAGATATGGTTTCAAGCTTTGAGGTGCGAACCGGTCCACCCAATTATTCGGCGGTGCGTCCGCGATCGAAGACGAGTGGTCAATATTTTGGCTCATAGGACTTATGTGCGGCGCACCCGGTTCAGAATTTGTTTGCAATGTATAGGCATTTTTATATCTGACACTATAGTAAGCCGGTTTTGTATACTGCGCGCCGTGGTCGAAGGTCTCGCAACATAGGGCGCGCACGAAATTGACAATACTACAAATGGATCGAGGCGCTATGGCCATTCATGATCTCAAATCACAGCGGCTTTATTGCGATCTTGCCATGGCAGCAGCCGGAGACCATGTCTCATGCACCCCAGGTCAGGCCAATTACCTTCTCAAAGTTCTGCGCCTGTCGGACGGCGACACACTTCTCACGTTCAACGGCCGCGATGGCGAGTGGCGCGCCTGTCTCCGTCGGCAGAGTAAACGGAAGTGCAGCCTTGAATTGATCTCGCAGACACGCGCACAGACCGGTGGCCCTGACATTCAGTATCTGTTTGCGCCTCTCAAACGTGAGCGCCTTGATTATATGGTTCAGAAGGCCACCGAACTGGGGGTCGCCGCACTGTTACCTGTTTATACGCAGCACACAGTAGCAGATCGCGTTAATCTGGAGCGCATGCGCGCTAACACCATAGAAGCTGCCGAACAATGCGGCGTTCTCCGCATTCCCGAGGTTCATGCTCCCGAAAAACTGGCAACGTGCCTGGCGGGCTGGGATCATGCCCGCAAGCTTATTTTTGCAGACGAAGGTGCAGATATCGACTCGCCATTAAAAGCACTGGAAGACATAACCGGGAGCAAGTTTGCCGTGTTGGTCGGCCCTGAAGGCGGCTTTAGCGAGGCAGAACGTGATTTTTTGGTTCGGCAATCATATATACGCCGCATTTCACTCGGCCCGCGCATTATGCGTGCTGATACAGCAGCGGTTGCACTTCTGGCACTTGTAAATGCCGCTCTCGGAGACTGGCGCTAGCAGCCGCACACACAACACTGGTCTTGAGTGCGGATGCAAAACTGCATATTTGCAGTAAAGTCTTCGTTTGGAACAAAACAGTTGTCTGCGCACTCAAGGCGGATCATGATCGCGCCGGTTTGTACGCCGCCCAAGAAAGGCCTCGTCATGTCCACCAAAGAACCGGGAGCGGCGAGCCCGCCCATTGAAACGACTGATGACCTGGTGAACTGGATTGCTGCCGGCGAAAAGCCAAGGCATCGCTGGCGTATCGGCACGGAGCATGAAAAATTCGTGTTCCACCGGTCAGATCTCAGTCCGGTCTCCTATGGCGGCAATGAAGGAATTGGCGCTTTAATGCAGGCCTTGATTGCCGACTATGGTTGGCAGCCAATCTACGAGGACCAAACGGTCATCGCCCTCAAACGCTCAAACGGCCAGGCCCAGGAAACAATCTCTCTCGAACCCGGCGGCCAGTTTGAGCTCTCAGGCGCGCCCCTTACAAGCCTTCATGAAACCTGTACAGAGGCTGGACAGCACCTCAGCGAAACCCTTGAGATTGGTGAACGTCTCGACATCGGCTTTCTCGGCATTGGATTTGCGCCCACCTGGCGGCGTGACGAAATGCCAACCATGCCTAAAAAGCGCTACGGCGTGATGACACGCTACATGCCGCAAGTCGGCAAACACGGTCTTGACATGATGTATCGGACTTGTACGATCCAGGTGAACCTGGATTACGCATCCGAAGCCGACATGGTGAAAAAGCTGCGGGTTTCCCTAGCATTGCAACCGATTGCTACGGCGCTTTTCGCCTCATCTCCATTTACAGAGAATGCACCCAATGGCTTTAAATCTATGCGTAGTGAAGTTTGGCGAGATACTGATCCGCATCGCACAGGCATGTTGCCATTTGCCTTCGAGGATGGCATGTCTTACCAGCGCTATATCGACTATGCACTTGATGTACCAATGTATTTTGTCTATCGAGATGGGCAATACATTGATGTGGCCGGCGCGTCTTTCCGCAAATTTATGGCAGGTGAATTGGAACAGCTACCGGGCGAAAAGCCAACCAAAGATGACTGGTCAGACCATCTGACAACGCTTTTCCCCGAAGTCCGTCTCAAACGCTTCCTTGAAATGCGCGGGGCTGACGGGGGCCCCTGGCGGCGCATCTGCGCATTGCCGGCATTCTGGGTTGGGCTGCTTTATGATCAGACTGCCCTTGATGCAGCATGGGATCTTATCAAAGACTGGACGGCCGAAGAACGTATTGCACTGCGCAATGGTGTTCCAAAGCTTGCTCTGGAAGCCCCCTTCCGCAACACCACTGTGCTTGAAGTAGCCAGACAGGCCGTACGCATCTCTGAAGCAGGCTTAAAAAACCGGCGCAAACTGAACAGCAGGGGTGACGATGAGACGAATTTCCTGGATTTTGTCCAGGAAGTTGCCGCATCAGCGCGGACGCCGGCAGATGAACTTCTGAACCGCTATCACAATTCATGGAACGGCGAAATTAATCGTATTTTTAAAGAGTATACCTTCTGAAAAAATACGTTTTCACCACTTTATCTCAATATAATTAGCCGGATAAAGTCAATTCAGCTCGCATTCATGCAATGCGCAGTATTTGAATTGTCATAAAATTTTGCTCGCACTGGGCACCATTAAGGGGCCCGGCTTTGCGGAGGGATTATATGATAACCAGGTTTCAGATTTTTTGGCTTGCTATCTTGGGTCTGCTCCTTATGAGTGGCTACACATTAAATGGATTTGCAGCCCCCAAAGGCGTAAATTGTGTGAGAATATGTCATGCGAAGCACGCGGAATGCAGGCGCCGGACCAAGGGAAGCAAAGCTTGTGAGGAAAGACTTGAGACATGCCTCCGACGATGCGTCAAGCAATCAGCCTGGCTTTACAAATAGAGAATTGCCGTTTTAGCTCGCCAATCTTTTACTAAATGTGATTGCAGGATGCTTGACTATCTCATTGAATAACAAAACTGTTCGGGCGCTCCCAGCAAGAGCGCATTGGCATCCGAGGTGCCCGGGGGCTATCGCTCGGCATGACATCTGTACATCAATGCCATGCCGAGCAAACATTAAGCAATATACATTAGCTTGAAGCTAAAGGTTTGCCATTAGACGCATTTGGCAATAGCGCGAGCAAGGCTATAACAGCGGAGGTTAGATCTCGCTCAGTACGCGTGCGATCCAGGTGTAGACCAAGATCACACTCAAAGGCCACTTCTGCACGGTCATAGCCGTTGTCGTGGGCTGTAATAGCGTTGAGGCTAGCCAGTATGGCATCATCTTTGAAGTCTGCGCCAATACCAAGACGCAGGCGTACAAGAGGCACGAGCTCCATCAGATGAAGCACACCGGACGGCTCAACGATAGCCGAGGTCACAACATCATGAGAAAAGCGCCCATGCGCACCGCAGGCAAATTCTGTGCAATCAACAAGTCCAGAATTGTTCAGCATGAGCAATTTTTCCCTAACATAACGCAATAGTTTAACTACAGCCGCTGGTATCGCCGCAGGTGTTGCACTTGAGACAGGTGCCGTTGCGTACCAGAGTAAAGTTTCCACAGTTTCCGCATGCCTCGCCCTCATACCCCTGCATCCTGGCTTCGGCAACACGATCCGCTGAGACCTCGGCCTTCAAAGCAAGCGCACCTTGCGTTGCAAAGGTTGTGCTGGCCAATGAGGTTACGGTTTCAGATTGTTGACCAAATGCCCCAGCAACCTCCTGCTGCAGCCCGGATGCAGGAGAGCTGACTGCTGTTGACTGGAAGACAGTCTGCTCGGCAGATTTTTGCCCGATACGCGCCACCAGCCGGCCGCGCGTAAATCCATGCGACACAACATGTGCGGCGGGGTTGGGGCTGGCTTCAGCTTCATCTTTGTCCTTGGCCGTACTAACGGCCGTCGCTGAAACATCACCAGGCTCAACATGGGCTAAATCGTTCCGCCCCAGGTATGACACAGCGAGTTCGCGGAAGATATAATCAAGAACAGACGTTGCATTCTTAATCGTTTCGTTCCCCTGAACCAAACCAGCAGGCTCAAAACGCGTAAACGTAAATGCATCGACATATTCTTCCAGCGGGACGCCATACTGCAAACCAAGCGAGATGGCGATCGCAAAGTTATTCATCAAAGAGCGGAATGCAGCGCCTTCCTTGTGCATATCGATGAAGATCTCACCGATACGGCCATCCTCGTATTCGCCGGTGGTCAGACATACCTTGTGACCGCCAACAACCGCTTTCTGAGTATACCCCTTGCGGCGGCCGGGCATTTTTTCACGCCCTCGCTCAATGATGCGCTCGACAATACGCTGGGCCGTAATTTCGGCGCGCACCTGTGCCGGCTTGTCGGCGGCAATGCTTGCTGCAACGTCTTCCGCCTCTTCCTCATCCTCAGCCAGCAATTGCGAATTAAGAGGCTGGGAGAGTTTTGAACCGTCACGGTAAAGCGCATTGGCTTTCAACGCCTTACGCCAAGATCTGAGATACGCAGCCTTGCAATCCTCCACCGTTGCAGTGTTTGGCATGTTGATCGTTTTGGAGATCGCTCCAGAGATGAAAGGCTGGCTCGAAGCCATCATATCGATGTGACTGTTCACCGATAAATAGCGTTTGCCCCTGCGCCCACATGGGTTTGCGCAGTCAAATATGGCCAGATGCCCGGCCTTGAGATGCGGAGCCCCTTCCAAAGTCATAGAACCGCAAACGTGCTCATTGGCAGCCTCGATATCGTCTTTGGAGAAACCAAGGAAAGCGAGCAGATCAAATGCCGGATCATCAAGCTTCTCGTCCGGCACCTTAAGTGCTTCTTTAAGAAACTTTTCCCCAAGGCTCCACTTGTTGAAGACAAACTTGATGTCAAAGGCTGAGGCAAGGCCAGATTCCACGCTATCCAATGCCTCGTCGGTAAAGCCCTTGGCCTTAAGTGTTGTGTGATTGATTGCCGGCGCTTGACGCAGAGAACCATGACCAACGGCATAAACTTCAATCTCGGCAATTTGCGCCTCACTGTAGCCAAGCTTACGCAGCGCTTGCGGCACGGCCCGATTAATGATTTTAAAATAACCGCCGCCTGCAAGCTTCTTAAATTTCACAAGCGCGAAATCAGGCTCAATACCCGTTGTATCACAATCCATGACCAGACCGATGGTGCCGGTCGGCGCAACAACAGTTGCCTGCGCATTGCGGAAACCATGCTTCTGCCCCAGCTCAAGTGCGCGATCCCAGGCGCGTGTGGCAGCCTCACTCAGGCGTTTATCCACGATGGACGCGTGATCCAAAGGCACAGGTGTTGTCGACAGCTTTTCATAGCCGCGTTCCTTGCCATAGGCTGCACGGCGATGATTACGCATAACCCGCAGCATATCTGATGCATTATCGCCATACCCAGGGAACGGACCGAGTTCACTGGCCATTTCGGCTGAAGTTGCATAGGCCGTGCCGGTCATAGTAGCTGCGATTGCGCCACAGATTGCACGCCCTTCATCCGAATCATAGGGGATGCCGGAGGCCATGAGCAGACCACCAATATTCGCAAAGCCAAGGCCAAGCGTGCGATAGCGATAGGACAGCCTTGCAATTTCCTTGCTGGGAAACTGTGCCATCAGCACGGAAACTTCCAGCACAACAGTCCACAACCGGCACGCATGTTCAAACATCTCAACGTTGAACGAACTGTCCTCATTGCGGAACTGCATAAGGTTCAACGACGCCAGGTTGCAGGCGGTATCATCCAAAAACATGTACTCAGAACAAGGATTCGAAGCCCGGATCGGTCCTGAAACAGGGCATGTGTGCCAATCGTTGATCGTCGTATCAAACTGGATGCCGGGGTCGGCAGACGCCCAGGCCGCATAGCCGATGTCTTCCCAAAGCTGACGCGCGTTCAGCGTTTTGGTAACCTCACCGGTTGTGCGGTGTTTCAAATCCCAATCACCATCTTTCTCAGCAGCGGCAAGAAAGCTATCGGTTACGCGTACGGAGTTATTGGAATTCTGGCCGGAAACCGTGAGATACGCCTCAGAATCCCAGTCCGTATCGAACGTCGCAAAATCAATGTCAGTATAGCCTTGCTTCGCGAACTGCCTGATTCGGCTGATATAGTTATCAGGAACTTGATCGCGGCGGGCCTCTTTGACTGCACGTTTTAGTGCCGGATTCTTAGCAGGATCGAAGCAGTCGTCGCCCTCGCCCTCGCAATTGACACAAGCCTTCAGCACGGCCTTAAGGCGTTTCTGGCAAATCTTGGAACCGACTACCAGTGCGGCGACTTTCTGCTCTTCCTTCACCTTCCAATTGATATATTCCTCAATATCCGGATGGTCGACGTCGACCACCACCATCTTGGCGGCACGCCGCGTTGTCCCGCCGGATTTGATGGCGCCAGCTGCCCGATCACCAATTTTCAGAAAACTCATTAGACCGGAGGATCGCCCACCACCCGAAAGTTTCTCATTTGCCGCCCGCAATTTCGAGAAATTTGTGCCCGTGCCAGAGCCATACTTGAACAGGCGCGCCTCACGTACCCAAAGATCCATAATGCCATTTTCATTGACGAGATCGTCTTCGATGGACTGAATAAAGCAGGCGTGCGGCTGGGGATGTTCATAAGCTGACTGCGAGAGTGTCAGCTCGCCGGTTTGATAATCGACATAATGGTGGCCTTGGCCGGGACCATCAATACCGTAAGCCCAATGCATACCAGTGTTAAACCACTGAGGTGAATTCGGCGCAGCAAACTGCATCGCCAGCATATAACGATGTTCATCAAAAAAGGCCTGAGCGTCCTCTTCGGTTGTAAAATAACCGCCTTTCCAGCCCCAGTATGTCCATGTGCCTGCCAGACGGTCAAACACCTGACACGCATGCGTTTCGCTGCCATAGCGTTCATCTTCCGGCAATTCGCTAAGTTCTGCTTCATCAGCAACAGAACGCCAAAGCCATGAAGGAACCTGGGTTTCTTCCACACGCTTTAAACGCGTTGGAACGCCGGCCTTGCGGAAGTATTTCTGCGCAATGATATCAGCCGCAACCTGGCTCCAATGCTCCGGAACCATCACATTTTCGAGGCGGAATACAACAGAGCCGTCAGGGTTTTTAATCTCACTCGTAGCCGAACGGAATGAAATACCATGATAAGGTGACCGTCCAGCTTTAGTAAAACGCCGCGTTATTTTCATGATTGCCCCGTCTTCTTGGTAATGCGCACAGCCAGCCGCAAGGCTCTCGCAGAGTTTCGGTAAATGTCCTGTGATTCCACTTACACGTACACATTGTGGATAACGCGCGCTTACACTTGCTGCCGCACCAGGGCACGCACCCATCCAAGAGCCTTCTCACGTCGGCCCGATCTTCATAGGATGGTGCGCACCACTGGGTGCAGGAGACCGGCTCAGCCGGTTACACCGCATAAAACACAAACTGCCAAACGCTACACATACTGAACGCATGCGAAGGCAATAGCCTTCTCAACAAACGCGCGATACGACAAAGCAAACAACTTCAACGCAAACGCAAACGCAACTTCGAACAGTTCCTAATCTGCTCGATTCGCATCGTTTGCTGCAAAGTTTTTTGTATGCTGCAGACGCCGCACATACTAAATATGGGAGGCAAAGGTGGATAAGGTGTCGAAATCTTTTCAGCCCAAAAAACTCTCCGGCAGCAAAACACGCCGTGTTTTCGCGCGATTCTAAATGGTCAATTGAGATTTTCATATCTGAACACAACCTTAAATTCGATTGGCATAAGTCTGCCTACAGAATTTAATTCCGCCGAAATAGATGTTGGTAAAATATGTGGCAGCATCAATGCAAGTGCTGTGAAGCGGATTGATCATGAAATAGGAAAACGCGCGCATCCCTGACAGCCCCTGCGCGCGACGGCTTGACTAACGTGCGGGCCTGGATGGAAGAATGGCGGCACGACAACGCTTCGATAGCGACGCCATTAACTGTCCGCAAAACAGGGGCAACTCCACTGTTAAGAACCGTCTTTATAATTATCAATATCTTTTCTTATGGCTGTTGCTGAGATCGCTTCGGTTGCTTCGTCGAGTTCGATTTTTTCGACAACATAGCCAACATCGCGACCGTAAAAAACATGAGTAATATTAGGAACCGGAATCACAATATAGCGGCCAGCGTGTGCTCTTAAGCCGGCATCAATCCTCTGCTTGACCTGGAAAAACGATAGTGGATTCTTAGTGTCCGTACCTTGTGTATCCCGCACAGCAATACAACACTGCCCAACACGGCGCAAACCTTCCTCAATCAGTCGCAGGTGCCCGTCATGAAACGGCTGATAGCGTCCAACGAAAAGAGCTGTGGGTTGCTGAGGATCAAACTGTGGTTGCAATTTATTCAGAATTTTTTCTGCCCAATGGCGCGGATTGCCATCTGACACAACGCGCATATCGAAATGTTGAGGTGGCTCGAACAGGAGATTTGTATCAGAATAGCGGCTCTCCTTGATACGGTCGACCCAAACAGTGAAAGCTTGGCCAAAAGCGCTCCGCGTTTGCTCGGTAGGACAAACAAAATCGGCTATAGCGGTGCCGCCAGCTTCGATAACACGGTCACACATCCAGCCCATACGCCTTGTGTGCTCAATGCGGTCTTTCAGAGAGAAGCCTAAGTCACTATTGATATGCGCGCGTACTTCATCGGCATTAAAGACGACACCGTTCACCGAGGGAGCGAGCTGTTTGGCAAGTGTCGTCTTGCCTGAGCCTGGCAGCCCCATAACCAGAATTTTTCTGTACATACTCATATCGTAAGACATCATTTTTTGATGGAATAAATGCTCTTGCTAAGCAAGCAAAACACACCTTCCCTGTAAGGAAATGATATAATAACATTTTCACAGTTGATTAGTGAACTTAAATATCCTTTGCGCAGGATCAGAATTTGACCCTGCCCTTGGCGTAAATGCCGTGCTGCTTTGTATTATCAGAGAACTTGCCTTTATAACCCAGAGATAAGGTCGTCCCGTCTGTCTTAAAGATACTCGTGCCAGCCTCGATATCAGCAAAAACATCGTCGAATTCAGATGTTGTCGTAAAACTGCCCGTGCCGGCCGGGGCAGAGACAAAGCTTGACGTCATCCTGTGCTTGTTGCTGGCGAAATAGGTCATACCAAGTTTAATGAAGGGCCGCATGGTTGTATCGCTATCGATAGAGTAATTCGTGCCAAACTCTACCTTTGGTGATATAAAAAAGGTCGTGTCGTGGGAACCGTCAACGTTGAGGATGGCGGAACCTCCACCGGTTTCCGTTAGGCCTTCGCGGTCGAGATAAGTTAGGCCGAGGGCAACAGAGGGTTTTACGTACCAGTTACCGTAGGTCTTCAGATAAGCAGCCTGCAACTGACTGGATATAAACGCAATATCATTTTTCGACTCTGCCACAGCCGTGTTAAAACCGCTGAAGGAGATTGTGCGGTCGGTTACGAATTGCGCGTAACCACCAGACAAGGCCGCAGCAAGCAACCATGGCCCCTGTTGATACTTTAGGGCGAGACCGGCCTGATAACGGTCACTGCTGCTATCTGCACCGGCATCTGTTTTAGAGCCCGTCCATAAAAATGTTGAGTCACTGGAATCAGTTATGATTCAAT
>CAYUYL010000020.1:0-19702 GCA_964449195.1 uncultured Filomicrobium sp.
GGCAAGGGAATCATATTCGAAGCGCTTTGGGAATCCCGAAAACCAAATGAGTCGAACTTTAATTCATCTGGCATCATATCCCGCAAACTTGTGCCGGCATCAAATCCTACAAAGGCTGAACTAGAAGCTTTTCACACCACATGGCTTGTATTAGCGGCTAGCTCCCACACCCGACCGTGAGATCATGTGATTGAACGCCTGATCGCAAGGTGGGAAGGTCAATTTGGAACGAAAATAAGCTTGTGGAATACAAACACGGCTTTTAATGATCACAAATACAGGAGCCAGGGTACAGGCCCTGCTTGACGCACTCGGGCTAGGGCTTTCCATCAACGGCTGCATTCTTCCGCGCAACCTTAAGTCCAAGTCTTCCTGCAACGATGATCAGAGCGGGAAGAACAATAAGGTCGCCGATCAAAGCGAAGACGACCGTGGACATAAAAATTTGTCCAAACAAGCGCGTTGGCGGGACACCACTGGTCGCTGAAGCGCATATGCCAAGGAAGAGAACGATGGTCGTCAAAATGAGGACAGGGCCGATCGTTTGCACAGTTGAACGTACGCTGCCGGCTACGTCTGCTGCTTTGTATGAGATCTCCCGGTGCCGGTTAAACACATGTATGGTATCATCCACCGCCAGCCCGAACGCAACCGTGAGAGAGATGATGCCTGCATACTCCAGCCCCCAGCCGAGTACATAAAGCATTCCGCCTGTTGCAGTCACAGCAAACAGGTTGGGAACAAGGCTCAGCAAACCCACGGCAAATGAGCGAAATGCAATCACCATCACTATGGTGACTATCACCATGGCCAGTATCAACGAGATGTAAAGCTGGTTAATGACCGACAATGATCCCTCGGCAGACAGCACAGCTCCGCCTGTAATGCTGAATGAGATACCAGGATAATTCTGCGCTATATGGGAAAGATCGGCTACTAAGCTGCGCTTTAGCGCAACCACCGCCTTAGCTTCCAGATCAGCAGTGAAGCCGGTGATCAGCGCGACTTTGTTCTCAAAATTGATCAAGCGTTCGGTAATACTCTCAGGCAGTGCCAGCACCGCCTGGGCAAAAGCAGCGATTTCCGGCGATGTTGCACCTTGAGATACCCCGGAGGTGACGACCAAAGGCCTCAAGGTCTCAAGAGACCAAACATTATCGATAAGATCGTTTTTTCGCAGTGTCGCGTCGGCTTCGGCAATTGCAGACAGCACACGCGATGAAAGGGTGGGAATGTCGCTTTCGCCATCCCAGGACATCATGACATGGATAGGGTTGATGCCGCTTAAAGATTGAGACAACTCCTGCGCCACAATTTTAGCCTCACCATCGGTGGGCATCATATCGCTTAGCCTGTACTGTGGTGTAAGACTTGCGTAAAGCCAGATCGCAAGCCCCAAAGATACAATACTAATGGCCGATATAATCCAGGCACGCGCAACAATAACGTCGGCGAGTGCGGACGCCATCTTATCAAGCCTCACAAGCCCCGGGCTTTCTGCCAGTCCAGATTTAACGGATGTCTTACGCAATCGTAGCAACACAACAGCCAGCGCCGGCACAACAATAATGACTGCCAAATATGACAACGCTGTTCCACCCGCTGCGGCAAGGCCGAATGTGCGAATGATCTCGGCGTCAGCCTGGGCGATTGAGATAAAGGCGAGCATGGTTGTCAGCGCGCTTATAAAACACGCAGGACCAACAGCCCTGACGGCCGTCTGTACGGCCGGCACAATTGCGCGGTCAGCAAGAAGTTGCCGCCTCAACACAAAGAGAATGTGCATTGCGTTGGTAAAAGCAACGACCATCAAGAGCGGCAGCAGGGCCGTCATAATCGGATTAATCTTAACGCCCGCCGCGCCGAAAGCTGACAAGCTCCAATACACGCAGATAACTGACGGTATATTGGCAATAATTAAAAAGTCGAGGCGGCGGAAAAACAACAGACATATGATAAAGCCAACAGCCAATCCGAAGCTTAAAAACAGAATGCGGTCCTGACTGGCTTGGAGCGCCAGCTCGGTTCGGATCACGGGTGTTCCCGTCAAGCCAATCTTGAGGCCATAACGCTGCTTGAATTGTTTGCCAAGCCCGCGAATGTCATCGATTAGCTGGACGAGCGAGCGGTCGTAATTCGGCGATACCATAAATATTGTTATATCAGCCGTTTCATCTGCACGCCGCGTCAAGAGTCGGCCCTCCACCAGGGGGTGCCTGCGGACGTCTGCCATCAGCTCTGCCACATCGGCCGTTTCAGGTAATGGTTCAGGTATGAGCGGTGGCGGCATGCCCTCTCCCGAACCCAAAGCCCCCCGGATTGTGAAAATCGAGAAGACACCGGCCACGCCGTCGGAGAGCGCAAGTTCGTAATGCAAATCACGTAAGGCTTCAAGCGTTTTACGCTGGTCAAAACTAGCCGCAGAAACGGACAGTGTTATGGTATCATCGCTTTGAGGAAAATTCTGCGCCAGCCGTGCGAAATTCTGAAAGGTTGTGCTATTGGAGCGGAAAACACCATTTAACGCATTATCGGCCCGCAATTCCATAATGCCGCGCACGGCCAAGATTGAGAGCAGAACGACAAGCACAAGCGCAAACGTTGGAAAGCGCGCTGCAATAATGCCCGGATACTCGACGGCCACCGGCAAGCGGATTCCGGATGCAACAGTTGCAACGTTATGATCTAATGATTTTGGCTGATTCATAAGACGTACAGTCTTATCCCGTTAGAATGAGCATCTCAGATAGGCTGTATAATGCGGTTGTCCTTACGCATGCCGCCCGCATTGTGGTCATAACGTTCTTCTTTGCGCTTCACAACACACATAAAGTCCTATGCGGTTCACTTAAGCGGTTTGGCAACGCCGTGGACAGCAATTCAGGGCAGCCTGTTTGCAGGTGATGTCATATGACCCACTCGCCAGATCGGAATAGCGGGATAGATTTCTCGCCGACCACTCCGTCAATGTCTATGTGTCCAGAGCCGATCATCCAGTCAAAATGAACGGAGCTGCTGTTTGCTCCACGCGATGCAGCGACCTCTTCAGATAGCTCATACCCGGATATCAGCGTTTTTCGATAGGATTGCCCAAAAGCAATATGACAGGACGAGTTCTCATCAAGGAGGGTGTTTAAAAACACTTCGTTCATGCTGGATATGCGCGATGAGTGCGGCACCAGGGCCACTTCGCCTAAGCGCTTGGCACCTTCATCTGTTTGCAGCAAAGTTTCCAGCGGTGTAATGGGCTGCCCGTTTATGGATTTTACGCTTACGAGAGCTCCCTGCTCGAACTCAACATAAATGCCGTCGATTTTCTGGCCGCCAAACACCAGTGGCCGGGTGCTGGTCACATGGCCTTCGACCCGCATTTTATGAGGACATGTAAAAACTTCCTCAGTCGGCATATTGGTATTACCGATACAGCCGTTTTGCGCCGTCGTTTTGCCACCATGCCAATGGTGTTGATCAGCAAGCCCGACACTTAAATCGGTCCCAGGGCCGCGATATCTGAGAGCATCGAAACGCATCTCATTGAGTTGCCGTGCCTTCTCCAAAAGCTTTTTATTATGGTCAGCCCATGCTTTCAGAGGATCATCCGTATCCAACCTGAGTGCTGAGCGTAAGAGCGACCATAATCTGGTCTGTGCCTCTTGGCCAGGAAGATCCGGCCATGCGGCAGCGGCCCAGCCTGCGAACGGATAGGGCGCAATCGTCCAGTTGATAATGGACTCTGAACTGTAGCGCGATGTGATTTGCCTGGATTTCATCCGGGATTTCATAATCGCCCCAATCCGCGCCTGATCCAGATCCTTGTAGAGATTGGGATTGCCACCGGTGATCGCAAGCCGCGCAGCCCCGCCTTCATACGCCTTGGCATAGGCTTCTGCCAGCCAATTATCCTCAGTACTCAGATACTCTTCATGAGACGACTGAATGCGCGCAACATCAAAGGCGCTGTCGGTCAGCATCGGCGTAACCAGGGAGCAGCCCGCTTGATAAGCCTCAGTCGCTACAGCACGGAGCAGAGACAGCGCTTCAACGGGCGCCGTGGCGAGAAGCTGCTGGCCGGCTTTCAAATTCAGACCGTTATGCACAAGCAATCGTGCCAATTTCTGGATATCGTCTGCATCAATGCTGAAGTCATCTGTCATATTGTGCCTATGGCCCATCAATTACTGATATTTTCGGCGATGCTTCGCTGCCGGATTGCAGATAACGTCATGCGGTAATCTACAAACGCCATCACAACGAGCGTAAAAGTGGAGAACTGAAGCAACACTGGACCAGCAACGCGATCGCGTCAATATTGTGCGCTTCATGGTGCTACGAAACAAAAAAAGCGAGACGCCTATGCCGGAGTTAGAAGGGTTCGCTGTTTTTTTTATGGCAGCAATTGCTCTTGGTGCCGCGCCAGGCCCTGACAATATCTTTGTTCTCACTCAATCGGTACTCTATGGACGCATGGCTGGTTTTGTGGTGCTCTTCGGGCTTTGCACAGGCTTGGTTATCCACACGGTTGCGGTTGCATGCGGGGTTGCTGCACTCTTTTCGGCATCGGCGGCTGCCTTCACCGCTCTGAATTTCCTGGGCGCTGCATATCTTTTGTTCCTCGCATGGCGAGCGGCGAGCATTGAATGCTGGAAAATCAACCCTCTCGGGCGACAAGAGCTTTGAGCCCAGTGTATGGCAACTCTATCGCCGTGGCATCGTAATGAACGTTACAAATCCGAAGATCGCGATTTTCTTCCTGGCCTTTCTGCCTCAGTTTACGGACCCGGCTGCCGGCCCTCTGATACCTCAACTTCTTGCTTTGGGAGGCGTGTTCATTCTGGCAACAATTATCGTTTTCGGATTGATGGCATGGGCAGCCGGGTTTCTGGCCGCGCGGTTAAAACATTCGCCAACGGTGTACGCCGCCCTCAACAGGATAGCCGCCCTGGTTTTTGTCATTTTGGCCGGCCGGCTGTTAGCTGTGCAAAGGTAGAGCTATAAACTTGGGTTGCTCCTGCCCCACATTCGTCGCTAATCTGATTGCAAGACGTCTGCAAAGCAGGAGAAAACACATGGCAAACATTGGTTTTATCGGGCTTGGCAACATGGGCTTGCCAATGGCTGGCAACCTCGTCAGGGCCGGCCACACGGTGCGAGGGTTCGATCTTATCGCAGCCAACGTTGAGGCCGCCGGTCATCAGGGCGTAACAGCCGCCGCCTCCGGCAGCGATCTTGCTGAGGAGGCTGATGTGATCGTAACAATGCTGCCCGCAGGCCAGGGCTGTTCAACGCTGATTACTGATAGCGGTAGGCCAATAGCCTGTTGAAGTCGAGGACGTTGTCCCAGAGGGCATGGGCGATATTGGTTTCGCCATTGTTTTGCAACAGAATTGATGGTCAAGGATCTGACGCTTGCACAGAATGCAGCCCTTGAGGCTGGAGCATCGACGCCCATGGGGGCGGAAGCCGCGCATCTCTACCGCCTTTACATGAGCACCGGCGCAGGCCGCACGGATTTCTCTAGCATCATCCGCTTTATCCGGGGTCAGGAAAACAGCACCTGACACAGGCAACCGGAAAGTTTCGGGAAGTTTCGATGGCGGTACCTAAAGTCAGATGATGGTGCGATTTTTCTGCGCGAGGCCGATCGGACAAAACCGTTCGTGCCATCGTTTTGTCGGCCCCGACAGTCTGGCTTGCTTGCCTTTGCCCTTATGATAGAGCTGCGCCTCAAGACAGTGCCCAAGCAGGATATGGCATCCACGATCTTAAGAAAAAGGCTTCATTGCATCACCCATCTCCATCAACAAGGGTTTAATGAAGATAAAAGACAGGTTGATTTCGCCAGTGCGTAAAGACAAAAAGGCATGCAAACTGATGGCGTGGAGAAAGAGCATGAGCACAAGAGCTGTAAAAAAATGGCGTATTTGGTTAGCCAATGCAGCGTTGTCTGTGTTCGCTGTCGCATTCATTGCTGGAGCAACGCTTGGTATGGAATACGGCGCAAACCATTCCTGGTTATTCTGGGTGGAACATTGGACGAGTGACTGGAGATCCTCTCTTCTGTCAAAGTGGCCCGATGGCCAACACTCCAAAATTGCCATCGTCAAGGTCGACGAAGATACAATGCAGCATTATCCCTATCGCACTCCTATTGACAGGGGATTGATCGCGCGCCTTATTCAGGTTCTCGATAAGGCCGGTGCCCAGACTATTGCTATTGACTTCCTGTTTCTCAAAACAACAGAACCAGACAAGGACGAAGCCCTCGTTAAAACCATCAAGTCAGCCAAAGCTCGTGTTGTTTTGGCCGCTGGCGACAGCCGGGCCAACCTAACTGAAGCTCAGGCTTCTTACCAACGAGATTTTATTGCACGCTCAGGCGCCATGCCAGGATACGCAAATCTTCTAACTGGGGCCGATCAGATTGTCCGTTTTGTTGCCCCTCCAGCCGATGGAGCATATCCTAAGAGTTTTGCCGTCGCGGCTGCAAAACCGGATGTTGCAAGAGCTGATGGCCCGCGCCGTATCGCATGGCTATTGCAGCCCAAAGACGGAAATGAAAGATTCCTTGCATTGCCTGCCCATCTACTTGCCGCACCTGCCGATGTGCCTCCTCCCCCAACAGCATCTGTATTGTCGGCTTTACTCAAAGACAGAATCGTATTTATTGGGGCGGATTTGATTGGTATTGATCGTCATCTCACACCCCTTGCCTCATGGACATCTGATGGCGAGGTGGCCGGTATTCTGTTACACGCTCATATTGCCGCCCAACTGATTGATGGCCGAGCGATAGAGCGGGTTCATCCTCATGCGATACGCGTGCTTTATGCCTTGCTGACGATGTTTGGGTTATGGATAGGTCTACGTTACGGTTTTAGGGGATACAGCATCTACTTTGGAACAGCCACGCTCATGATTGCAGGCGCTGATATACTTATCTTTATTTTCATCAAGCAGTTCCTGCCGTTCACTGCCTGTATTTTAATAATTCTTCTGGGCTTGTGCGGTGGTGTTGTATTTCGCCAGCTGATACGTCAGATCAAAGTGAGTACGAGCAGCCATAAGCCATAAGCCATAAGCCATAAGCCATAAGCCATAAGCCATAAGCGCAAGCTCAAACCTCCGTTTTCAGCGTGAACAAATAATCCACAAAGCACGTCAGAATGCTGTTGATAACATGTTTATAAGTTGTTGGCTAATTTAAACACGGCATTTCAATACCTTAACCTCGGCACATCGCAGTGCTATCCAAGCTTTATCAGAGTACACGCGTAAGAATAAAACTTATAGTTTGGATTAATCAAAGTCTTCAGTTCAGATACGATTTCTCGAAGTCCCTCTTAAATCTTGAAAGCAAGTGTGCCGGGGAACGTACTGATAGAGTGAGGTAGTGCGCATGAAAGCCCCAGCCGACAACTCATTGATCGAAAGATTGAATGAGCTACACAGCTATGGAGATTCAGGCTTTTTCTCTGAAAGCAATAGCTCGGATAACACGCAGCAATCAGCATTTTATAAAAAGCAGATGTCCTCGTTTGGGAGGCACAAAAATCATTTTTCTTCCCCCGCTGCAAATAAAACAGCGTTTCATCACTTAAGCAGCCTTCATAGCCCGAGACAAAAAAACACCGCATACGATGCTGCAAGCAATGCTTCGAATTTAGCAATGCCGAAAATCTTTGGTTCAGAAAAACGCCCGCCTGAAAAGCGCTCGTCACGTTCGTGGTTTTGCCTTTCATCAGGCATTTTCTCGGGTTTTGCTGCCGGCTGGGTGCTTATTGTTTCCGTCGCGACAGCTTTTGACGACACGCTGCCGGATACAACTATAGAACTAGCGTCGTTAGATGTAAAAAAAGCTTACAGCTCCAATAGATTACCGCTATATGCCGAGGAAGGGTTGAGCAGGGTTCGCCTGGGCGACGCGCATGTGAAACCTCGAATTTTGGAAGCAAATCAAGCAAACAATAATCTGGAGCCAAGACTTGAATTAGCCAATTTAAAATTGGGGCCGGTCAAGCTTGTAACACAAGGCATCCAATCACCAGATACAGAGGGTTCCGCAGCAATTGAAACGGATGCAAGATTTCCTGTGCGGCATTACACGCCGCACACGCGAAATACCAATGGAGCAGAAAAAAATACAAACTCGGTTCAAGATGATGTCTTAAAAGCAGAACGCAGCCCTGCGAAAACACCACAACTGGATCCTGCCATCGATATCGTCAAAACTAAGAAAATATTGGCGACGGCAGCTCCATCAACAGGAAGCGTACCCCCTAAGGCCCAATCAGGACATCGCGCTGCAGAAAATAACGGCAAACATGCACCTGTTACAGCAAAGCCAGCGCCATCCTCCAGGATCAAGACTTCTGGGCAAATAAACATCGTTCTGCCTGAACGCAAAACCGCCCAACTTTCCAAGAGTCTCTCAAATGCGGCAACAAAGATTACCGTTGCTTCTGTTGTCAAATCCAAAGACAACCGTGCTCTACCACCTCTACCTGCCCAAAAACCGTATGCTGCAGGAAGAGGATCTAGAATCTTCGTGAAAACCGCTGAAGTTATTTCCAGAGAAAAACAGCGAAAAGCTTTAGCTGCAAGCGAAAAGCGTCGTAAAATTGCCCTTGCGCGCAAAAAGAGGGCCAGAAATTGGTCCCAAACCGCCAAAGCACATCGATCTGCTCTGGGGGCGAAGCGTAGAGCTGCCAAGCGGGCTAGAGTAATCAGAAAAGCAAGAAGTCTACCAAAGAAGAAAGTGTTCACGGGCCATCCTGGTTGGGCCAATAATGCACTCCGGACAAACAAATAAATGCGCTGCATTTGAAATCTGCGATGTGTCAAATGATAGGGCTGACGCTCATGTGTCAGCCTTATATGTTTGAATACCTTGTCATAATATTGCAGACTTGCGATGTTTAGATGAAAACATCAGAAAAAGCGCTAATCAACACATGATGGAGAACTATATGCCTGTCTCGCGCGCATGGGCTCGTGTACTCACTATATGTACTTTGTTATTAGGAACATGTTTCTCAGTCGGGGCTCACGCTCAGGTCATCGTCCTTCAATCAACGGTTAAGAACTACAAACCAGGTCTAAAAATAGGAAGTTCCTCCACTGTAAACGTACCGGAGGGACAGATGCTACTGGTTATGCTGCCATCGGGTGTAACCCGGAAGATCGAAGGGCCGTTTAGTGACTCGGCCAGACGTCTTGCGAAAAGCGGCGGCCGGTCGAACGCAGCTCTTTTCAAAGCCGTTGCCAATTACGTCAAGACCGCTGGTACAACGGCCAGTTCCGTTGGTGCTGTACGCTCTGTGGCTCCCTCGGGCGGTGTGAATAAAAAGTTGAATATTCCATTCTCCTGGAGCACACTTCATGTGCGTGCAGCAGGTGATATTTGCCTCGATCAAAACAGCCCGGTAAATATTGTACGCTCGGACGCAAAACGCCCGAAGCTCTTCAATATCATTGATTTATCGGCTGCGAAAAAAGCTCAAATCGTCTTCCCTGCCGGCATGAACGCATTGCCATGGCCAGCAGAGCTGGATCTCAGCAGCGGCAATTACGGCATTCTGACCAAGGGACGAAAAGTATATCAGGTTCGCCTCCGCATCATTAAGCAGATCCCAGCACCTGAAAACACATTGCAGGTCCTCCATGGTCAACGCTGTACGCAGCAATTGAAAGCTTATTTGCGAGACCTGGCAACACAGAATATTGCCCAGGTGACGGAGTAATACGGAAATCACGGAGATATGCACTATTCACCAGCTGAAAACCATTGCCCCATCATGATGGTGCATCCGCTGCAGCAAATCAGACTATAGGCGGTCGCTTATAAGTTTTGGTTTGGTCCTTGGCTTCATAAAGACTTACGGTGACCCGGATACACCCGGCCGGTTGCGCCATATCCCTGTGGGAATCAATGGCTCAGCCTTTTCATCCGCTTGAACCTAAATCCTGCAGTTAAGCTCTGATCTTATCAAGTCAGGTTGGCTCAGCAAATTCGGCGATCTCAGAGGACTGCCGCCCAACCAGGCGCGGTCGCGACATGAGCGGGCTTACATCTTCGGCGCTATCTAACCGGAACTCGGGAAGTCGGTAGCCTGGGTCATGCCGAAACCCAACGCGCAAGCCTTCAACACGCACCTTGAAGAAATATCAAGCGTTGCCGGCGAGGCGCCATTGCCGTTGTGCTTCTGGGTCAGGCAGGGTAGCATGGCGCAAAAAAAACGCTGAAGGTCCCCGGCAATATCACCCTCTTGCCGCTACCACCCTATAGTCCGGAACACAACCTGATAGAGAATATCTGGCAGTAGCTGCGTCCTCGGAAACTAAGAAGAGATCGTCAGTGCTTGCTGCAGCGCCTGACAGGCATTCATAAATCTGCCCAACGCCGTGAGCAGTGTGGCGTCACAGGATTAGGCGATTTATGGATGATTGTTAGATTCGCTTGGTATAATTCCCGGTATGCTCCCAATGCCTTGGTTCCGGCTCGGCATACAAGGCACACCTGTTATTTAATATGGTCGACTTTATTGCCAATCCTTCTGAATCATCTCAGCAGCCTTCTCGGCAATCATCAAAGTCGGTGCATTGGTATTTCCAGATGTGATAACCGGCATAATTGACGAATCCGCAATTCTAAGACCAGCAATACCGTTGACCTTGAGATAGGGATCAACAACAGCATTCTCATCACTCCCCATCCGGCAGGTGCCAACGGCGTGGAAAAGAGACGTCGCGGTTTGGCTGATGGCATTCAAAAGCCCATCAGCATCGTTATTTTCTATATCTGTACCAGGAAGGTATTCTTCAGGCGAAAAAGCCCTCAAAGCTGGTTGGCTCACAATATGACGCGTTTGCTGAATGGCAGCTACTGCCACTTGGCGATCCTCTTCTGTCGACAAGTAATCCGGCTGGATCTCAGGCGCATCATCGGCGCGAGGGGATGTGATGCGTACATATCCACGGCTCGTTGGCCTCATATGACACACGCCAGCAGTGAAGGCTGGAAAACGATGAAATGACTGGCCGGAGTGCTGCTGCGAAAAGGGTTTGATATAATATTGCAGATCTGCCGTATCACATGATGAATTCGACTTTGCGAAGGTCCCCATCATCAATGGCACCATTGATATGGAACCTTTACGTTGCAGCATATAGCCTAGGATAATTTCGGCCTTCTGCCATGATGTTTGAAACATATCATTGCATGTTTTAGCCCGGGCGACCTTGTATACACATGGAATTTCCAAGTGATCTTGCAGATTCATTCCAACCTGAGGAAGATTGGCAATAACATTGATGCCATGTGACTGCAAATCCGTGCCAGCTCCGATCCCTGATCTCTGAAGCAAAAGCGGTGAACCTATGGCACCCGCAGCAAGAACAACCTCACGCCTGGCACCGAGCCGCATCGGAACTTCGTTTCTCAGTATTTCAACACCCTGAATCTGCTGGCCTTGAATAATGAGTCGTTGTGCCATGGCATATGTGACGACTGTTAAATTAGGCCGGTCAAGAATTGGTTTGATGAACCCACGCACGCTATTCCAACGCCGGCCCGCTTTCTGATTGATGTGAAAATAGCTACTGCCCTCGTTATGGCCGCGATTAAAATCATCAACGGTCGGAATGCCTATCTGCTCTGCAGCGTTCCCCCAAGCATCCAATATGTTCCAACTGCTTTCCGTCTTTTCTATACGCCATTCACCACCCCTTTGATGCACGTCCCCAAACTGGTCAGGAGAAAGTGCAAGCTGATCCTCATGCCTCATAAAATAAGTGAGAACATCATCCCAGGCCCAGCCAGTGTTACCAAGCCTGGCCCAATTGTCATAATCTTGCGCCTGACCTCGCACATAGATCATGGGGTTAATTGATGAGCTGCCTCCAAAAACCTTGCCGGATGTGTAGCAAAGACTGCGGTTGTTGAGATTGGCGATGTCTGCTGTTTTATAGGCCCAGTCAACCCGTGGATTACCACTGCAATAGAAATAACCGGCAGGAATATCAATCCAAATGTAGTTATCTTTACCGCCAGCCTCGAGCAGCAAAACGCGCACCTTGGGATCAGCAGATAAGCGATTGGCCAGAAGACAGCCTGCCGTGCCCGCTCCGATGATGATATAGTCATAAGTCTCAAGCATATCACTCATCGGGAACTCCAGTATTCTTCGTTCTTCCGTCTCCAACACTTTGCGCCCAGAGTGCAACCCGGAAAACAAGATAAGCTTTTTTATTGTGTTCCGGCTTCAAAAACCATAACGCTCTTCACCAGGCAACTAGCGCTTGATCCCAAAAATTAAAAACTTGGATCATGTAACACACGAGAGCCAGTCTGGCGAAATCGAGTATATACTAATAAAGATAGGATGCAGGAGATTACACAGTCGTATTCAGGTTTTTAAAACACCAAAATAATCTGATTTTGTCGATTTTCACCTGACGTGAAAGGGGAGGGGCATCCACCTGAAGCGTTGGTATAGATCAATTTTTCTCTTATTTAAGATGGCACGCATGCGATGCAAACGGAAACCAATACAAGTCAGTATCACGCAGCCAGTGACAGTCTCCCAAGTTGCCGGTTTTATTTTTTCTTTTGTCCATTGAGTGCATTCAGAAAGTTATTGTAATCTGACTTGGTTTGCGCGCGTTCTGAAGCAAATTCACGATTCTGGGATGATACAGAGACATTTTGATTGGCTTTATCCGCCTCTTCGTCATCGCTATCGCCATGCATGATATGCACGCTGGCTTCTTCAGCATTAAAAGCAAAGCGTGCAATTTGAGTCCGCCTGAAACTGCTTTTGGCTTTGTCATCCAATGGCCGATGCTGCAAGCGGCTGGGATGCTCTTGTGGCAATTTGGGCGGCTTGGCTGACAGTTGACTTTCAGTCTTTATAACGGCGGGAACTGGAGGGGGGGAAGCATGTTCTAATAGACCTTTTTCTGATTTTGGTAACGAAGCAGAGGCTTTGGCTGCTATTGCATTCCCCGAAGGTTCAATTTGTGTTTCGCGAGTATCTAAAACACGTTCTGCTTCATCGGCCGCGGTACGCATGCTGGCTTGCCCAGGCAAACCCGCCTCTCTCATTTCAGTTTTTTCAGCCTCCAACCGCTTCTGGCGGTTCTCTTCGATCTGTTTGCGTTTTGCCTCAAGCATCGCAGGCACCATACTGCCTTTCTTCTTGAGTTCTGATGCGTCTGAGGACTTGGAAAATTCTGATGGAGATGGATGCTGATCTGGCCTAAGTTTTAAAATTCTATTCTGCAGACGGTCAAGGCGGCCGTCTATTTCTCTTTGGCGAATTTCAGCCAAAGCAAGGCTTTCCTCGTCAGATAGCGGAAAATCACTCATGGACGTATCGGTGGGCTGCGATACATCATCCTGATGGTCCAAACCCTCATTTTTGGGAAGGTTCTCCCGAAAAAAGGCATCCAGTTCCTTTTCGGCGTCTTCGTTTGCACTCACGGCGTCTGGCTCCTTATCACTGTCTCCGATCGCTAGCATCGCTGGCGTTTCGGCAGCATGAATAACTATTGCTTTACCCATGACCTCTGGCGTCATGGAAATATAACCCAAAAACAAATTGCAGCTTGCAGTTCTTTATCGTCGTATTGCAGCTGCTCATAATCTGCATCTTGTTCCATTAAGCATTTTATCTGATTCCATTATTATTATATACATAATCACAACAATTGTACTTTAGAAAGGCCAGCTTTAAAAATTGATAAGATCCGCTGTACAACACTTCGTTTCATTGCCCTTCCCCATCATGGCAGCGACAGAACCACCATCACTCATAATGCATGATGCTGAATGCCGTATGCAACCTCGATCTTAAATGTAAATTAATCATTCACACAGGTAATCAGCCACACCGGTATTCTGTGGATTTGATGAAGTACTTGCTTTGCTATTACATCTCAGATTCTATCTTTCACAGATCTTTGCCATTTCAGCAGGCTCTGAAGAAGAACAGGGGCTCAAGATAGCTGAAGTGTGTCTAAATGGCTGCATTGAAACGCTAAAGGAGAAAATGCCTGCTCTCAGAGGCCACAAGACAGCCATTCACGACTCCTGCGTGTCACATTTGTGATATGCTGTTCTACTAGGACGTGTCGTCAGTGAGCATATGCCCTAGGTTTAACAGCAGAATAATGTCGGCGGCTTTGCGGGTTTCAACAGTTTCGCAACAATGGAACAGAAGTTCATTGGGCGCTTTAGGGCAGTCGATTGCCTGTTTCCATCATATATGTACAACAGCCTGGCTGAATGTACATTACGGCCTGGCATCGGTGCTTGAGCTGCTAAACGCGCAAATTGGCCATAACGTTGACAGTTTCACCAAGGACCGCCAGCTACTCGTTTGGCTGATCGCCTTTGCTATTGGCGTTATTGTGGCTTACCTTTCAATTTTCTTCCGTATCTCAATTGGCTTGTGGCAGTATCTTTGGCTCGGCACGGCAAGCGAAAAAGTAGTGACGGCCGCCGCCAACACTTCGCCTTTTTTGATCGTTCTTGCCCCTGCATTCGGCGGTTTGATCGTTGGCTATCTTCTCCATAACTATATGCCCGGGCGGCGCCCGCTGGGAGTTGCGGATGTCATCGAAGCGCGTATGCTCAAGGACAGTTATTTATCGCTCAAAGCCGGCTCGTGGAGCATCATACTAGCATCCATTTCTCTGGGCTTTGGGGCAAGTGCAGGACGCGAAGGCCCCATTGTTCACTTTGGCGCGACGATTGCCTCTTACATCCAAGATTTCTTTCATCTCCCACATAGCTTAAGACGCACACTGCTCGCCTGTGGCGTTGCCGCTGCCGTATCATCTGCATTTAACGCACCTATGGCAGGTGTTCTGTTTGCGCATGAGGTTATTCTCGCTCATTATGCGCTCACAGCATTTGTACCGATCGTGATTTCTGCCGTAACAGCGACTGTGATTGCGCGGCTGCATCTGGGCGAGGCTCCGGCCTTTATGATTCCAGATTACCAGATCACGACATATTGGGAATTTCCGGCGTTCGCACTTCTCGGCGTAACCTGTGCTGCGGTCGCCCTCGCATTTGAGCTGGCACTAATGACAACAGAGAAAGTGTCCTGGAAGGTCAATATGCCGTTGTGGCTGCGTCCTGCGGTGGGCGGTCTGATGGTTGGTTCCATTGCACTTTATTTCCCACAGGTTTTCGGTGTTGGCTACGAAGCCACAGATGCCGCCTTACAAACTCATTATCCGCTTTGGTTGATGCTCGCACTTTTGATTGCCAAGACAGCAGCAACAGCCATTACGCTTGCCATGCGTTTTGCTGGTGGAATATTCTCTCCGGCAATCTATCTTGGCGCCATGGCTGGAGGATCATTTGGCATGATTGCCAGTTCCGTATTTCCTGAAATGGCATCGAGCAACGGCCTTTATGCCGTGCTTGGCATGGCGGCAGTTGCAGGTGCGGTTCTGGGCGCTCCAATCTCAAGCACGGTTATGATTTTAGAGGTCACCAAAGGTCATGACATCACAATTGCGGTCCTGCTAACGGTATCCATCGCGCATGGTCTGACGCGGGCTGTCCTGGGGCATAGTTTTTTCCATTGGCAATTGTCAAAGCGGGGCATCTCTATCCAGGCAGGACCGCATCAGGAGGTCATGCGCGCACTGAAAGTTAAAGCATTTACCAAATTTCATGACGACAACTCGCAAGTGTCACGCCGTAACCCAAAGACAGATGCGGAATGGTTGACAGCAAACGATACCGTTGAAACAGCGCTGCGCATGTTTGACCGAACAGGAAAACAACGTCTGCCCGTGGTTTCAGCACGGGATGATGAATCGGTCGTAGGCTGGGCTGAACGGGTGGACGCAATGGAGGCTTTTAATAAGGCACTCATCGAGCGTCACGTGGAAGAGCATAAATAAAATACAAACAGCCAAGCCTCAGCAGCTTTTTGAGATGAGCCAGATTTTAGGCCCAAATCTGCATTTCGCAGGCCGATTATTCTGCTTTGCAAACAATAATCACTATCGTTCCTCATAAATTTAACGTTAATTTAACTCCGTCCGGTCGATGCTTTGATCATACCGCAAGACGTAATGACTTGCTGACAACTCTTGATCTACGCTGAGGCCCGTTGACGTTCAGAAGTGGTGAGCGTCACAAGGCCCGCTACATTTCAGTTGATGACTTCACACTGGAGTTGCAGATGACCGAACCGTGGCTTGAGCGCATGGAAGTGCGCGCCGGAAATCGACAGAAAGATGTGCGCCAGGCGCGCCGGAGCGGGAACGGCGGGCTTCAAGTTGTCATGCGCTGGGCTCCAGCGGCCGCGATTCTATGTTGTGCTTTCATAATGCTTGGAATTAGCAAAGCTGGCGGATACATCCGCACAGCGCCACCACTTCTCAAACAACTAGATCAGTTTGCCGCCCACATCGGACTTGGATTACAAACAATTTCACTGAGCGGTTTCAAGATCACCTCAGACAATGAAATTTTCGCGGCTTTAGAGCTTGAAAATTCTCAGTCTCTTTTTGGTTTTGATGCACATGGCGCCCGTAAACAATTGGAAGTCTTGCCATGGGTGCGCAGTGTTCATATCAAACAAACATTCCCACATCGCCTTGATATTTCTGTACAGGAACACCACCCATACGCGCTATGGATAAGTCGGGACGGCGAGATTCTTGTCAATCAAGACGGCCGTCAATTGGCTGTTGTGCGTGCAGGTGCCGTGCGCGATCTGCCGGTTATTGAGGGGCCGGGTGCGCCACAGGCAGCCCGTTCTCTCTTTCGCAGTCTTGAACACTATCCGGAGTTGTCCCCCACCAGCTTGCGTGCTGTACGCGTTGCAAATCGTCGTTGGACGTTAATTTTGGAAGATTTGCGAAAAATCCTTCTTCCGGAAGAACACTATGTCCAAGCTCTCACAACTCTTATGGCGGGCCATAAAGGGGAACGCCTGATCGATCTCAACTTTCAAAATCTCGACCTGAGGAATACCGGCCAGATCGTTTTTCTCCCGCAGCTCAAGAGTGTCCCTGATACGACCTCTTACCACGCAACACACCGTAAACGAGCTCTCAAAGGCTAAAACCATGCTTTCGCCCCGCTCGCTCAGAAACGATATCGTAGCCTTCCTTGACATCGGCTCATCGAAAATCACCTGCGTTATCGCGCATCGCCGGGTTGATCCCGGTGTCAATGGCAGCCGTGTTATCGGCTTCGGGCAGCGGCAGGCCGAAGGGGTGCGTGCCGGTATGATTATTGATCTCGACCAGGCAGAACGCGCTGTCCGTGGCGCTATCGGAGATGCAGAAACAGCAGCCCGCATCACGGTAGAGAACGTCCATGTTGCATTTTCCTCAGGTCGCCTCAACTCAACCCATTTCACGGCGCATCTGAACCTTGAAGCAGAGCGCATACGCCCGGACGACCTTAAGCATCTCGAGATATGTGCGCATCAATATGCCGAACGGTCCGGACGAACTCTGATACATCTCAACCGCATTCATTACGCACTCGATGGCGAAACAGGCATTCGCGATCCCAAAAATATGCTTGGCAAACGGCTCAGTTGCCAATTTCATGCGGTCACAGGCGACCCGGCACCACTCAACAATTTGGAATGCCTCATTGAGCGCTGCTATTTGGGCGTACGAAGAATTGTGCCGACGGGCTTCGCCTCTGCGGTAGCAGCCACAACTCCGGATGAGCAGAGAATAGGGGTCACATGCATCGACATAGGTGCAGGAACTGCGCAAATCGCAGTTATTGTCGATAGCCGCTTAATATATACAGACACATTAGCGATTGGTGGCGCCACTTTAACCCACGATATCGCTAGAGCCCTCTCGATATCTCTTGCAGAAGCCGAGCGAATCAAGACGCTCTACGGTTCGGTTTTGTATCCAGATAGGGAAATATACGCTGATCGCCCCTACTGGGATTCTGCGGCAGATCAATTGGTGAACTACCGTGCTCTACAGGGAGAGCAGCAAGAAACCACCGTAGCAGACTTGTCAGGCATTCTATATCCCAGAGCACGCCGCCAGATTGAGTTCGTAAAGGAGCGTTTGGCAAGAAGCAGCCTTGCACAAAGATTTGTGCACAGCATCGTTCTGACGGGCGGAGGCAGCCAACTCAACGGTCTCTGTGGTCTGGCCGCAGAGGTTCTGCAGTGCCCGGTTCGCATTGGAGCGCCGCCAAAACTGCAGGGACTCGCCTCCGAATATAACGGGCCAGCCTTGTCAACTGTGGCTGGCTTGCAAGTTGTGGATGCGGCACCCGAGCAAATCATGTACTCAGATAGCGTTAAGAAGCGTACCGACGAGTCGTATATGAGACGTATGGAGCAATGGCTTCGCGAAAGTTTCTAACGGCAGCCTGGGGCGATCTGGTCTTGCCATGCCGCATGCCGGTTAAAGTGACAAATGACTGACAAAATCGGGCTAGACGCTTTACAGCAGATGTCTGGTCCATGTCTACGGGGAGAAGCATGAGCATTTCACTTGAATTACCCGAGGTTATGGATCTCAAACCGCGCATTTGTGTTATGGGCGTTGGCGGTGCGGGCTGCAATGCGATCAACAACATGATGGCATCGGGGCTCGAAGGTGTTGACTTCATGGCAGCCAATACTGATGCTCAGGCACTCAATTCCTCCCGCGCCGACCGTTGTCTCCAACTGGGCGTGAAATTAACCGAAGGCCTGGGAGCCGGGGCGAACCCGCAAATTGGTCAACAGGCCGCTGAAGAAACGATCGATGAAATCCGCTCACAGATCAGCGGCTGCCATATGCTGTTTCTCGCTGCTGGCATGGGCGGCGGAACGGGTACAGGCGCCATTCCCGTGATCGCCAAGGCTGCACGTGAAATGGATATCCTGACGGTTGCCATTATCTCGAAGCCATTTCACTTTGAAGGCGCGCGGCGTATGCGCACGGCAGAGGCGGGTATTGAGGCCTTGCGCGATTGCGTCGATACTCTGATTGTGATTCCCAATCAGAACCTGTTTCATCTCGCAAACGAGAAGACCACCTTTGCTGAGGCTTTTGTCATTGCTGATCAAGTGCTCAATTCAGGTGTTTCCTGCATCGTCGACCTCATTGTGAAGGATGGCCACATCAATCTGGATTTCGCAGATGTCAAGGCTGTTATGAAAGACATGGGATCTGCGATGATGGGCACCGGCGAAGCCTCGGGACAGGATCGGGCTACAAAAGCCGCAAAAGCCGCCATATCCAATCCCCTGCTCACGGATGTCTCTCTTCGTGGCGCGCAAGGGCTGCTGATTTCGATCACCGGAGGCCGGGATGTAACCCTTTTTGAAGTCGATGAGGCTGCAAGCTGCATCAAGCAGGAAGCTGATGCAGATGCCAATATTATTGTTGGCGCGACATTTGAAGAAGGCATTGAAGACCGCCTTCGCGTCTCCATCGTTGCCTCCGGATTACCGTCTGGAAAAGTGCAAGCGGCACAACCAATACCAACACACCAATCCGGCGGGGAGCAGCTATCACAAGCCCGGAAACGACAATCATCTGCGACAAGGAATTCACAAACAAGCTCATCCTCGGCCCGAGTTCCAGACCATACTTCGCAAGAAAACATGAAGAATGGCAAGCAATCTGATGCGCCGGCAAACCGCATTACCGGATCAGCGCAGACCTCCTCGGATGCTTACACGCCGCCACCCTATAC
>CAYUYL010000021.1:0-19277 GCA_964449195.1 uncultured Filomicrobium sp.
ACCAAATCCACAGGTGCGGGCACATGCTCGATGACTTCAAGACAGACCACAAGGTCATAGCTTACACCGGTTTCCAAGAGTTGCTCTGCCGTAATGGGACGATAATCGATATCGAGACCGGAAAGATTTGCGTGGGCCTGAGCCGCAGCGATATTTTCATGTCCCGGGTCAACGGCAGTCACGGCAGCGCCCATGCGGGCCAGCGGCTCACTAGTCAACCCTCCACCGCAGCCAACGTCAAGGCATGTCAGCCCACTGAACGGATTGAGGCCGCGGGGATCCAAAGAGAAATGTCGAATCGCGCGGTCGCGAATATATTTGAGGCGGACAGGACCAATTTGATGCAGCGGCCGGAACGGGCCGTGCGGATCCCACCACTCACCGGCCTGCTCGGAAAAACGGGCAACTTCATCATGATCTATATTTGCAGATGACATTGATTTTTACTGTAATATTGACATCCCAATCACTTTTAACGATGAGAGGGTTTGGTTGCCATAAAAAAGTAGCTGAAAAAAGCGCGGCTTTATCAGCCCTGGTGCGCATGAAAGTTGCGAGCCTACGGTATTCCCGCTAAGAGTACGCGCTAAAGCCTGCTGAGGATAGGGTTTATTGGCATTCACGCGCGGTGGATGCCAATAAACCCTAGCATTAAGCACAGCTTGATCTGGCTATCAGCGTTAGCTGCATCGTTTGTAATCGTAAGCTTTCAGCAACTCAAAACCTTTATCAGGTCTGCCAACTGGCTGGCCGTTGAGATGGACAAATCTGTATGGCACGCGTGGTCATGAAATTCGGCGGCACATCAGTTGCCAACCTGGAACGGATTCGCAATGTGGCCCAGCACGTCAAACGCGAGGTCGACGCCGGCAACGAAATTGCCGTCGTTGTCTCCGCAATGGCTGGCACAACCAACCAACTGGTCGAGTGGGTGCGTGAAGCCTCACCTTTGCATGATGCACGTGAATATGATGCCGTCGTTGCATCCGGCGAGCAGGTCACAGCCGGCCTGCTTGCTATCGTTTTGCAATCCATTGGCATTCAAGCACGCTCATGGCATGGGTGGCAGGTCCCGATTGTAACGAATAGTGCTCATGGCGCTGCACGCATCCAGAATATTGACGGCTCAAGCATCGTTGAGCGCTTTGCCGAACGTGAGGTGGCGGTCGTCACAGGATTCCAGGGTATCGAGCCGCAACGCAGCCGCATTGCCACACTAGGACGTGGCGGTTCGGATACAAGTGCCGTTGCGCTGGCGATTGCGCTTAAAGCAGATGTCTGCGACATTTATACAGATGTCGACGGCATATATACAACTGACCCACACATTGTGCCGAAAGCGCAGCGGATGTCGCGCGTCTCCTATGAAGAAATGCTGGAAATGGCATCACTCGGATCGAAGGTCCTGCAGACCAGATCCGTGGAGCTGGCCATGATACATGATATGCGCACACGGGTGCTTTCAAGCTTTGCTGATCCCGGCAGCATCCCGGCAGTGCTCAGCAGTGACAACTGGGATGAAATTGGTACAATTGTTTGTGGCGAGGACGAAATCGTGGAAGCGCAAATTGTAAGCGGAATTGCATACGCAAAGGACGAAGCTAAGGTCACGATCCTGCATATCGCTGACCAGCCCGGCATCGCCGCACGCATTTTCGGGCCCCTTGCAAAGGCTAACATTAATGTTGATATGATCGTCCAGAATTTGTCCTCGGATGGCAAACATACAGACATGACATTCACCGTAACCGCTGCCGAACTGGATCGCACACGACAAGTGCTTGAGCAAGCACGCAAGGACATTGGTTACAGCGACATCATCAGTTCTGACGATGTGGTCAAGGTATCGGTGATCGGCATCGGCATGCGATCACATGCAGGCGTCGCAGCACAGATGTTTTCCGCCCTTGCAGAGAAGAACATCAACATTCTTGCGATCACAACATCTGAGATCAAAGTCAGCATTCTTATTAATGCAGCCTATGCTGAACTTGCCGTCCGCACACTTCATTCCGTTTATGAGCTTGATAAAGATTAAAGCTCGCACGTCAGAGAACTTTTAAGGTACGTAACGCACGCTGCCGCAGCACGTCGCAATTCACCTAAACCCGATGTTTTCTCATGGCTATAAGACGCAGCGATCATAAACTCAAAACACAGTCAGAGCCCACTCTGCACCTCATTACGCGCCAGCTTCGTAAAATCATGGCTGAGGCGACAGATGGGCAGACAAGACTGAACAGGATCGTCCAGCAGATATCCAGATTAATGTCTGCTGAAGTTTGCTCGATTTATTTCAAACGCCAGGACGGCACCCTGGAATTATTCGCAACCAAAGGACTTAACCCTGATGCAACCCGAAATACACGGTTAAACCGTGGCGAAGGCCTAGTCGGACTGGCGGCTGAAACGGCTGCGCCGGTTAATGAACCTGAAGCCCAAAAACATCCTGCCTTTTCATTCCGTCCGGAAACCGGCGAGGCCCCCTATCATTCAATGCTTGCGGTGCCGATGTTGCGTGGTGGTGTCGTGCTTGGCGTCATCGCGATACAAAACCGAACGCATCGCAATTATTCAGAGGAAGATGCAGAGGTTTTGCAAACAACGGCCATGGTTGTTGCCGAGCATCTTGTTTCAGGTGATGTTACCCGAGCGATGGTGGGAGATGAGCGCAATCGCACCTCTGCCGCCGCCTTAAACGGCTCGGCGATTGCCGACGGTATTGCCCTGGGATATGTGGTACTGCATGAACCCCGCGTCGTTGTCACAACACTGCTTGCGGAAGATGCGGCGCATGAAACAGAACGCCTGAACCGCGCAATTCAACATCTGCGCACCGGCATCGACGATATGCTGGCGCATGAAACAATTTCTCATGCAGGGGCGCATCGTGATGTTCTTGAGACCTATCGCTTATTTGCTAATGACAAGGGTTGGGAACGCCGTATGCAGGAAGCGGTCGGCGACGGACTAACGGCGGAGGCTGCTGTCGAACGGGTCCAGAATGCCACCCGCATACGCATGCTGAATCAGAATGATCCCTTTTGGCGTGAACGCCTGCGCGATCTCGACGATGTAGCAGGAAGATTGCTACGCGTACTGGCTGGGCGCACGACGGCCGCATTCGAATCTCTCAATCTTCCCAACAATACAATTCTCGTTGGCCGCAATATGGGCCCTGCTGAACTTCTTGATTACGATAGTGGCAGGCTCAGAGGACTGGTGCTTGAAGAAGCCGGGGGGCAGAGCCATGTCGCGATTGTCGCCCGTGCACTTGGCATCTCAGCCGTCGGCGAAATTGCAGACATTGTTGATAAGGTTTCACCTGGCGATCCTATCATCGTCGACGGGGCAACCGGACAGGTCCACCTCCGGCCGTCATCGGACGTCGTGGAGGCCTACAACGACAAAGTCCGGTTTCGAGCGCGGCGTCAGAAACAATACCAAGCCCTGCGCCATAAAAAGGCGATAACAACTGATGGTACTGAAATCTGTCTTTATATGAATGCCGGCCTGATGGCTGACATGGCACACCTCAAGGACAGTGGAGCTGAAGGCATTGGGCTGTTCCGGACAGAACTGCAATTCATGATTGTGTCGACATTTCCTCGGCTTGGACAGCAGATCCAAACTTACCGCAAAATCCTGGAAAGTGCTGGCAATAAACCGGTTGTTTTTCGCGCGCTTGATATCGGAGGGGACAAAGCACTGCCATATTTGCGTCAGCATAAAGAGAATAATCCTGTTATAGGCTGGCGTGCCATACGTCTTGCACTTGATCGCCCGGCACTTTTTAAATTGCAGGTCCGGGCCATGCTGCGAGCGTCCTCAGGTCGTGAATTACGCCTGCTGGTTCCGATGGTCAGTACAGCCTGGGAAATCAAACAAGCAAAACAACTGATAAAAAGCGAAGAAAAACGCGCACAAAGCCGCCAGGATCCACTCCCAACCGGCATAAAAGTTGGTGCCATGGTGGAAGTGCCTAGCATTCTTTTTGAACTGGATGCCTTAATGGCCGAGATTGATTTTGTATCCGTCGGCAGTAACGATTTGCTCCAGTTTCTTTATGCGGCAGACCGTGCCAATCCCCTGGTATCAGAACGTTACGATTGCCTGTCGATTGCAGCACTTCGCACACTCCGTATCATCCAGGAAGCTGGCGAGCGCCATAATGTGCCGGTGACTTTATGCGGTGAACTCGCTGCACAACCATTACAGGCCATGGCGCTTATCGGCCTGGGTTATAAAGCCTTGTCGATTGCGCCGGCTGCAATTGGACCGGTCAAGAAAATGATCCTTTCACTTAATCGGACCTGCATTGGCAGCTTTATGGAAGACAAACTTGCCGCTCCGCATAACCCAGACCTGAGGCAGGCCCTGCAAGACTTTGCTATGCGCGAAAACGTAGAAATCTAATAAAATGACAAAGCGCTAAAAAAGATGAACTCATTACCAGAAGATAAATTAGCCAGCCTTGTTGAGCGCTGGGAATTGGTGCAGCAGGAAATGAATGCGAATGCCGATCCCTCAGCGTTTGCGCGCTTGTCCAAGGAATTTTCTAATCTAAATCCAATTGTCAGTACAATTCGGGAGCTGGAGGCTGCAAAATCAGAAACAGGCGATCTTAAATCACTTCTATCGGGCGACGAAAGCGATCCAGAAATGACAGCTCTTGCCAAAGAGGAGTTAAGTGATCTCGAAGTCAAGATCAGCGATCTTGAGCAGCAGCTTAAAATCCAACTTTTACCAAAAGATGAGGCAGACGATAGAAGTGTTATTCTTGAAGTGCGCGCCGGCACCGGAGGTGATGAAGCTGCACTGTTTGCAGCGGATCTTTTCCGGATGTATTCGCGGTACGCAGAACTTAAGAAATGGCGCGTTGAAATCATCGAAGCTTCACCGAACGATATTGGCGGCTATAAGGAGATTACAGCGTCGATCACCGGTGACGGTGTTTTTGCAAGGCTCAAATTCGAGTCCGGTGTGCATCGGGTACAACGTGTCCCGGCGACGGAAGCCAGTGGCCGCATTCACACATCCGCGGCAACTGTCGCCGTGTTGCCTGAAGCAGATGAGGTTGACTTGGATATTCGCCAGGAGGATTTGCGCATTGACACCATGCGCGCTTCAGGTGCCGGCGGCCAGCACGTGAACACAACAGATTCTGCGGTTCGCATCATACATATTCCCACAGGCATAACAGTTATTTCAGCCGAGAAATCGCAGCATCAGAATCGCCGCAACGCGATGCAGGTCCTTAGATCACGGCTGTATGATATGGAACGCGAAAAAGCGGCGAATGAAAGGGCTGAAGCACGGCGTGACCAAGTTGGTTCCGGCGATCGATCGCAACGCATACGGACATATAATTTCCCACAGGGCCGCGTCACAGATCATCGCATTAACCTGACGCTGCACAAGCTTGACGAAATGCTTGCGGGTAACGCAGTTGATCAAGTTGTGGATGCTCTGGCAACAGAACATCAAGCAAAACAGCTTGCCGCATTAGAAAACGATGGCTGATCGCGCAGTGTTGACAGACCCTGGTATGACACTTGATGGCGCCCTCGCGTACATCGTTCACGAACTCAATGAGGCGGGGATTACAAATGCCGCGCACGAGGCGCGGCAACTACTTATTGACGCAACAACTTTGCTGCGTGAAGATCTCATTTCACAGCCGCAGATGGTGCTGGAACAACATCAGCGCAGTTGCGTTGCAGACTGGTTAAAGCGACGCGTTAGCGGTGAGCCACTCGCCCGGATTCGCGGTTGGCAAGACTTCTATGGCCGGAGATTTTACCTTTCTCCGGCCACTCTTGAGCCGCGCCCGGACAGTGAAACGCTGATCGATGCCGCATTGCAAATCATGAACAAAAAACAAGCCCCGACATATCCATGGCGGGTCCTGGATATCGGCACGGGCACGGGATGCCTGGCTTTGACGCTCTTGGCTGAATTTCCCAATGCAACCGCAGTTGCAGTTGATATTAGCAGTGACGCCTTGGAAGCTGCACAGCAAAATGCAACATCACTCAATGTGAGCAAGCGCGCAACATATTTGCAATCAAATTATCTTGAAAAGGTGGATGGTACATTTGACGTACTTATTTCAAATCCCCCCTATATAAAGTCTAAAGATATCAGCACTCTGCAGGTTGAAGTTTTGCAGCATGACCCACACATTGCCCTTAACGGCGGCGTAGACGGATTGGACGCTTATCGTTGTATCGGTCATGGCCTGCAACGCGTCATTCCGCAAGGACTTGTGATCGTCGAGACTGCCTGCAATGATGCTGCGAGGGTTATCAAGGCTTTGAGTTCAAGCCAAGATCCTGAGCAGCTTAATATTACTGGCGTGTGGCAGGATTTCGCAGGCTGTGAGAGATGTGTGGCTTTAGAGACATTTTCGTGAGTTTGAAGTGAAAAAGAGTTGGAATCAGACTTAGATTCCGCTACCATTTTAAATGAGCGAGGGAGACACATGCTGTCGTGCATTGCGCGGAACATCACCGCTTTGGCATGTGAAAAATTAAGACTGCACGACATCGGCAATCTTTAAATTTGCGACCATTAGGCGGCGCTTTAGCAGTAGCGAGGCTAAAGATTAGCGCAAATCGTAATGATCGCATCCATCTTCATACGTGAAGATGCCGGTATGAATGAAAAGATCAAGACGGGTAAAATGGTTGAGTGACCGATTTCAAAAGATGCTTTGTTGCGCTGTCATATAGCGTCGTGTGCGTTGTGTGCAGCCTCATGCATGAGAAAATAGTACTTAATAATTGAGAATGGAGCCTATGAGGCAGGGACAGCAAAATCGCCGCGGCCGCAGCCGTAACCGGAAGGGGCAAAACCCTCTCACGCGAAGCTTTGAATCAAATGGTCCGGAGATAAAGATCCGTGGCACTCCCTCGCATATAGCAGAAAAATATATTTCTCTCGCACGCGATGCTCTTGCATCCGGAGACCCTGTGCTTGCTGAGAATTATCTGCAACATGCAGAGCACTATAATCGCATCATTATGACCTATCGGGAACAACAATCGTCATACAGCGAAAATCTCAATGGTGCCGGTGAAAACCGCCAGCGTTCGCGTGATAATACTGAGCAAACGGACGCTGAAGATTTTCAGAATTCCGAAGGCTTGGGGCAAAGTCAGCAAGCTCAACCCGACTGCAATCTCGCATCGATAAACGGTGAGGTTGCTGAAGCAGCCGCAACGGAGGCACGTACAGAGCGCACGGAACGCCAGGAACGCAGCAGGTCCCGGCGTGGAAGCGGTACGCGCAGCTCGAACCGTTCCCGCCGCAATGGAAATGGAACCCAACGTGAAACCGAAGCAGTGAATACTGATATCGCGGCAGCGAATAGCGAAGGGTTGTCTCCAGGCAAAACAAAGCAGGATGCTTTTTCAACAGAAGATTCGCCGCCGGATTTCTTAAAACGCCCAGTTCGCAGGACACGGCAAATGGTTGCAAAGGCAAGCAAATCTGCTGCAGCTAACGATTTTGAAGATTCCGCTGACAAATTAGCTGAATAGCCGTTGCCCTTTAACATCACAAATTGAGTTGAATGCGTTTGTTGCTTGTAAATACCATAAATAGCGTGAATTTAATTGTCTTTGGTAAGCGCCTCCAGAGAATGGATCGCCATATCAAACCGCACTATCAAAATGGAATAGCCTTGAACAAAAATACCATGTTCAGCTCTCAGATTTAGATAGGTTTCAAGAAGAGTGCCAAGCCACTGTATCGATAGATCATTTTGATCTATTCGTAAGTGTGCAAGCGCTTTGCGAATGCTTAAAATTCGCAGCAAAGCACACATCGCTCATACATTTTTTATCTTATATTCTTGAAACATGCTCAGCATAAATTCAAAAGTGCCGTGCTGGCATACGAGATGACAGCACTTTTCATCACACATCAACACTTGCGGCAAGTGCGTTTTCCTGGATGAATTCACGGCGTGGTTCGACGATATCTCCCATCAATTTGGAGAAAATTTCGTCTGCTTCTGAAAGATCACCGATCCTAACCTGCAAAAGAGTGCGAACGTCCTTGTCAAGTGTCGTTTCCCAAAGCTGGTCAGGGTTCATCTCGCCAAGGCCTTTATAGCGCTGCAGCGTTATGCCTTTGCGGCCCGCGGCAAAAACGGCCTCCACAAGACCACGCGGACCAAAAATTTCCTGCTCGCTTTCTTTGCGCACTAACTTTGCCGGTTGCTCGAAAATTTCAACGAGATAATCGTGACGCTCATGCAAACGCCGCGCTTCCAACGATCCAAGCAAAGGCCGGTCAAGACTATGGGCCTCAAGCACCCCACGAACTTCTCGGGTAAAGGAAAACCCATCGTTGCCAAACCTACCGGCCCAGCCTTGTTCCGTCTCTTCAGAAACTCTGTCCAGCCGCTCAGCAGTGCCGGCAGCCACCTTGTTCGCCTGCTCGGAAGACAACAAAAGATCAGGATTGAAGGCTCCCCCAATCGCACTCTGTTCCACAACGAATCGTGTATAGCGCGAGTGCATTTCATCCATCAAACGGGTTGCCACACGCGCCCGCTCCACAATATCCCGCAAATCGGAACCAGCCCTGTCCTCGCCATTAGCCAGCGTCAGCTTGGCGTCATTAAGGCCTTGATCTATAAGAAATTTTTCAAGACCTCTTTCGTCCTTCAAATAGGCTTCCGACTTTCCTTTTACGACTTTGAAAAGCGGCGGCTGGGCAATATACAAGTGGCCTTTTTCAACCAGCTCAGGCATCTGACGGTAAAAGAACGTCAAAAGCAACGTACGGATATGGGCCCCATCAACATCAGCATCTGTCATGATGATAATTTTATGATAGCGCAGCTTGCCGATGTCAAAATCGTCACGGCCAATACCCGTGCCAAGGGCCGTAATCAAAGTACCGATTTCCTGGCTGGATAACATCTTGTCGAAGCGGGCACGTTCGACATTGAGGATCTTACCACGGATCGGCAGAACAGCCTGGAATTCACGGTTCCGCGCCTGCTTTGCAGAGCCGCCTGCAGAATCACCCTCAACGATAAACATTTCTGTATTTGCAGGGTTACGATCCTGGCATTCAGCTAGCTTGCCGGGTAAATTGTTGACATCAAGCGCGCCTTTACGACGTGTAAGTTCCCGAGCTTTTCGCGCAGCCTCACGCACAGCGGCAGCCTCAAACACCTTGGTTATAATTTGCTTGGCTTCGCGCGGATGCTCTTCGAACCAAACAGAGAGCTGGTCTGAGATTACACTTTCAACAACCGTTTTAACTTCTGATGAGACAAGCTTATCCTTAGTCTGGCTGGAAAATTTGGGATCAGGCACCTTTACGGAAAGCACACAAGTCAAACCTTCGCGCGCATCATCACCGGTAATAGAAAATTTCTCTTTTTTAGCAACGCCCGTTTGATCTGCATATTTGTTGATAATGCGTGTCAGAGCACCGCGAAACCCAGCCAAGTGTGTTCCGCCATCGCGCTGCGGGATGTTGTTGGTAAAGCACAAAACATTTTCATGGTAAGATTCGTTCCACCATAAAGATGCCTCGACCGAAAGACCGTCCTTTTCTCCCAGCATAGTGACCGGCTGCTCCATCAAACCAGCCTTGGCACGATCAAGGTATTTAACAAAAGCGCTGAGGCCGCCTTCGTAAATCATAATCTCCTGGCGCTGATCAGCATGCCGGTTATCGGTCAAAACGATATGCACACCTGAATTCAAAAACGCAAGTTCGCGGAGCCGATGCTCTAAAGTATCAAAGTTAAACTCTGTAACCCCTTGAAAGGTCTCGAGACTTGGAAGGAAGGAGACCTGTGTGCCCTGCTGTTCGTTATCAGGACCTACGATTTCCAGCGGTGCCTCGGAAATACCGTCCTTGAAACGAACGAAATGCTCACTGCCATCACGCCAGATGCGCAGTTCGAGCCATTGTGACAATGCATTGACAACAGATACCCCAACCCCATGAAGGCCGCCTGAAACCTTATAAGGATTATCGTCCTCGCCTTCACTGAATTTTCCGCCGGCGTGCAGCTGTGTCATGACCACCTCGGCAGCTGAAATACCTTCCTCGGGATGCATACCAACAGGGATCCCACGGCCGTTATCGGAAACAGTGCAGGAACCGTCAGGGTTGAGCGTGACATTCACTTCGCTGGCAAAACCAGCAAGCGCCTCATCAATGGCATTATCAACAACTTCATATACCATATGGTGGAGACCAGAGCCATCGTCCGTATCGCCAATGTACATCCCAGGACGCTTGCGTACAGCATCGAGGCCCTTCAGAACCTTGATTTTTTCTGCACCATAGGCATGAGCGTCTTTTTTTGGAGGCACTGGCTGCGCGGTCATATTCAATATTGTCCCTAACTGTTTTTCGTCGAAAACAAACCATAGCATGGTTCGCGCATTCATGCGCAATTTTGCACCCGGCACACAACAATAACCACGGTTTTTTTTGCTTTATTTTCAGTATATTCAGGCTGGCGTCTCCAGCTCTCGAACTGCTGCAGCATATACCGCTACATTGGCGCGGCCCGCCCCTCTTCCACCCGAAAGAATTGTGCCCGCTGCTCAAGTGCTTCAAACGCGGCATAATCCGTACCGGTCATCCAAGCCTGGGAGCCGATGCGTAAAATATCATCGAACAATGCAGCCCGGCGCGCGCTATCGAGATGGGCAGCAATCTCATCGAGCAACAGGATTGGCGCAATATTATTACGGCGGGCAGACGATAATTCCGCATGTGCAAGGACCAGGCTGATGAGCAAAGCTTTTTGCTCGCCTGTTGAACAGACACGGGCAAGCATCTTTTTCGGCCCATGGCTCACAATCAGGTCGCTGCGATGAGGCCCTAACAATGTCCGTCCTGCTGCCCGATCGCGTTCGCGCCCTGCAACCAGCTGGCGGCAATACCAATCTTCCACGTCAACCGCGGGGTTTTGCTCTAAAGCGTCTTCAAGGCCGCCTTCAAGTTTCAAATTCGCCCACGGAAAAAGGGCGCCGGACTGCCGCTCCTGACGGGCCCGCATTTCAGAGCGTAATGCACTCACGGCTTCAACGCGCGCAGCAGCAATGGCAACACCGGTTTCCGCCATGATTGTTTCAAGACCACTTAATAATGAGGCGCTGCCACCATGATCAAGCAGCCGGTTGCGCTGGCGCATAGCGCGTTCAAACTGTCCGGCGCGTGTGCGGTAACTAGGATCGAAACAAAGAATAAGCCGGTCCAGGAAACGCCTACGCTCAGATGCAGCTCCTGTGAACAGCCCATCCGATGCGGGTGTCAGCCAGACCATCTCCGCATAATCAGCCAAAGCTCCGGAGCCGGACTGTGCGACACCGTTGATGCGTACAATCCGACCTGAACGCGCATGGGCGGAACTCTCCGGCTGCACACCCGTTCCAATTTGGACGCTCTCGCCATCAACATGGAGCGTGGCTGCAACCGCCCAATCTCCCGCACCATCGTTTTTTGCAAGATCAGAGTAGGCCGTGCGCCGCAACCCCTGTCCAGGAGCAAGCAATGAAACGGCTTCCATGAGATTCGTCTTGCCGGCCCCATTCGCTCCTAAGAGAATCACCGGACGGTGATCAGCACGCAAGGCGAGTGCCGAATAATTGCGATAGTTTGTCAGCGAGACTGCCTCAACCCAAAGACGCGAATGTTGCTGAAGTATTGTGGAGGTATTTTCTTGCAGCTCGTTTATAACAGCCATTCAAATGTTCTGCCTTGTGCGGCTGCACGCAGCCGGGCAATTGTGCCTCCACCTACACACGCATAGGCATCAATACGTACAGCACATTGGCATCTTCTGTATCGCGGATTAAAGTTGGAGAGCCAGGATCTGCGAGCAGGAAGACAGCTTTTTCACTCTCCAGCTGTCCGGCAATGTCCAACAAATAGCGGGCACTGAAACCAATTTCGATCGCATCCGCATTATAATCGCTCTCGAGTTCTTCCGTTGCACTGCCGCCTTCAGGATTATTAACAGACAACACAAGCTGTTGTGGCGCTATATTGAGCCGGACAGCGCGCCCCCGCTCGCTGGCTATCGTCGAGACGCGATCAACGGCACTCATAAATTCAGCGTTAGAGACACGCATTTTCTTATCGTTATTTTGCGGTATAACACGCGCATAATCAGGGAACTGCCCGTCAATCAACTTTGACGTCAGCGTAATGCGGCCGATCTCAAAGCGCACTTTGCTGGCAGAAACCCCGATGGATATTTCTTTACCACCATCTTCAAGGAGACGATGCAATTCATACACAGTTTTGCGCGGAATAATAACACCAGGCATTCCATCAGCCCCATCCGGCAAAGGCAGCTCGATCTGCGCAAGACGATGGCCATCGGTTGCAACAGCGCGCAATGTTGGTGTTCCGTCTGCTGCACCGGCTGTATGAAAATAAATGCCATTCAGATAATAACGGGTTTCTTCCGTCGATATCGCAAACCTGGTTTTCTCAATCAAACGTTTAAGTTCGTGGGCCTGAAGCACGAATTCATGGCTCATTTCACCTGCTGCGAGATCGGGGTAATCTTCAGCGGGCAATATTTGCAAAGCAAACCGTGACTGGCCGGAAGTCAGCAAAACACGTTCACTTTCACTATCACGCTCAAGCTCAACCTGGGCGCCATCAGGAAGCTTCCGCACAATATCGTGCAAAAGGTGAGCCGACACGGTCAGCGCTCCCTCCTGATGCAATTCAACAGCACACTGTTCGGCAACTTCACGCTCCAAATCAGTTGCATTGAAATGCAGGATACCATTGGAGGCACGTAAAAGAATATTGGAGAGAATTGGAATTGTTGTACGCCGCTCGACCACACTGGTGACATGCCCCAGAGCTTTAAGCAGTTCTCCACGTTCGATCACAAACTTCATTGCAATGCCTGAAATATATTTCCAATACTCAAGCGTCTACTATATCCGAACCCATCCAGCAAATCGAGAGAAGTTCATAGATTATAGCGGCGCCTGCTGAATTGTTTCGCGAAATAAGGCACAGAAGAATGACCATCCGCACCTAAATCCAGTGTTCCTACCCCGCCATTTCAGCACCCAAGGCACCAATGCCGGCAAGAGGGATAGAGTTTGATTGTGTTCTGAGCTTACAATCGTTTGGTAACCTACGGACATAGCAGCAAGCACATACCCCAGAACACAGCGCGGAAACTGATGCTAATTAAGAAACCGGGAGAGGCAAGATGAAGGTACAAAAGCAGCAGCACCTTCAGCTTGCGCGTTTCGTGGTTTCATGGCATGCCTTCATGGCAGTCATGCCAAGATAACACACTCAGGTCTTAAGCATCTTTTTAAGATCATCAATCTCCTCCCGCAAGCGCTGGTTATTATCGATGGCGCTTTCAATTTTGCGGATTGCATGCAGGACCGTCGTGTGATCACGATTGCCGAACCGGCGTCCGATTTCAGGCAATGACCGTGCTGTCAGCTGCTTAGCCAAATACATGCCGATCTGACGAGGCCAGACTACAGACCGGTGACGCCGCTGAGACAGAATATCAGGCTTGGACACACCGAAATGCCGCGAAACAATTTTTATGATATCCTCAATACGAATTGGCCGCGGCTCGGAACTCATACATAGATCCCTGATGACCGTTTCAGCAATCGCAGCTGTAATTGGCGTACGCATATATTGCCATTGCGCGTGCAAACGAATGGCAGCGCCTTCCATTTCACGGCCGTTCTCAGTCAGCCTCTCCGCTAACATTTCAAGCACATTGGCCGGAACCTCGAACGAAGGATCCTCCAAACGCCTTTCATAAATCCGGCGTTCAAGGATTTTCAATCGCAACTCGTAGTCGGGAGCTGTAATTTCAGTTACCAAGCCCCGCTGCAGGCGTGAGCGCAACCGGTCACTAAGCTTATCCACCTGATTGGGAGCACGAGAAGAAGCAACGACAATTTGCTTGCCGCCATCAAGCAGCGCATTGATAATGTGGTCGAATTCCGTTTCCGTGTGCTGTCCGTGAAGAAACTCAAGATCATCGATCATAAGCATATCGATATTGCGAAAACGATCCTTGAAGGTCAACGCATCACGGCTCTGCAGAGCTTCAACAAATCTGAAACGAAAACGTTCTGCTGTCAGATAGAGCACCTGGGCCTGAGGCATGCGGCGGTGGACTTCCCACGCCATGGCATGAAAAAGGTGGGTTTTACCAAGCCCCACTGCAGAGTGAATATAAAGCAGATTAAACGCACGCGATTTGGAAAACAAGGTTTCCGACACCTGACTTGCAGCGGCATGAGCCATGCGATTAGCACCTCCAACAACAAATGCGTCAAAGGTGTAGCGTGGGTCCAAAGGCGATCCTTCAAACCCTGCAGCCTGAGTTGGAAGCCGTGCACCTGGGCCAGCGTCCGGAATTGGGCGAGTGCCGGCAAAACCAGGTGAATGAGGCGTAGCCGGTCTTGACGGGGCTTGCCCGCTATTGTGTGGCTTTGCTTGCCCTGCCTCAAGCCCCGGCTTATTAGGAGCACTCGGCTCACGAAGATCAACCTGTACACGCTCAATATCCGCAAATTCTTTGCGCGCACACTCTAATATAGCGTCCATATAGTGGGACTGTATCCAGCGCCTGAGAAACTTGACTGGAACAGAAAGTGTTAAAACATTATCGACGTAACGCTCCGCGCCACATGTCGTAAACCAACTTTCAAAAACCTCTTCTCCAAGACGAACCTTGAGAACCTTACGAGTTTTCTGCCATTTTGAATTCAGCTGCTGTTTCTCCAACGCCTTCTCTTCCCCGCCTACTTCAAGCATTGGCCCATCTGGCATCGTATGAGTTAAAGCATCAACTCCAGAACCTGTATTCCAAGAGTTTTTCGCTGAACTTAAACCATCAACATGCATTTGTTCACCCCGCACAGTAGAAGTTATTGATTTTCTAGCAAGCGCGTGTCTTTTTCCGCTGCCATATTTGTGGCACGGATTTTTTTATTTTTCTTGAGCTTGCCGGATAAATGCGCTTTGCCCTTAAGCGCGTTTTTATTTTGCCGGAAGTTAAAACCGATACGGCATCGCTTTTCTAAAGCTTTTCATGCTCTGTATCGCGCTTGTAAATTCCCACAACTTCAACTGAACGTGTTTTGGAAGCTTGGTTAAAAGTATGGAATGCATTGTCTAAATATGTCGTCTGCTGAATAAGCTGACAAAGCTGAGTTACAGACCGAGATTTTGATACTTTAATCATGAAATATTCTCCGCATAACTACTCCTCCAACAATGAACTATTTCTGCACGACCTTCACATACCACCTGTCGACAACTAAACTTAAACTCTCAAACGCAAGACTTGTGGCTATATTACATATGTTTTGAATGGGACGAACCTTCTCGCAAGATCTACCGCTTGAAGTATCAGTTCCTATTCTCTTTTTGCATCGCAAACACGAGATACACAATTTTTTAAGCACCTCTTTCCACGATATCCACATGCTCTGCAAACTATGTGCAGATCATATCGCTCTAAGCCTGGGTACGCAACTATGAAATGACGGCTCAGCCAGATGATAAAAGTCTTACAATAAAGCAGAAATTTATCCCAAAAAATCCGCCCGCGGACGAGCAGAATCAAGCCTAACAGGTTGTAAAAGTTGAAAAATATTAAAATAGTCTTTACTGACAAATCCGCACTGTATATTTTCATCAGACCTGACCCGGCACACGATGTGATGGTACAGCCACACCGTTAATTGACCTCGTCAATACAAAAAACAACTTTTTTCCGAATCAAAAAACGCTTGACAGACAAAAAATCTGCCAAGCGTTTTATAAGCAGTTCTTAACTTTAAACGTCGCTGCTATTCGGCAGCTACACCCATCTGCTTGATGCGCTTTGCCAGACGCGAGACCTTACGGCTGGCTGCGTTTGAGTGCACAATTCCAAGCTGCCCCGACCGCACAATGATTGGTTGTGCAGCCTTGAAAGCTTCAGCAGCAATATTCTTATCTCCCGCCGCTATTGCCTCTTCAACACGTCGGATTTCCGTACGCATGCGGCTACGGCGTGCCTTGTTGATTTCAGTCCGGCGCAATGTCTGCCGTGCAGCCTTCTTAGCTGAAGACGTATTTGCCATATATTATAAATCCTGTTCGTCGTCGATTTCGAGGGTGTTTCCGTTTCGTATTGCATAGCATAGATAACCTACTCCATAAGCGGGCCGCTGATGAGGCGGTGTCTTTTGCTAGATAATGGGAGTGGGATGGTCAAGCTGATACGAAATAACTCTAAACTTTTTCGTAATCCGGCAATACATCTAAATCAAGTATATTCTGACATATCTCGGAAGATGATGTCCAGTATCTTTTCATTTTAAGCTGAAATCTATCGCTAGTCACCCTTTGGATGCCCTTCGACAACACAGCTCCTTTGTGCACAGATCCCGCAATCTCTCACAGAGCTGGCAAGAACTTAAAGGCCTGGATATTTCATGTGGCAGCATCAGCAGAATGAATTTCGTCCGCAATGAAATGTAAAATCTTATCAGCCACTTGCTGTTTGTCCATCTCCGGCCAGCTTTCAACGCCGCTGCCAGAGACAAGATGAACGGTATTACGTGCACCTCCCATGACGCCGCTATCTGGTGAGACATCGTTGGCGACGATCCAGTCGCAGCCCTTTTTGCGTAATTTGGCTTTGGCGTTCTCAATCACGTTTTCAGTTTCAGCAGCAAAACCGACAACCAATCTCGGACGCTTCTTCTGGCACTTCGAAATTGTACTCAGAATGTCAGGATTTTCCACGAGAGACAGAACCGGCGCCTCTTGTCCGGTTTTCTTAATTTTTTGTTCCGCCTGTTGATCGACGCGCCAATCGGCAGCAGCAGCCGCGAAAATAGCGATATCAGCCGGCAAAGCGCTTTCAACTGCCGTCAGCATCTCACGCACTGTTTCGACGGGGCAGAATTGTACGCCATGGGGTGCCTCAAGGTTTACCGGACCTGAAACCAGAGTTACATCCGCCCCCATGTTACGCGCCGCAACGGCCAGCGCGTATCCCTGTTTTCCGGAAGAGCGGTTTGCAATATAGCGGACCGGATCTATCGGCTCGTGGGTCGGCCCTGCTGTGATCAACACGTGACGCCCCTTGAGTTGCATATAACCGGCCAAAAATTGTTCGATAGCAGAAACAATTTCTCCGGGTTCTGCCATGCGTCCCGGCCCAGCCTCATTGGCCTCGGCCATTTCACCAACGTTAGGGCCCAAAAACTGCACGCCATCGGATTTGAGTTGGGCAACATTGCGTTGGGTTGCAGGATGGCTCCACATCCGGGGATTCATAGCAGGCATTGCAAGAACCGGTTTATCTGTTGCCATAAGCACGGCGGTGGCGAGATCATCCGCATGGCCGCCCGCCATCTTTGCCAGCAAATCCGCCGTGGCGGGGGCGACGACGATCAAAGATGCTTCACGCGAGAGCCGGATATGGCCAATCTCGCGCTCTTCGTCGAGATCGAATAAATCGGTAAAGACTCTGTCATTGCTGAGTGCGGCGACCGAAAGGGGGGTGACAAAGTTTTGCGCGGCCCTGGTCATGACGGTGCGCACATCAATACCTTTCTCACGCACCCGCCGCACGAGATCAAGGCATTTATAAGCAGCGATACCCCCGCCAATGATCAAAACAATGCGTTTCTTTTGCATGGTTTGCACCCAGCCATACCAATGCGGTCATTCTTACTTATGGGCAGTTTGCGCCTGCCGCGCGAAGCGTATCACCACACCATAGCAATGCAATTAACCACGTTTACTTTCTTCAGCCTCAACGTCTGCAATCGAGGGCGGAGACCAGCCAACACTGCCGCCACTGCTGTAAGCTGAATCGTCGCCCTTCAGCAAAGCCTCATTCTCTTCCCGGATTTTACGGGCCCGCTCGACGTAGGCCTTATTTTCGTGCAACGGAACATGCGGATCATAAACATCTGCAAGTTCGGCAATTGTACGCCGGTCATAATCAACAAAACGGCGCGCCTGCCGTTCAGCATCAAACGGATGCATGCCCAAAGCTTCCAGGGCAGAGCGCCCGGCACGCACACCGCTGTCAAAGGTCTCGCGAATAATATCCCTGCAACCGGCAGCATAAAGTTCGTAAACGTGCTGGCGATCACGGGCACGAGCCACAACGTGAACATGGGGATAATTGTGCGTCACATAATGCACGAGCTCGGTGACTTGATCGCGATCATCAATGGCCACAACCAACATTTTGGCGCGCTCAATCCCGGCAGCGTGCAGCAAATCGGGGCGCGTTGCGTCGCCGAAATAGACACGAAAACCGAAGGTGCGCAGCATCTGCAGCTGGCTTGAACTGTAATCGACAACAGTCGGATCATAGCCAAGCCCGCGCAGCATTCGGTTAACGATACCGCCAAATCGCCCATGTCCGGCAATAATTATGGACCCTTCCGGAATGTCCTCGTCTGCCTCGCCCGTCTCCTGCGTGACATATCCAGGTGCAATGACTTTATCGTATAGAATAAAGAATGCCGGAGTCATCAGCATTGATAGGGCAACAACCAACAACAACTGATCGGCAACCGCCTGCGGGATTACAGCGTTTGCAACCGTCATCGACAACAAAACAAAACCAAATTCACCGGCCTGCGGCAGCCCCAGCGTGAACAGCCATTTATCAGCCCCTTTCATGCCGAACATGTAAGCCAGCCCCAGAAGCACCGCGGCTTTCAACGCCAGCAAGCCAAATGTCAGCGCCAGAGTCAGCGTAAGATTGCCCAGCAGTAGCTCAAAATTGATGCTGGCACCCACGGTGATAAAAAACAAGCCAAGCAACAAACCTTTGAAAGGATCGATATTGCTCTCCAGCTCGTGACGGTACTCGCTGTTGGCCAGGATCACACCGGCGAGAAAGGTGCCAAGCGCAGGCGATAGCCCAACCAGCTTCATCAACAACGCAATGCCAATAACCCACAGCAGGGCTGTTGCAACAAAGATCTCACGCAGGCGCGCAATTGCGATAAAATTGAACATCGGCCGAGTGAGATAACGCCCGCCGACAATCACACATGCAATGGCAGCAAGCGTAACCAGGACCTGCTGCCAACCGGCCAGCCCCTCAACCAGGCTCAGCGCAGGGCCATGATCGCCGTGATCGCCTTTATCAGAATGTCCATCACTCGCAACACCATGACTGCTCGCTGCTATATCTGCCAGCTCTGGTAAGGCAAGCAGTGGAATGAGCGCGAGCATGGGAATAACGGCGA